>NZ_CP135529.1:1612500-1935000 GCF_032401055.1 Tardiphaga sp. 709 | reverse complement strand
CTGCGCATTGTCGAAGCCGGCGGGCTGCATCACTGCTCCGACGGAGACGCTGACATTGGTGACGAGCTGCAGCGGCTTCCAGCCGAGTTCACCGATCTTCTTGATGCCCTGGGCTGCGAATTTCGGCGTCACGAAATGGACGACGACATCGGGATTGAGCGACTTCACCTTCACGATGTGGGAATCGATGGTCGGCTCGGAGATCTCATAGCTCTCTTCCGTGACCAGCATCGTGGTAGCCTTGGCACCCAGCGCTTCTTTGAACGCCTTCTGGTAGTCCTTGCCGAAATCGTCGTTCTGATAGATCACCGCGACCTTGGCGTCCGGCTTCTCCTTCATCAGATATTTTGCGTAGATTTGTGCTTCGACCGCGTAACTCGGCTGCCAGCCCATCGTCCACGGGAAGTGCTTCGGATCGTTCCACTTGCTGGCGCCGGTGGCGACGAAAAGTTGTGGTACCTTCTTGGCATTCATGTATTTCTGGAACGCCGTATTCGACGGTGTACCAAGCGAATTGAAGATGAACAGTGCCTCGTCGCTTTCGACCAGCTTACGGGCCTGTTCGACCGCCTTCGGCGGCGAATAGGCGTCGTCATAGCTGATGAAGTTAACCTTGCGGCCGTTGATGCCGCCCTGGTCGTTGATCATCTTGAAATAGGCTGTTTCGGTCTTGCCGATCAGTCCGTAGGACGAGGCAGGGCCGCTATACGGCATAATGTTGCCGATCTTGATTTCGGTGTCAGTGGCGCCGGTGTCGTATTTCTTCTGGGCCAACGCGCTGCTGCTGGCTGCGACGCTGAGGGCCGCGGCAACCGACAAAGTCAGTGCGCGCGATCGGATCCAAGGCATTTCAGAACTCCCTAATTTTTATTCGTCTTGTTTTGCGGGCCTTTGCGGCTCCGGCCGGATTGAACACCGTTCGCGTGTATGCGGCAACAAAAAGCCCCTCGCGATGACACCGCGAAGGGCTGCTTTATTGGGCAATGGATATGCCGTTCCCCGGTATAATTCAGCGGCTGATCTCGCCCGAGATCACAGGGCCAAATAGCTCCCATTTGTCGCCCTTGAAGCGCATCATCTGCAACTGTTCGATCGGGTAGAAATCAGTCGCGGACGTGTTGAGCTTGACGCCCGGCAGCATCGTGTCCGGCGCGAAGTCCTTCAGGCTGGCGGCTTGCTTCATCACATTGGCACGGGTGAGATCGTCGCCGGCCTGCCTCAGCACTTGAACCATGGTCTGCGCCGCGCCATAGCCGTAGACTGCCGAGATGTCGTTGCGGCGGGCGTCCGGAGCGTATTTGGCCAGGAACGCATAGAAGCGCTGCATGCCGGGGTCGTTGTCCCATTGCGGATCCGAGCCGTCCTTGGCGTAATAGGCCGACAGGATGCCCTGCGAGATCTCCTGTCCGGCCGGCTTCAGCACGGAGCTGATCGATGCGCTGGCATAGCCCTGGATGTAGAGCGGCTTCCAGCCGAGTTCGGAGACCTTGCGGATACTCTGGACTGCCGACTTCGGTGTCGTGACGCTGATGAACGTATCGGCGCCGGAGGCTTTCAAATTGATGATGTGGCTATCGATGGTCGGCTCGGTGACCTCATAGCTTTCGGCGGCGATCAGCATGCCCCCAGCTTTGTCGCCGAGACCATCCTTCAGGCCCTTCAGCACGTCCTTGCCGAGGTCGTCGTTCTGATAGAGCACCGCGATCTTCGCGTCGGGCTTTTCGGTCAGCAGATATTTCGCATAGATGCGGCCCTCGCTCTCATAGGGCGGCTGCCATGCCATGGTCCACGGGAAAGCCTTGTAATTGCCAAAATAGGTCGCGCCGGCGGCGACGAACAGTTGCGGCACTTTCTTGATGTTGAGATATTTCTGGATCGCTGCATTGGACGGTGTGCCGAGCGGATTGAACACCACGAGCACCTCGTCGGATTCGACCAGCTTGCGTGCCTGCTCGACGGCCTTGGACGGATTATAGGCATCGTCATAGCTGATGAAATTGATCTTGCGGCCGTTGATGCCGCCCTGATCGTTGATCATACGGAAATAGGCGGCCTCGATGATGCCCGCGATGCCATAGGCCGAAGCCGGCCCGCTATAGGGCATGATGTTGCCGATCTTGATCTCGGTGTCGGATGCGCCGGGATCGTATTGTTTCTGCGCGAGAGCATGACCTGCGCAGGCGATGCTCAGTGCGGCGGCAAGCGAGATTGTTCGTGGTCGAAAGGCAGGCATCCCCGGTTGGTCCTCGTACAGCAGTCGCGAGGCGTTAATGGCATGTGCATCAACAAAAATCCCCGGCGATGTAAGCGCGAGGGGCACTTTCTGTGTGGCGGAAAGATGGTGGCGGTTCCTTCGCCCCGATTGTGGAAGAAGTCGGCGCGCTGCTGATGCAGTCATACCAACTCATACAAAAAAAAGCGGCCACCGAAGTGACCGCTTGTCTTGCCTCAATTGTCGGATCGAACTAACCGCCCGATCCGCCGATCACTGCGCGGACGGTATCGTCCGGGCCGAAGTCTTCTGCGCCATCCACATAGAGCAAGGCGCTGAGCTTCGAGCGCGCGCGATTGACGCGGCTCTTGATGGTGCCGACGGCGCAACCGCAGATCGTGGCCGCGTCCTCATAGGAGAAGCCCGATGCGCCGACGAGAATAAGCGCTTCGCGCTGATCCTGCGGAAGCTTCTCAAGCGCCGCGCGAAACTCCTCAAATTCCAGATGGGCGTTTTGTGCCGGCTGGGTCTTCAGAGTCTTGGCATAGCTGCCATCCGCATCCTCCACCTCACGCCGCCGCTTGCGATAGTCCGACCGGAACAGGTTACGCAGAATGGTGAACAACCACGCAGGCAGATTCGAGCCAACCTGGAAGGAGTCGATATTGGCGAGCGCGCGCAACAGCGTTTCCTGTACGAGGTCATCGGCCCGGTCGCCGTTGCCGGAGAGCGAGATCGCGAAGGCGCGCAGGCTAGGCACCGACGCCAGAATGTCGTCGCGGAGTGAGTCTGTGAGAGGCATTATTCCCCTCCTTCATTTTTGCCAGGATCGCCAGCGATCTGGGCTTGAGCCTCAGCCCCGTCCAGCTTGCGGATCAGCTCCGCAAATCGGTCCGGCACGCCCTGTCGCACGACATCGTCGTACATCGCGCGCAACTGATGCCCGATCCGTGACTGGATTTCGGCGTTTAATCCGCCCTTCGGCTTCACATCTTTCATGACCCGTTCCACATTCCCCAGAAGATACGCCCCCTGGAATTGAGAAATTTTCTTGATTTTTGAAGCCTTTGCGGCGTCTGTTCGCGATCTTAATGCGGAGCGCGGCGGAAAGTTCCGACCTCGTGGAACTTTTGTCCGACTGGGACGTAGACACGCACATCGAAGGAACCGGTCGTATTCCGATACCCCTTTGACTTTGATTTAGAACAGGATGGAGTGGGGATGTCCCGATCACAGCTCGTAGCTGAACACTTGCCGCTATTGCGGCGCTATGCCCGAGCCCTCACGGGCAACCAGGCCTCAGGCGATGCCTATGTAGGCGCCATGCTGGAAGCGTTGCTGCAAGACCAGTCGCTGCTCGACGAACAACACGGCGCCCGCGCCGGCTTGTTTCGTCTGTTCACCCAGATTTGGAACTCTGTCGCCTTGAATGACAATCCGGATGTCGCGCCGCTGCAGGCTGCGTCCGAGAAGCGCATTTCCAACATTACCCCGCTGCCACGACAGGCCTTCCTGTTGCTGTCGCTCGAAGGCTTCTCGGAAGAGGAGGTCGCCTTCGTACTCGACGCTGATGTGGCGGAAGTGCGTTCGCTGGCCGACACGGCCGGCCGCGAAATGGCCGCCGAGATCGCCACCGACGTTCTGATCATCGAGGACGAGACCTTCATCGCGATGGATCTCGAAAGCCTCGTGAAGAATCTCGGTCATAACGTCATCGGCGTTGCCCGCACCCATGCGGATGCGGTGGCGCTCGCGAAGAACAAGAAGCCCGGCCTGATCCTCGCCGATATCCAGCTCGCCGATGGCAGCTCGGGTCTCGACGCGGTGAACGAGTTGCTGCGCATCTTCGAAGTGCCGGTGGTCTTCATCACCGCCTATCCGGAGCGTTTTCTAACCGGCGAACGTCCGGAGCCGGCCTTCCTGATCTCGAAGCCGTTCCAGCCCGCGATGGTCTCGGCCGTCGCCAGCCAGGCGCTGTTCTTTCAGCGCAACTCGAAGAATAAGACCGCTAGGGCGTCCTGATCTCATTTTATCGATGCGATTGCAGCGGCCGGGCCACGCCCGGCCGTTTTTGTTTGGGCGATGCGGCGCGGTAGATAATAACTGCCCAATAAGTCCGCTGTCCTTGCGCAAACTATCAGCGAGCGGCGGGAAGGGGTCGGCACTATTGTGTTGAAGCAGCGATCAATGCCGATATCATCCCCCGATAGGCGGCATATTGCCACGTCCCGCAGGGGTGTGGCCGGCTGCGTGACCCTTCTGGTCGAACCGGTGCGCATGAACTCAACTGCCGACGCTGAACCTCACATTTATCAAGCCAACGTGACACGTACCATCGCGGTCGACGTCAGCAAGGTATCGCTCACCTTCGATACGGCCGACGGCAAGGTCGAAGCGCTATCCAATGTTGATCTGCAAGTCAGTGGTGGGGAGTTTGTCTCCTTCATTGGTCCCTCCGGCTGCGGCAAGACCACGCTGCTGCGTGTGATCGCGGACCTGCAGCAACCAAGCTCTGGCAGCGTCACTGTCAATGGCATGAGCGCCGAGCAGGCGCGGCTCGGGCGCAATTACGGTTATGTATTTCAGGCGCCCGCATTGTTTCCCTGGCGCAGCATCGAGGCCAACCTCAAGCTGCCGCTGGAATTGATGGGCTTCTCGCCGACCGAACAGAAACAGCGCGCAGCGCGTTATCTGGAGCTGGTCAATCTCACCGGCTTCGAGCGGAAATTTCCCTGGCAGCTCTCGGGCGGCATGCAGCAGCGCGTCTCGATCGCGCGCGCGCTGTCGTTCGATCCGGAATTGCTCTTGATGGACGAGCCGTTCGGCGCACTGGACGAGATCGTCAGGGATCATCTCAACGAACAGTTGCTGCAATTGTGGGCCAAGACCCGCAAGACCGTGCTGTTCGTGACGCATTCGATTCCCGAAGCGGTGTTTCTTTCCACCAAGATCGTGGTGATGTCGCCGCGGCCGGGCCGTATCACTGATATTATCGACTGCAATTTCCGGCGCGAGCGCACGCTGGAAATCCGCGAGACACCGGAATTCATGGCCATCGCGCAGCGCGTGCGCACGGGGCTGCGGGCCGGGCACTCCTATGACGAGTAGTACGGTGGATACCATGCCGGTCACGCGTGAGGCATGGCGCACGCATCCGCTGGTAAAGCGTAGCACGCCGCTGGTGGCCATTGTCGCAGTGCTGATCGTCGTCTGGTACATCGGCGCCGTGCTGATGAACCTGTCGCTTGTGCGCGGCGGATTCGAGCGCGAGGAAGCGCCTTACACGACGATGGAATTGCTGGAAGGCACCATGAGCGCGGAGCGGCCGTTGCTGCCGGCGCCGCATCAGGTGGTCGGTGCTTTCATCGACGGCGTGTTCGGCTATGCGCCGACGGCGCCGCGTAGCCTCGTCTATCATTCCATGGTGACGCTGTCGGCGACGCTGCTCGGCTTCGCGCTCGGGGCACTGCTCGGCATCGTGCTGGCGCTCGCCATCGTGCACAGCCGCGTGCTGGAGCGCAGCCTGATGCCGTGGATCATCTGCTCGCAGATGGTGCCCATATTGGCGCTGGCGCCGATCTTCATTGTGGTGCTCGGTGCTATCGGCCTACAGGGCCTGCTGCCGAAATCGATCATTTCGGCCTATTTGAGTTTCTTCCCGATCACGATAGGCATGGTGAAGGGCTTTACCTCACCCGATCCGATGCAGATGGATCTGATGCGGACATGGTCGGCGACATCTAGGCAGGTGCTGTCGAAACTGCGCTGGCCTTCGGCGGTGCCCTATCTCTTTGCCAGCCTCAAGGTTGCCATCACCATTTCGCTCATCGGCGCCATCGTCGCGGAATTGCCGACCGGCGCGGAAGCCGGCATCGGCGCGCGCCTGCTAGCCGGCTCCTATTATGGCCAAACCATCCAGATCTGGTCTGCGCTGGTTGCCGCTGCTGTTTTGGCTTCTGGTTTGATCGCCATCGTCGGCTATGCCGAACGCAAGGTGGCGCAGCGGATGGGGGCGCGGTCATGAACCGTCGCCAGATCCGCCTAGGCTTCATCATGTCGGCGGTGTGCGTGCTGATCACGCTGATGTTGCCGCTGCCGCTGGCCGGCACGCCCGTCGCAGCACTGATGGCGCGGCCGCTGACCTTCCTGCTCACCGGCGTGATCGTGCTGGTCTTCGCTTTCGCTGCCGGCTTTCGCGGCCTTCCGGCCATCGTGATCGGCTTGGTCGGCGCAGGCATCACGGCGGACATGACGTTGACGCTGTTGCGCGATCCCTTGATTGCTGGCGATGCCGCGTCAGGCTTCTGGGTGGTGGTGATCGGCGTCTGGCTGGCGTCATGGATCTCCGTCGTTGCGCTGGCCGGACTGAGGCCGCGCAGCAGTATATTCCGTAAGGCTATCGATCTTGCCATCCCGCTGCTGTTTGGTGCGGCCGTGTTCTATCTCTGGGAGGTCGTGGTGCGCGGCGCCGGCGTGCCGCCGGTGCTGCTGCCGTCGCCGAGCGCTGCCGCTACGAAATTCATGGCGTCGCTGCCGATATTGGGCGCGGATTTCGTGCAGACCTTCATCCGTGGTGTGCTGATCGGCTATGCCATCGGCTGCGGCGCCGGGCTTCTGGTGGCGATCCTCGCGCATCGCTTTGAATTTCTCGGCCGCGGGCTGCTACCCTTGGGTAACTTCTTCTCGGCACTGCCGCTGGTTGGCGTCGCGCCGATCATGGTCATGTGGTTCGGCTTTGACTGGCCATCGAAGGCTGCCGTGGTGGCGCTGGTAACGTTCTTCCCGATGCTGGTGAATGCGTTGGCCGGTCTGCAAGCTGCCGGCGATATCGAGCGTGACCTGATGCGCTCCTATGGCGCAAGCTATGCCCAGACTCTCATCAAGTTGTATCTGCCTGCTGCATTACCTTTCATCTTCAACGCGCTGAAGATCAATGCCACACTGGCCCTGATCGGTGCCATCGTCGCGGAATTCTTCGGCACGCCGACGCAAGGCATCGGCTTTCGAATTTCCACCGAAGCCGGGCGCATGGCGCTCGATATGGTGTGGGCGGAGATCGCGCTCGCCGCGATCGCGGGAATGGCATTTTATGGACTTGTTGCGCTCGCCGAGCGCGTGACGACGTTTTGGCATCCATCGATGCGGACCTAGTTCGGCAGGTTCGCCAATTCTGGAGTTGAGCATGAAGAAGATCATGGCATTCGGCGCAGCGATGGCTCTCTCGCTCGGCTCCGCGCAAGCGGCGGACAAGGTCACCATCCAGCTCAAATGGGTCGCACAGGCCCAGTTCGCCGGCTACTTCGTCGCCAAGGAGAAGGGCTTCTACAAGGACGCCGGGCTCGACGTGACGATCAAGCCGGGCGGTCCCGACGTCGCCCCACCGCAAGTGATCGCGGGCGGCGGTGCCGATGTGGTGGTGGACTGGATGCCCTCGGCGCTGGCTTCGCGCGAGAAGGGCGTGCCGCTGGTCAATATCTCGCAGACCTTCAAGAAGTCCGGGCTCGAACTCACCTGCCGCGCCGAGACCGGCATCAAGAAGCCGACCGATCTGAAGGGCAAAGTCACCGGCGTCTGGTATGGCGGCAACGAATATCCGTTCCTCTCCTGGATGTCGAAGCTGGGCTACAAGACCGATGGTTCGCCGGCCGGCGTCAAGATCATCAAGCAGGGCTTCAATGTCGATCCGCTGCTGCAGAAGCAGGCCGATTGCGTCTCCACCATGGCCTATAACGAATACTGGCAGGTGATCGATGGCGGCTACAAGCCGAGTCAGCTCACCGTGTTCAAATATGAGGACGAGGGCGTCGCCACGCTGGAGGATGGTCTCTGGGTGCTCGACAAGAACCTCAAGGATCCCGCCTTCGTCGCCAAGATGGCGAAGTTCGTGAAGGCGTCGATGAGGGGCTGGGACTATGCCAAGGCCAATCCCGACGAAGCCGTGAAGATCATCCTGGCTGGCGACTCCACGGGCGCCAAGACTGCCAAAGACCAGAAGCGCATGATGACCGAGGTCAGCAAGTTGCTCGGCGATGCCAATGGTAAGCTCGACGTCAAGGACTATGACCGCACGGTCGCGACGTTGATGTCCGGCGGATCGGATCCGGTGATCACCAAGAAGCCGGAAGGCGCCTACAGCTTCGCCGTCTATGACGCGATGAAGTGATAGCGCGTCAGCGGCGCGCGAAGAGTGGCTGCGCGCCGATCGATTTTGCGAGGTGATCGCCAAAGGCTTCGCTGATCGGCGGCAGCGTGCGGCCGGCTTTCTTGATGATGGTGATGGCCCGCGAGAAATCCGCGACGTCGATCTGCCGCGAGCGCAGGTCCGGCTCAGCGCCGATCTCGCGTGCGGAGCCTGGCAGGATGGTGATGCCCAGGCCGGCGCGGACCATGGCGATGGCCGTCATCATATAGGTCGCTTCGCAGGTCGGCTGCGCGATGTGTCCCGCGGTCAGGAAGGCGCTGTCGACGACCGCGCGGACGCTGGTCGCGGGATCCATCAGCACCAGCGGATATTTCATCAGATCGTCGATGGTGACCTTGCGGATTCCGCCGATCGGGTGCTTCGCCGGAAACACCACATGCATGCGGTCGCGCACTTCGAGCAGCACGTCCACATCGTGGCCGGTGATGCTGCCGCCCATGATGCCGAGATCGACCTCTTCTGAGCGGACTAGGTCAAGGACGCGGTTGGCAATCACGTCCTTCAGGACAAAAGACGCGCCTGGCTGCAATTCACGAAACGATTTGATGGCTTCGGGCAGGGCGCCGGCGGCTACGGAGGGAAGCGCCGCGATCCGGACGACGCCCCGGCGCTTGGCCGCGATATCGCGCGTATCCACGACGACGGCATCGAGATCGCGGATCATGCGCTGAAACACCGGCAGCAGTTCGCGGCCGACCCGCGTCAGTTCGACGGAGCGGGTGTTGCGATCGAACAGTTTCACCTCGAGGGTTTCTTCGAGGCGCCTGATCTGAACCGTCAGCGTCGGCTGCGCCAGATGCAGCAACTCCGCGGCGCGGGTGAAGCTGCCGGTTTGGGCGACGACGACGAAAGACCGGATCTGCCGGAGATTCACATCCATAGGGAATTTCTATCAATGGGATAGAATTAATTCAATTGAATAGGAGGAAGCTTCTGGCTTCAATGCCCGAAAGCGACATGCGCATGATCGCCTGCTCAGGCCCGTGACATGTCCTTCAAAAGAGATCGGGAGATAGACATGCAGCGGTCGCGTTTTTCGCGATGTGACTGCAGGCAAGTCTGATCCAGGGAGACTGCTCGTGCGCACCATCAGGATCGGATCCGGTGCCGGCTATTCGGGGGACCGGATCGAACCGGCGATCGAACTCGCCGAAAGCGGCAACCTCGATTATCTCGTCTTCGAGTGCCTTGCAGAACGCACCATTGCGCTTGCCCAGCAGGAACGCCTGAAAGATCCGCAAGGCGGTTTTGACCCTTTGCTTGCCGACCGCATGAAGGCGGTGCTGTCCATCTGCCGAAAGAATGGCGTCAAGATCGTCACCAATATGGGGGCGGCAGATCCCGTCGCGGCGGCGCAGGCAACGCGTGACATCGCCAAGGCGCTTGGTCTGACTGGCCTCAAGGTCGCAGCCGTGACCGGTGACGATGTGCTGGAGCAGGCTCGCGCGTCCGACGTCGCGCTGGACGAAGGCGGTTCCGTCAAAGCTCTCGGTAACCGCGTGATCTCAGCTAATGCCTATACGGGCGCAGCCCCCATCGCCGAAGCACTTGCCGGCGGCGCCGATGTCGTCATCACCGGCCGCGCGGCTGACCCGGCGCTGTTTCTCGGGCCGCTGGTGCATGAATTCGGCTGGGCGATGGATGACTGGGATTTGCTCGGCAAGGGCACCATGGTCGGCCATCTCCTGGAATGTGCCGGCCAGATCACCGGCGGCTATTTCGCCGATCCCGGCGTGAAGGATGTGCAGGGCCTCGCGCGGCTTGGTTTCCCGATCGGCGAGGTGCGCGAGGATGGCGATCTCGTCGTCACTAAGGTCGCGGGCTCGGGCGGCCAGATCACGCGAGCGACGGTGACCGAACAACTGCTCTACGAAATTCATGATCCGACCCGCTATTACCAGCCGGATGTGGTTGCCGATTTCTCGCAGGTGCGTGTCGAGGAGGTTGGTCCGGACCGCATCCATGTCACCGGCGGGAGTGGCACGCCGAAGACTGGCCTGCTGAAGACGTCAGTCGGCTATCTCGACAGCTATATCGGCGAAGGCGAAATCTCCTATGCTGGTGCCAATGCCGTGGCGCGCGGGCGTCTGGCGCTTGAGATTGTACGCGAACGCCTCACGCTCACCGGCGTGAAAATGACGGAGAGCCGGTTCGACCTGATCGGCGTCAATGCGCTGCATGGTGACGCCCTGGCCGAAGGCCGCGATCCCTATGAAGTCCGCATCCGCGTCGCGGGGCGTACCGACTCTCTCGCAGAGGCCGTGAAGATCGGCAATGAGGTCGAGACGCTTTACACCAACGGGCCTGCCGGTGGCGGCGGGGCCTGGAAATCGGCGCGCGAAATCGTCGGCGTCGCTTCGGCCTTGCTGCCCGAAGCTGTCGTGACGTCATCAGTCACATTCATGGAGGCGTGACCATGAAACTCCATGAGATCGCGCATTCACGCAGCGGCGATAAGGGCGACACGTCCAACATTTCCGTCATCGCTTTCGATATGGGTGACTTCGCGTTTCTGGCCGAGCATGTGACTGCCGATTGCGTCGTGGACCATTTCGGCGACACCATCACCGGCACCGTCATGCGCTATGAACTGCCGGCGCTTGGCGCGCTGAACTTCGTGCTGACGGGCGCGCTTGGTGGCGGTGTCGTGCGATCGCTCGCGCTGGATACGCACGGGAAATCATTCAGCTCTGCGCTGCTTGAATTCGAGCTGCCCGACAAAGGATCGTCATTCGGCTCGCCATGATCTTCGTCACAACAGGACGATGATACTTTCATACCAAAAAACCAAAAACGGGAGGACTATTGATGAAGCGACGTACATTCCTGGCTGGCCTCGGTGCAACCGGCGTCAGCGCTGCAGTTTTTTCTCCGGCGATCGTTCGTGCCGCTGCGGATGCTCCACTGAAGTTTGGTGTGCTGTCCGACATGACGGGTCTGTTCGCCGACAATGGCGGGCAGGGCTCGGTAGCTGCGGCGCAGCTCGCGATCGAGGAATGCGGCGGCAAGGTGCTCGGCAAGGCGATAGAGCTGATCCAGGCCGACCATCTCAACAAGCCCGATGTCGGCGGCAATATTGCGCGCCAGTGGTATGATCAGGAAGGCGTCGACGTCATTCTTGACGTGCCGGTGTCCTCTGTTTGCATCGCCGTGCAGACCTTCGCCAAGGACCGCAACAAGATGTTTATCACGTCGGCCGGCGGCTCGGCGGATCTCAGCGGCAAGTTTTGCTCGCCGAACTTCATTCAGTGGACCTACAATACTTACGCGCTGGCCAATGTCGCCGGCAAGGCGATGCTTCAGCGGGGTGGCGACACATGGTTCTTCGTTGTTGCGGATTATGCCTTTGGCCAGGCGCTCGAGCGTGACGTAACGGAAGTTGCCGTGAAGGGCGGCGGCAAGGCGCTTGGCCGTGCGCCGCATCCGATCAACACGGCAGATTTTTCCTCGCAGCTTCTGACGGCCAAGTCGTCAGGCGCCAAGGTCATCGCCATCGCCAATGCCGGCAGTGACACGCAGAATGCCATCAAGCAGGCAGAAGAGTTCGGTTTGATGGGCGGTGATCAGAAGATGATTGCGCTCTTGATCGACGTGAATGACATCCGCAGCGTCGGATTGAAGAGCGCGCAAGGCCTGCTGGTGACATCCGGCTTCTACTGGAACATGGACGACCGCACGCGTGCATTCTCCAAGCGCTACGCTGCAAAGATGGGCAAGCCGCCGAGCATGATGCAGGCCGGTGTCTATTCCTCGACGCTGAACTACATCAAGTCGGTGGAGGCCGCGAATACCAAGGATCCTGCCGCCGTGGTCAAGGATCTGCAGGGGCGTACCTTTGACGATGCCTTCCTGCGTAACGGAAAGCTGCGTCCGGACAATCTGATGGTCCACGACATGTATCTCGCCGAGGTCAAGAAGCCTGCCGAGGTCACCGATAGCTATGACGTGTTCAGGATCCTCGCCACGGTGAAGGGGGAGGATGCATTCTCGCCGCTCTCGGCGAGTGCATGCCCAATGGTGATGAGCAAGAAGTAAGCCGAGCAGATAACTCTATGAACCGAGCGTCGCGGGCAGCAAAATACCTCTGCCCGCGATTCTTTGAAGGGTGAGAGAGCCTTACCTATCCCCCAAAAGAATGCGGGGTGCAGCTGGCATCACCACAGCTACACCCCGCGTCGCCGGTCAATTGGGGCAGGGAACGACCGGCTGCCAGGATGACGCCCGCCGATCAAAACCGTTCCCGGCGCCTCGAAATATTTAACACACGGTTAAGTGATCGCCGTTCTTGAACCTAGAGCCTTGACGCACGTTCCTATTACGGACGCGTCGCAACGACGTCGCGCAGGGCAGGCGAGGCTCACATGTCAAAGGTATCCAGCTTGGTCTTGGGAATGGTCGCCGGAGCGACCATGTTCGGCGCCATCCAGTATGCTTCCGGCAATGATCTGCGGGGCACGTTGACCGATTCAGACAAGGCTGCGTCCAGCGGCGTCAACCGGGCTGCCAAGGGCGACCGGGCATCACTAATTACCACACAGAACGAGCAGAGCCAGACTCTCTCGTTCCGCATTCAGGGTCTGTCGGATACGTCCGTCCTTCTGCGGATGGGCGTCGCGCCCGTGGTGGCTCCAACCAAGAATGAAGCCATCAATATCCGCCCTCTCCCCATGAATGCCAAACCGCAGCGTGCGGCGGTGGGCTGCGAACCGCCGGTGAGTGTGCTCAGCGAGATGGCAAAGATGCTGCAGCCGGGGCGCTGCGTGACCTGATCTTCACGCTGACAATTTAAATCAATCGTCGGCGACCTCATCGGGGTCGCCGGTTTCATTCGTATCATCATCTGCCGCTGCGCTGCTGCGATTGGCCATATAGCCAAGTGCGACGCCGGCCAGGGCTAGCAGCGGAATAACCTTCTTGAGGCCGAGCGTGCGCGCGATCTGGATGCCGGTGGCCACCAGCATCGGATCGATCAGCGGCGCATTCGCAGCAGCTCTGGCCGCTGCGCGCGCTGCGGCTGCTGCGCGCTCGCGAGCCTGCTTCTGCTTGGTCGCATAGACCTGTGCGAAGATCGCCGCGATGACCAAAAAGATGCCGGCGATGGTGAGGCAGGCCTCAATGACGCCGTAGCGCTGCATCACCGCGATAAAAGCCGCAACACACAGGAAGCACAGCGCCACGAAACCAGCAAAGCCCGCCAGTGCCATGAGCGATGTCATGCGCAGGCTGTTGCCTGTGCTGTTCTTCAGATCGTCGATGATACCCTTCAGCATGGAAGCCCCCCGAACCCGAACTCTAAAATACAAAGAAAACTGACGGCACCCTCGGGCACCGCCAGCCATCACATCTCAATTCTGCGCATGTGCTCAGCGGCGCCAGGCCATCCCGATCAGTACGCCGAGGCCGAGCGCCAGTCCGACGGCGGCCAATGGGCGCTGGGTGATGCTGTCCTCCAGCGTTTCCTCCAGTGAATAGGCTGCGTCATGCGCAGCATCATAGGCCGCGCTGCCGCGCTCCCGCATGTCGGACATCATGTCTTCGGCGTCGGCACGGGCTTGCTTGACGCCGCGGCGGGCTTGTTTAGTAGCTTGGCCGGTAAAGGCATTAAGCGCGTCGGTGATCTGTTCAGTCAGGGCTGCAACATCGTTTTTCACGGCGGTGAGATCCTTCTGAAGGCGGCTATAGGTTGCTTTGTCGGTCAGTTTCTTGAGTTCATCCAGGCCATCGATATCCGCCATGCGAAGCTCCCCTGATACTGAAAATCCAATGCAGAAACGCCCGGTTGGACCGTAGGTTCCATCAGTAGAGCTGGATTAATCCGGCGGCAACTGCGGCGAATTGATCGGCATCAAATGCTCTTTCAAGATCAGCCCGACGATCAGGATCGGCGCCGCCAGGAAGCCGCCCATCGGGCCCCAGAGCCAGGTCCAGAACGCCAGCCCGATGAACACCGCCAGCGCGTTGAGTTGCAATTTGCGTCCAATGATCGTGGGCGTGATGAAGTGGCCTTCCATGAAGGTGAGGCCGACGAACAGCAGCGGCGCGATCATGCCTGCGGCGATCGTCTCGGACGAAATGATGCCGACCGCGACCAGGATGACGAACATGGCGACAGGGCCGATGATCGGGAAGAAGTTGAGCGTGGCTGCCAGCGCGCCGAGGCCGGCCGGGTTGGGCATACCGGTGGCCGCGCAGATCACGCCGGTGGCAATGCCGACTCCGAAATTGATCATAGTGACCATCAGCAGATATTCGCCAAGGCTGGTCTCTATGGCATTGAGAATGCGCAGCGTCCGCAGCCGCCATTCGTGATCGGCGAAGTTCATGACCAGCGCGCGGCGCAGATCTTTCCAGCTTGCGATGAACAGCACCAGCGTGGCGAAGAACAGCAGGAATTCGGTGAGGGTTGGCGACAGGAATTCGACGGTTGGCTGCACCCAGTCGATCTTGGGCAATTCGAACTTTGTTGTCGCAAGCGTTTCGGCACTGCCGAACATGCTCTGTATCTGGTGCCAGAGCGCCAGCGGTCGGTCAAAGACATGCAGCTTGTTCTTGAGCAGCGAACCTAATTCGGGGAGCCGCGTCGTCCATTCCATCAGCGGGGATGAAATAAGCCCTACGATGAAGGCAAGCCCGGCGCACACCAATATAACGATCAGGACTGCCGAGACGGATCGCGGAATGCGGCGCTTTTCGAGAAAGCTCGCTGCGGGCGACAGCATGGTGCCAATGATGAAGGCTGTCACGATTGGCAGGAAGAATGCCTTGGCGACATAGAGCACCGTAATCACGGTGATCACCAGCAGCGATACCAGCGTGAAAGCAACCACCTCGGCACGGCGGAACGCCGGCGGCTGCTCGATCTTGCTCTCGGGCACCGGCGTGCCTGCAGGCTTTTCGGGGAGCGCGCGTACTTCACTCATGAGCTGTCCCGACATGCCGCCACTTGTTCGCGCAGACCGCATCCGCGCGTCAGACCGCCGACATGCGATCGGGCTCTACAACACGACCATACCGCAAAAGTTCCATCGCGATTTCGTGATGGTTCCTTGGTTGACAAATCATTCGGTGAACAGCGGCTGGGAGGGAACCGCGAGGCTTCGGCGCAGTTGGTTGCGGTCATCACGACGATGACGCGTCGCCAAACGGGGCAGTCACATGTCACAGGCATCATCTGGAAACCGCACGCTTTCGCTGCGTCTCACAAGGGCGCTCGTTGCTACAGCCGCTCTGATCGTAGCTTCGCCATTCATCTCGAGCGCATCGGCGCAGGTAATGAACTATGGACCGGCTGCGCTAAGCGCGTTTCCACCGGACGACGACGTGATGGCTGCGCCGCGGGTGCGGGAGAACATGGATGTTGCTCTTCCCGAGCGTCTGCGCCGCGCTGAAGTCAGCTATATGACCCGCGAAGCGCCGGGCACGGTGATCATCGATACGGGCAATACCCAGCTCTATTATGTGCTCGGCAACAACCGCGCCATCCGCTATGGCGTCGGTGTTGGCCGCGAAGGATTCACCTGGTCCGGCACACAGACCGTCACACGCAAGGCGGAATGGCCGGATTGGCATCCGCCGCAGGAAATGATTGCGCGCCAGCCCTATCTGCCGCGCTTCATGGCTGGTGGCCCCGGCAACCCGCTCGGTGCCCGTGCGATGTATCTTGGCTCCAGCGCCTATCGCATCCATGGCACCAATGATCCGTCAACCATCGGCAAGTTCGTGTCGTCGGGTTGTATCCGCCTGACCAATGAAGATGTGCAGGACCTTTTCAGCCGCGTCAGCGTTGGGACCAAGGTTGTGGTGCTACCGAAGTCGGTTGCCCCACGCTATGAGGCGCGCGTGGCTCCAGCGCCGCGCAGCGTCACATCGATCTCGGTTCGCCCTGCCGACGCTCAGCAGGCTCCGGGCCGTCAGGCAATGAACCTTTCGGCGTCGTCGCTCTACTGAGAGTCGATCATTCCGCTTTGATACCGCGTTGGAGGCCCCATGGCCCGATTTCCAGGACAACGGATGGCTCTCGGCGCGGTTGCGGCGATTGTCATGCTCGGTGCCGCCCCAGCGCAGGCACAGGATTTCTTCTCGGCATTGTTCGGCGGGATAGCGCGTGGTCGCGGCCCGGATGTCTCGCTGCCTTTTGGCAATGAAGGTCCACCGGTGCAGGAGCAGCGCGCTCGTGCAGCAAGCGGCGGGCGTCAGGCTTTTTGCGTGCGCACGTGCGATGGGCGTTACTTCCCGATATCAGCGACCGACGGTCAGAGCCGCGCGGCGTCGTGCAATAATTTCTGTCCGGCGAGCGATACCAAGGTTGTTTACGGCAGCAGTATCGACACAGCTGCGACTGAGAGCGGTAAACCCTATTCCGAGCTGCCGAATGCATTCAAGTACCGCACCGAACTGGTGGCCGGTTGCACCTGCAACGGTAAGGACCAGATCGGTTTGGCACCGGTGAAGCTCGAGAACGATCCGACCTTGCGCAAGGGCGATATCGTCGCCGGTGCCGACGGATTGATGGTCACGGGCCGCGGCGCTGACAAACGCGGCGCATCGCTGAACATGTCGCCGGTGTCGCCGTCGCTGCAGGCGAAGTATGAGCGCATGCCGGTCGTGGCGCGGGAATAATCCGCGCCACGTGATCGATTGCGCTTAGGCCGCTCGGATCTTGCCGAGGAAGTCCGTCACCTGAATGCCGAGTTGGCGTGTTTGCGTCGCCAGCGTCTCTGATGCCACCTTCACATCCTGAGCGGCTTCACCGGCCGCGTCCGCATCAGCGCTGACGCCGCTGATATTGTCGGACACGTTGCGGGTGCCATCGGCCGCCTGTTGGGTGCTACGGGTGATTTCCTGCGTCGCCGCGCCCTGTTCTTCGACCGCAGCCGCAATCGCGGTGGCGACTTCATTCACTTCGCCGATAATGCCGCCGATCGACTTGATGGCTTCGATGGCCTCATTGGCGACCTTCTGGATATCCGCGATCTGTTCGGAAATATCCTCGGTCGCCTTCGCCGTCTGGCTGGCCAGCGACTTCACTTCGGACGCAACGACCGCAAAGCCCCGGCCGGCTTCGCCCGCGCGCGCTGCTTCGATGGTGGCATTGAGTGCCAGCAGATTGGTCTGAGAGGCGATGTCGTTGATGAGGCCGACGACTTCGCCGATCCGGTTCGCTGTCTGGGCGAGGCCTTGAACGGTATTGTCGGTCTGCTGTGCTTGGCTGACGGCGCGGCTGGCGATGCCGGCTGCGTGTGATGCCTGGCGGCTGATGTCGTTGATCGAGGCACTCAGCTCCTCGGCCGCGGCGGCAACGTTCTGCACATTCACTGAGGCTTCGCCGGAGGCGCGCGCAGCATCCTGCACGCGGGCATTGGTCTGGCTGGATACGGCGGCCATGCCGTCGGATGTCATATTCATTTGGTCCGAGGCGCTGCCAAGGGCGCCCAGCGTGTCGCGCATCTGGATCTCGAACATGCCGATATACTGTTCGACAGCCTGCTGGCGCTGGCTGGCATTGGCATTCCGATGGCGTTCCTGCGCCTCGATCTCGGCTTTTTCCATCGCCTGTTTCTTGAAGGTCCCCAATGCGCCGGCCAAGGCGCCGATTTCGTCCTGGCGGTCGCTATAGCCGGCATCGACGGTGAGATCGCCGCCGGCCACTTTCAGCATCGCGTCGCGGATCGTGAGCAGTGGCGTGGTCACACGGCGCGTGATGGTGACTATGGCGCCCACGGCCAGCAGGATTGCGGTACCCAGCAGCACCAGTTGCAAGATCAGCGAGCGTTGCGCGACGGACCATTGCGCGATGCTGTGGTTCTTGGCCTCGTCAAGCGCGCGTTCGGCGACGACTACGGCCGTGCTCATCCTGTCGACGGTGAGCGGTGTCCAGGCCGTCGCCGGCATTTCGGGTTTCTCGCCGGTTGCGACCGCCTGAATCAGACGGTCGCGCAGCGCCAGATATTGTGGGTCGAAATAGGACGCCTTCGCTGCAGCGAGGGCCGAGACAAGACCCTGCGGCAATTCAGTACCCGACGATGCGATGTCCAGGGCATTCCATCCGGTCTCGATGCCGCCCGTCAGCTTCACATAGCTCCGCTGCAGTTCCGGCGAGATCTTGTTGACCGCGAGTGCGTTGGACACAATGACGGAGGCGTCGCCCGATGTGTTGCGCATCAGCCAAGCCATCTGTTTGATCGACAGCAACTGATCGATCACCGGATCGTTGTGGGTTACGGCGGCGGTGAGAGCGGAGGAGACTTTTTCGAGCATGGCCAGAACGGAATCGACATTGTCCTGGAATTCCTTGGCAAGGCCCGCGCGGCGCGAGGCCTTCGGCTTGCTCATCTGGTCCCAGGATTCGGTCTGCAACGCGATCAATGCCTGCATCAGCCGGTTAAACTCGGGCACCAGCGTCGCCTTGCCGGGGAAGTCGGCGGTGACCAGCAATTCTCCTGCCGTTTTCATTGCCGGCATTTCGGCGCCGCGGATACGGCGCAGATAAGCCTCAGTATCGGGCTGGATCACGACATCGGCGTTCAACGTGCGGAACGTCGTGGACCGGTCAGTGCGCAGATTGTGCATTGCCTTGAACACATGGCCGGATGCCTCGGCGATCGTCGACATGCGCCCCGCGACGTTGAGGCGCCCATATGATTCCCACGCGCTGAGAACGAGGAATGTGACGACACAGACCGCCATGACGGCGATCACGGACTTGAGCAATGCGGAAACGGTCAATCGATGAAGCACAATGAATCCCCCAAAAAATATTTCGGTATTTAAGGCTGCAATTGGTAAATATTCACGTTCATGCTCGTCTTGATGAATGTGTTTATAATAAATCTACTTGAGGTAGAATATTGTCGTGCCCGGCGACGCTTCAACGAAAAAGCCCCGACGATGCTGGGGCTTTTGATACTTGTCAGCGCTTGATGACGTGACTGATGAGGCCCTGCCTAGGCAGCCCGGATCTTGCCGAGGAAATCCGTCACCTGTGTGCCGAGCTGGCGCGTCTGCGTGGCTAGCGTTTCGGAGGCTACCTTCACATCCTGCGCGGCAGCGCCAGCTGCGTCCGCATCGGCGCTAACGCCAGCGATGTTGTCCGACACATTGCGGGTGCCGTCGGCGGCCTGCTGCGTACTTCGGGTGATCTCTTGTGTCGCGGCGCCCTGTTCTTCGACGGCCGCGGCGATGGCAGTTGCTACTTCATTGACTTCGCCGATGATGCCGCCGATCGACTTGATGGCCTCGATGGCCTCATTGGCGACCTTCTGGATATCTGCGATCTGCTCCGAAATATCGTCGGTTGCCTTGGCGGTCTGGCTGGCCAGTGACTTCACTTCCGATGCGACGACCGCAAAGCCGCGTCCGGCCTCGCCAGCGCGCGCGGCTTCGATAGTGGCGTTGAGCGCCAGCAGGTTGGTCTGCGAGGCGATATCGTTGATCAATCCGACCACCTCGCCGATCCGGTTGGCGGTCTTGGCGAGGCCTTGGACGGTGCCGTCGGTTTCCTGCGCCTGATTGACGGCGCGACTGGCGATTCCCGCGGCGTGCGCGGCCTGCCGGCTGATATCGTTGATCGACGAGCTCAGCTGTTCGGCGGCGGAGGCGACATTCTGCACGTTCAGGGAGGCTTCGCCCGAGGCTTTTGCTGCGACCTGCACGCGGGCGTTGGTCTGGCTGGACACGACCGCCATGCCATCCGATGTGGTGTTCATCTGATCGGACGCGTTACCGAGCGCGTTGAGCGCATCGCGCATCTGGACCTCGAAGGTCCCGATGTGCTGTTCGATGGCCTGCTGCCGCTGGGTCGCGTCGGCGTTGCGGTTACGCTCCTGTTGTTCGATCTGTGCTTTCTCCTTGGCCTGTTGCTTGAAGGTCTCCAGAGCGCCGGCGAGCGCGCCGATTTCGTCCTTCCGTTCGGAATAGCCGGCATCGACGACGAGATCGCCTGCGGCGACTTTCAGCATCGCATCGCGGATGGTGTGCAGTGGGGTGATGACGCGGCGGGTGACGGCAACCATGCTGCCGAATGCTACGCCGAGCGCGGCAGCGAGCAGCGCCAGTTGCAGGATCAACGCGTGCTGCGCGGCAGTCCACTGCGTCAAGGTGTGGCTTTTTGCTTCATTCAGCGCTCGTTCAGCGACTGTAACCGCACTGGCCATGCGATCAACGGTGATTGGAGTCCATTCGCTCGCGGTGATTTCGGGCTTTTCGCCGCTCACCAGTGCATTCATGACACGGTCACGAAGGGCCATATATTGCGGGTCGAAATAAGCCACCTTCGCAGCAGCCATGGTTGCAGCCAGGTTGGGCGGCAGCTGCATTCCAGACGCGGACAATTCCAGCGCATTCCAGGCGGCGTCGATGCCGCCAACAAACTTGGTGTAGGCGAGCTTGTTCTCAGGTGTGGCGCGCCCGACAGCAAGGCCGTTCGCGACGAGGAGGGATCCTTCACCGGCGGTGTTGCGCAACAGCCAGGCCGCCTGTTTGATCGACAGTAATTGATCGATCATGGGATCGTTGTGATTCACCGCGGCGGCGAGCTGGGCCGACACTTTCTCCAGTGTTTCAAGCAGCGCCTGTGTGGTCTCCATATACTCCTTGCCGAGGGCTGCACGGCGCGACGCCTTCAGCTTGCTCATCGCGTCCCAGGATTCGGTTTGCAGAGCGGTCAGCTTATCGACCAGCTGGACCAGCGTCGGGTGCAGCGTCTTTTGATCGGCGAATTCGATGGTGGCAATAAGGTCAGCCGCTGCTCGCATCGCCGGCATCTCGGAATCGCGAATGGAGCGGAGATATTTTTCTCCGTCCGGCTGAATGACTGTCTCGTTGTTCAGGTTCCGGTTCGTCGATGCGCGGTCGGTGCGCAGATTATGCATCGCCTTGAAGGCATTCGCAGAGGCGTCCGCAATTACCGAGATGCGGCTGGCTGAACGTAGCCGCCCGTAGGAGTCCCAGGCTGTCGTTGCCAGGACGGCGACCACACAGAGCGCCATGACCACGATGACAGATTGAAGCAATGCGGAAACGGTCAATCGATTGAACATCATGAATCCCCCAAATATTTGATTTAGTAAGGCTTCAAATGGTAAATATTTCCGATTGCACCCGTATTGTGAGCCAAGCTTGAAGCGCGACTACTTTAGGTAGTCGGTGCGTAAGCGTTCTTACAACACGGCAAAGGACGAAGCCCGGCGATTGATCGGTTCTGCTGCTCCGCGCGGGTTCGGCACTCCGCTGGCGGCGCGGATTTTACGTGACCGTCGGTGACCTGAGAGCCAGCTTGCGTGCCTAGTTTGGCGAGGTTCTTTTGTTCCGGTCCGGGAACTCAACGCTCTCGCCCGCGTTGGATCACTGTTGAGCAGCTGTGGCGATGGCCGGGGCTGCTATTCATTTCCATTGAGTCTGGGGGGATACGCACATGCTCGTCGGCGTCTTGATCACTTTTCTCGTCGTTGTTCTCATTCTGTACTTGATCAATCTGTTGCCGATCGACGGCCGCGCGAAGCAGATTTGCCGCGTCGTCGTGATCATTCTCGGTGTGATCTCGCTGCTGAAATACATCGCGGTTTTCTAGCGAGATGAACTAACAAAAAAGCCCCGGCGGTTTGCCGGGGCTTTTTTCTTGCAGCCGATGCGATCGACATTCTCTCATTCGTCATGCCGGGCTTCTCCCGGCCATGACGACAGAGACAAAGAGTGTATCAAGCCAGCGCCTTCGCCTCGCGGCGGCGCGCCGTGAGGATGTATTCAGTATAGCCGTTCGGCTGCGTGCGTCCCTCGAAGATCAGGTCGCAGGCAGCCTTGAAGGCGACGCCGTCGAACGAGGGCGCCATGTTCTGATACAGCGCGTCGCCCTTGTTTTGCTCGTCCACCACCACAGCCATGCGCTTCAGCGATTCCATCACCTGATCCTTGGTGATGACGCCCTGATGCAGCCAGTTGGCGAGGTGCTGCGCGGAGATGCGCAAGGTCGCGCGGTCTTCCATCAGGCCGACGCCATGAATGTCCGGCACCTTGGAACAGCCGACGCCCTGGTCGATCCAGCGTACGACATAGCCGAGGATGCCCTGGCAGTTGTTGTCGATCTCCTGCTTAACGTCATCGGGCGCCCAGTTCGATTGCGACACCGGAATAGTAAGGATGTCGGTGAGCTTGCCGCGGGGGCCGCCCTTGGCGAGATCCTTCTGGCGCGTCGCGACATCGATCTGATGATAGTGCAACGCGTGCAGCGTCGCGGCCGTCGGCGAGGGCACCCATGCGGTGGTGGCGCCAGCTTGGGGATGGCCGAGCTTCTGCACCAGCATGTCCGCCATCTTGTCGGGCGCGGCCCACATGCCCTTGCCGATCTGGGCATGGCCCGGCAGGCCATCGATCAGGCCGACATCCACGTTCCATTCTTCATAGGCCTTGATCCACGGCGTCGCCTTCATGTCGTTCTTGCGGATCATCGGACCCGCTTCCATCGACGTGTGGATCTCGTCGCCGGTGCGGTCGAGGAAGCCGGTGTTGATGAACATGATGCGCTTGGATGCATTCTGGATGCAGGCCTTGAGGTTCACCGTGGTGCGGCGTTCCTCATCCATGATGCCGACCTTCATGGTGTTCTCGGGCAGCGACAGCAGCTTCTCGACGTGCGCAAAGATTTCGCAGGTCAGCGCCACTTCATCGGGGCCGTGCATCTTCGGCTTGACGATATAGATCGAGCCGGTGCGGCTGTTGCGGATCGGACCCTTGCTCTTGAGGTCGTGGATTGCGATCAGGCCAGCAACGGCGGCATCGAGCAGGCCTTCCGGAATTTCCTCGCCGGCGCTGTCGAGCACCGCATCCGTAAACATGTGATGGCCGACATTGCGCATCAGCATCAGGCTGCGGCCATGCAGGGTCAGGTTCTTGCCGTCGATCGTCTTGTAGACACGGTCTTCATTGAGTGCGCGCTTCAGCGTCTTGCCGCCCTTTTCGAAATCGGCCGAGAGCGTGCCGTTCATCAGGCCCAGCGTGTTGCGATAGACCAGCACCTTGTCGTCGGCGTCCACAGTGGCGACACTGTCTTCCATGTCGAGAATGGTCGAGACGGCCGACTCCATGATCATGTCGGCAACACCGGCGGAGTCGTCCTTGCCAATGGTGTTGGTTCGATCGATCTTCACTTCGATATGCAGGCCGTTATTGACCAGCAGGATCGAGGTCGGGGTGGCGAGCTCGCCGAGATAGCCAGCGAGCTGGGATTCGTTCTTCAGCGCGGTGAGGTTGCCGCTCTTGAGCTTGGCCGAGAGCTGGCCCGCAATGATGCTGTAGGCCGTGACATCGGTGTGGCTGCCGGTCGCGAGCGGTGCAGCCTGATCGAGGAAGGCTTTTGCCTTGGCGATGACTTTGTCGCCGCGTGCCTTGTTGTAGCCTTTGCCACCTTCAGACGGATCATGCGGGATTGCATCGGTGCCGTAGAAGGCATCGTAGAGACTGCCCCAGCGCGCATTTGCGGCATTCAGCGCGTAGCGCGCATTGGTGAGCGGCACCACGAGCTGCGGGCCGCAGATCTGGCCGATCTCGATATCGACATTGGCAGTCTCGACCGGCTTGGTCGCAGGCTCCGGGAGGAGGTAGCCGATTTCCTTGAGGAACGCCGTATAGGCGTTCATGTCGAAGGCGCCCTTGTTGGCCAGATGCCAGGCATCAATCTTGGCCTGCAACGTATCGCGCACCTTGAGCAGTTCGCGGTTCTTTGGGCCCAGGTCCTTGATGAGAGCGGCGACGCCGGCCCAGAACGCATCCGGCTGGATGCCGGTCCCGGGGGCGGCTTCCTTGGCGATGAAGTCGAACAGGACGGGGGCGATCTGCAGTCCGTGGGCGTCGATGCGTTTCATGGTGTCTTTCTCGCGAGAAGCGGCAATTCTGCTCTAATTTCAGGGAGTATATGCATAAACGGCGCCAAACCGCGGCGCCCATGGGACCTTTTAGCGCCAAACGCTACCCGGTGAGAAGTCCCCTAAAGGGATCAGTGACCCGGTGGCCGGGCCGCGGCCTGCGCATGATCAGGCGAGAGGCGCTCCAGCACCACCTTGATCACGATGGTGAGCAGCGCCACCGCAGTCAGCACCGTCGCCGCGGCGAAGGCGCCTGCGACATTGTAGTCCTGATACAGAAGTTCAATTTGCAGCGGCAGCGTTGTGGTCTGGCCGCGGATGTTGCCGGAGACGACGGAGACGGCGCCAAATTCGCCCATCACGCGTGCATTGCACAGGATCGCGCCATAGAGCACCGCCCAGCGAACGTTGGGCAGCGTTACGCGCAGGAAGGTCGCAAAGCCGGAAGCGCCGAGTGTGACGGCGGCCTCTTCCTCATCCGTGCCCTGCACCTGCATGAGCGGGATCAACTCACGCGCCACGAAGGGCGCGGTGACGAACATGCTGGCGAGCACGATCGCCGGCAGTGCGAACATCACCTTGATGCCCATGGCTTCGATCAGCGGGCCGAACAGGCCTTGCGAGCCGTAGACGAAGATATAGGCGACGCCGGCGACGATCGGCGAGATGGAATAGGGCAGTTCGATCAGCGAAATGAGGAGCGTGCGGCCTGGGAAGACGAACTTGGTCACCGTCCACGCCGCGGCGAGACCGAATACGATATTGATCGGCACGGCGATCAGCGCGGTGACGACAGTCAGGAAGATCGCATGCTGCGTGCCGGGCTCGGTGAGGCTGTTGAAAAACGTGCCGATGCCTTGCGACAGCGCTGAACTGAAGATCAAAGCCAGCGGTGCGATCAGGAACAGCAATGTGAGGATCGCGACGATGCCAAGTACCACGCGGCGCGTCACCGGGCCGGCACCAACGGGCGTCACCATCCATTCGGTATGGGCGCGTTCACTCGTCGGATGCGACATCACGCATCTCCCCGGCCGAGATAGCGCAGGTTCCAGGCCTGCACGGCATTGGTGACGATCAGCATCGCAAACGCCATCGCCAGCATCACCACGGCAATCGCGGCGGCAGCTTGGTAGTTGTATTCCTCGAGCCGAATATAGGTCAGCAGGGCAACGATCTCGGTCTTCATCGGCTGGTTGCCGGCGATGAAAATCACCGCGCCGAATTCGCCGAGGCTGCGTGCGAAGGACAGCGAGCAGCCGGCGAGGAACGCCGGAAAGATCGCGGGGAAGATCACGCGCCAGAGAATTTGCAGATCGTTGGCGCCGAGCGAGCGGCCCGCTTCCTCGACATCGGAGCCGAGATCCTCGATCACCGGCTGCACTGTGCGCACCACAAAGGGAATGCTGGTAAAAGCCATCGCGATGGCGATGCCGAGCGGTGCGTAGGCGACCTGGATGCCAAGTGCATCGAGCGGTGCGCCGAACCAGCCTTTCTTGGAAAACAGCGCCGTCAGCGCGAGGCCGGCCACGGCGGTCGGCAGCGCGAAGGGCACGTCGACCAGCGCGTCGAGAATGCGCTTGCCGGGAAATTGATAGCGTGCCAGCACCCAGGCGAGCAGCAGGCCGTAGATGGCATTGAATGCGGTGGCCGCCAGCGCCATCGTCACGGTGACGCGGATGGCCGACAACGTGCGCGGTGACGACAGTATGTCCCACAATTGCGCAAGCCCGACGTCCGAGGCTTTCAGGATCAGCGCGCAGAGCGGCAACAGCACGATTGCTCCGAGATAAAAGAGCGTAATGCCGAGCGAGAGCCCGAAACCTGGAATGACGCTACGTCTCAAGGGAAGGTCCGTGTGTGAAGCTGTGGGCTTCTCTTAGACGATTTGCGCGGAAAGGGAATGCGGGGAGGTCGTCTAATGCAGGCGCCCGTCCTCTCCCATGTCATGGACGGGCTTGTCCCGGCCATCCACGTCTTTAGTTCATTTGCAGCCAAGACGTGGATGCCCGGGTCAAGCCCGGGCATGACGGAGTTTGTGGTTCACTTCCCGCCGAACAGCGTGTCCAGCTTTGCGCCGGGATTGAGGTGTTCGGCATTCAGCTTGTCCCAGCCGCCGAATTCGTCCTCGACGCGGTACAGCTTCACTTCCGGGAATTTGTCCTTGTATTTTGCCATCACGGTCTTGTCGGTGACGCGGTTATAGCCCTTGGCTTCGATGTCCTGGCCTTCCGGCGAATACAGGAATTCGAGATAGGCGGTCGCGAGTGCCTTCGTGCCGTGCTTGTCGGCATATTTGTCAACGACGGTCACCGGGAATTCGGCGAGCACGCTGGTCGGTGGCACCACCACTTCATACTTGTCCTTGCCGGCGAGGTCGCGGATGGACGAGGTCTCGGCCTCGAAGGTGATCAGCACATCGCCGGTGCCGCGCTCGACGAAGGTCGTGGTGGCGGCGCGGCCACCGGTGTCAAACACCGGGACATTGGCAAACAGCTTCTTGATGAAGTCATCGGCCTTGTCGGCGCCATACTTGTTCTTCGCGAAGGCATAGGCGGCCAGATAGGTGTAGCGCGCATTGCCCGAGGTCTTCGGGTTCGGGAAGATCACCTGCACGCCCGGCTTCACCAGATCGTCCCAATCCTTGATCCCCTTTGGATTTCCGGCGCGCACCAGGAAGGCCGGCAGCGAGTAATAAGGCGAGGAATTGTTCGGCAGCCGCTTGGCCCAGTCGGCCGGGATGAGTTTGCCGCGGTCATACAGCACCTGCACGTCGGTGACCTGATTGAAGGTGACGACGTCCGCTTCCAGGCCCTCAAGGATCGAACGCGCCTGGCGCGACGAGCCATTATGCGACTGGTTAATGGTGACGTCCTGGCCGGTCTTGGCCTTCCACTGCTTGGCGAACGCTACGTTGATCTCGGCATAGAGCTCGCGCGAGATGTCGTAGGAGACATTGAGCAGCGTGTTCGGCGTTTGTGCCTGCGCGGGTGCAGTCGCGAGAATGCCGAGCCCGGCGGCGAGAGCGATAATGAAACGGTTCACGTGAAGTCCCTTGTGAGTGAGAGCGATCGGATGGCCGGGAGCGGCGGCTGCGGCGTTTTGCCCGGCAAACGGTCCGGAATTTGCTGCGCAACGGGGGCGGGCACCGGTGCGATTTCGCGCAACTCCTGCATCGGCCGACCGTTATTGAGGAGAAGCATCTACGACGCTTGGTGTTTGAGGACAAAAATTCTATAGTTAGAACGCCTCGAAGAAGATAAAATCTTCTCTTTGCGCCTCGTTATCGAGAGATATATAGAATATAATTCCAGTCAACCCCCGAATTTCGGGGCAGCGGAGTATGTATGCGGTTTCTGCCTGTCTTCCTCGATTTGCAGACCGGGCCGATCATTCTTGTCGGCCAGGGCGAACTCGTGCGCGCCAAGCTGAGGCTGCTGCTGGCGGCCGGTGCGCGGATTCGCTGGTACGCAACGGACGGCAATCGTGACACGTCCGGGCTCGATGCCGATGGCGTGGCGCGCATTGAACATGTCGAGGGCGATCCGGTGACCGCCGATCTTTCGGGGACCATCGCTGTGCTCTGCGCCGGCGCCGGCGAACTCGGCCATGCGGTGGCTGCGCGCGCCAAAGCGAGCGGCGTGCCCGTCAATGTGATGGATGAGCTCGCGCACTCCACTTTCATCTTTCCGGCCATCGTCGATCGCGGCGATGTGGTCGTCGCCGTCGGAACCGGCGGTGCGTCGCCGGTGGTGGCGCGGCGTGTGCGCGAAAAGATCGAGGCGATGCTGCCGGCGCGGATCGGCGATCTCGCGGGCTTCATCGGGCGCTGGCGCAGACCGATTAACGACAAGATCGCCGAGGCGCCGTTACGTCGCAGGTTCTGGGAGCGCATCGTCGACGGTCCGATCGGCGCGCTGGTGCTGGCGGGGCGAGGTACCGAGGCCGAGAAGGCGCTGACGGAAATCGCCGATCTCTCGATCTATGCAGGTGCAGCGCAGGCCGGCGTTGTCGAAGGTCACGTCACGCTGGTGGGAGCTGGGCCGGGCGATCCGGATCTCCTGACCATCAAGGCGTTGCGCGCGCTGCAGGACGCCGACGTTGTATTTTACGACGAACTGGTGTCACCCGAAGTGCTCGACCGCATCCGCCGGGATGCATCGCGTATTCCGGTGGGTCGCCGGGTCGGCAAGCCTGGCATCGGTCAGGATGCGATCCACAAATTGCTGATCGAAGCTGCGAAAGTTGGGCAACGCGCCGTGCGCTTGAAGGGCGGTGATCCCTTCATTTTCGGGCGCGGTGGCGAGGAGATCGAAGCGCTGCGCGAAGCGGGTGTTGCTTACTCCGTTATTCCCGGCATCACCGCAGGTCTTGGCGCTGCGGCTATGTTCGAGGCGCCGCTGACCTATCGCCGCGAAGCGCTGCGCATCACCTTCCTGACGGCGCACAAGGAAAAGGACGCCGACAAGGTCGACTGGTCGACGCTCACCGACGAGAAGATGACAGTCGTTGTTTATATGGGTATGACCGCTGCCCCCACGATCCGCGCTGGATTGCTCGCTGCCGGGCGCTCGCCACAAACGCCGGTTGGCGTGTTTGCGCGCGTGACGCGTCCGGACGCCCAAGCGGCGGTGGGTATGCTCGACGATCTCCCGGCGCTGGTCGACCAGATCGATGGCGGTCCGGCGGTTCTCATCATCGGCGATGTCGTGGCGCATTCCGCGCCGTGGCGCGCCGCTCAGATCAACAAGCTCGTTTCAGATTTATTGGTGGCTGCCGAATGACCTCTCCGCTGCAACAGAAAATCAAGATCACCGGCCCGTCGGTGGTGACCGCCAATCGCACATGGGACGGCGTGGTGATTTATCGCGATGCCCATAAAGGCTGGACCACCGACCTCGCGCAGGCTGCCATCGTGCGCACTGCCGATGATGCGCGTGCGCTGCTTGCTGAATCCACAGCCGATGATGTTGGCGCCATCGGTCCCTATATCGCGCCGGTCGCCGTGAACGACAACGGCACCGTCGAGCCGGGCAACCTCCGTGAACAGATTCGCCGCAAGGGCGTCACCATTGACCTTCCGGCTTCGGCTTAAGGCACCTGAATTATGTATGCTTATGATGAAATCGATCGCACGCTGATCAACGAGCGTGTCTCGGAATTCCGCGATCAGGTGAAGCGCCGTCTCGCAGGTGAACTCACCGAAGATGAGTTCAAGATGCTGCGGTTGATGAACGGCGTCTATCTTCAGCTTCACGCCTATATGTTCCGCGTCGCCATTCCCTATGGCACGCTGTCATCGCCGCAACTGCGCAAGATGGCGCATGTGGCGCGACGCTATGACCGCGGCTATGGCCACTTCACCACACGGCAGAACATCCAGTTCAATTGGATCAAGCTCGCCGATCTGCCGGATGCGCTGGCAGATCTCGCTTCGGTCGGCATCCACGCGATGCAGACATCGGGCAATTGCACACGCAATGTCACCACCGATCAATGGGCAGGTGTCGCGCCGGGCGAGGTCGAGGATCCGCGCATCTGGGCGGAATTGCTGCGGCAGTATTCGACCATGCATCCGGAATTCTCGTTCCTGCCACGCAAGTTCAAGATTGCAATCACTGCGTCGGCCCATGATCGCGCGGCGATCAAGGTGCATGACATCGGTTTGCGAATTCACAAGAACGAGGCCGGCGAGACTGGCTTCGAAGTGTTGGTCGGCGGTGGCCTCGGTCGCACGCCATTCATCGGCAAGGTGATCAAGCCGTTCGTGCACGGCCGCGACATTCTGAGCTACGTCGAGTCCATCCTGCGCGTCTACAACCAGTATGGCCGCCGCGACAATATCTACAAGGCGCGCATCAAGATTCTGGTTCATGAGCTGGGCATCGAGAAATTCGCCGCCGAAGTTGAGGATGAGTGGCTGGCGACGCGCGAGAGTGCGCTGACGCTGGACAACGAGGTTGTCGAGGATATCCGCTCGCGCTTTAGCTATCCGCACTATCAGAAGCTCTCCGACACGCCGGACGAGTTAACGGCCGCGTCGGCCGATCCGCATTTTGCGCGCTGGCTCAAGAACTCGGTCGCGCCGCATCAGCAGACCGGCTACGCCATCGTGACATTGTCGTTGAAGCCGGTGGGTGGCCCGCCCGGCGATGCCACGGCCGACCAGATGGATGCGGTCGCCGATCTTGCCGACAAATACTCGTTCGGCGAAATCCGCGTGGGCCATGAGCAGAACCTCGCGCTGCCGAATGTCGCCAAACGCGACCTGCCGGCGCTGTGGCGGCAACTCGACAAGCTCGGTCTTGCGACGCCGAACGTCAATCTGGTCACCGACATCATCGCATGCCCTGGCCTGGACTACTGCTCGCTGGCCAATACGCGATCGATCCCGATCGCGCAGGAACTGACGCGGCGTTTCGCCAATCACGATCTCGCGGAGCTGATCGGTCGGCTGCATATCAACATCTCCGGCTGCATCAATGCCTGCGGCCATCACCATGTCGGCCATATCGGTATTCTCGGCGTCGAGAAGAACGGCGAGGAATTCTTCCAGATCACAATCGGTGGCCGTGCCGACGAGCATGCCGTGGTCGGCACCCTGATCGGACCGGCGGTGCCTTTTGCCGAGGTCGCCGACGTCATTGAGGATATCGTCGAAGCCTATTTGGCACTGCGTGCCCGGCCGGACGAATTGTTTGTCCAGACTGTCGAACGCCTCGGCGTCGAGCCGTTCAAGGAGCGCGTTTATGCCACTCGTTAAGCAAGGCAAGATCGTTGCCGACGGTTATATTCAAGTGGCCGACGATGCGGAGATTCCGGTCGACGGGGCGGCGTTGATTCCGGCCGCGCGTTTTCTTGCCGATCTAGAGGCGCTGCTGAAGCGCAACGGCCCGACCGGCGTGATCTGGCCGAACAACCGCGATCCGGAAGAGCTGGTGCCTTATCTCGACAAACTCGCGGTGGTCGCGCTGGTCTTCCCGACGTTCCGTGACGGCCGTGCCTACAGCCAGGCGCGCCTGTTGCGTGAACGTTACAAGTTCAAGGGTGAATTGCGGGCAACCGGCCAGGTGTTGCGCGACCAGTTCGTCATCATGCTGCGCGCCGGTTTCGATTCATTCGAGGTGAAGAAGGATGCCGATGCGGAAGCCTTCGCCGCCACGGTGAAGCGCTACACGGTGTTCTATCAGCCCACCGGCGATGGCCGCATCACGGCGCTGCATCAGCGCATGCAGTTACGCCATGCCGAGAACGCGCGCTAATTCGCCGCATGCTGACGGCTTTCGCGACGCTGGTTGATGACAAATGACCAGCGCGCGATACGGTATCCGTGCGAAGGCATATTCATAGCACATTGCTGCCGTCATGCCGCCAACATTGGAATCTGGTTTCGTTGACTTGGCGGTGCTTCTTCAAGATTTTGCCCCCACCTCATGACGATCGTGTCGTGAGGTTGGATGGAGATCAAAATGGTCCGTCGTATTCTTCCCGTCATCGTAGGTCTCTTAATTGCAACATCGGCGCATGCGGCAGACATTTCGCTGCTCAACGTGTCATATGACCCGACGCGCGAGCTGTATGTCGATTTCAACAAATCGTTCGCTGCTGCGTATCAGAAAGAAACCGGAAAAAGCGTCGAGATCAAGCAGTCGCATGGTGGATCGGGGGCGCAGGCGCGCTCTGTGATCGATGGTCTGCAAGCCGATGTGGTCACCCTCGCGCTCGCTTACGATATCGACGCAATCGCCAATAAGGGCCTGCTGGCCAAGGACTGGCAGAAGCGCCTGGCGCAGAATTCGTCGCCCTATACGTCGACCATCGTGTTCCTGGTGCGCAAGGGTAACCCCAAGGCCATCAAGGACTGGGATGATCTGATCAAGAGCGGCGTCAGCGTCATTACACCGAATCCGAAGACTTCTGGCGGTGCGCGCTGGAACTACCTCGGTGCCTGGGGTTATGCTCTGAAGAAATATGGATCGCAGGACAAGGCAAGGGAATTCGTCGGTAACATCTTCAAGAACGTTCCGGTTCTCGACACCGGCGCGCGTGGCTCGACCATCACCTTCGTTCAGCGTGGCGTCGGCGATGTCTTGCTGGCCTGGGAAAACGAGGCGTATCTGGCAATCCAGGAATTCGGCAAGGACAAGTTCGAGATCGTAGCGCCGTCGCTTTCAATTCTAGCCGAACCGCCGGTTGCCGTCGTTGATACCGTCACTGATAAAAAGGGTACCAAAGCTGCTGCCGAGGCCTATCTGAAATACTGGTACACCAAGGAAGGTCAGGAGATCGCCGCGCGCAATTTCTACCGTCCGCGTGACGCCGATATTGCCAAGAAGTACGAGGCTTCCTTTGCCAAGGTGGATCTGTTTACGATCGACGATGTGTTCGGAGGCTGGACCAAGGCGCAGAGCGAGCACTTTACCGACGGCGGCGTGTTCGACAAGATCTACAAGAACTGATCGTTCGCAACGAAACACCCAGACCGGTACGCCAGTCTGGGGCTTTTACCAAAGCAAGGGGACATTGTGAGCGCGGCACCTAAACGAAGTGCGTTGCCGGGGTTCGGTCTGAGCATGGGCCTGACCCTGACATGGCTGTCGCTTTTGATTCTGATCCCGTTGGCCGGGTTGTTCGTCAAGACAGCGGATCTCAGTCTCTCGCAGTTCATCGATACCGTTACCAGCAACCGCACACTGCATGCGCTCAGGATTTCGTTCGGATTGGCCTTCGCGGCTGCCCTGGTCAATCTGGTCGCTGGCCTGATTATCGTTTGGGCGCTGGTGCGCTACCGGTTCCCCGGTCGCCGGCTGTTCGATGCCATTGTCGATATTCCGTTCGCCCTGCCCACTGCAGTGGCAGGCATCGCGCTGACGACGTTGTTCGCGCAGAACGGATGGCTGGGCGCGCCGCTGGCGTCGCTCGGCATCAAGGTAGCGTTTACGCCGCTCGGAATTTTCCTGGCGATGGTCTTCATTGGCATTCCGTTCGTGGTGCGGACCGTGCAACCGGTGCTGATCGATCTCGATGTCGAGATCGAAGAGGCCGCAGCCTGTCTCGGTGCCTCCCGTTGGCAAACCATCACCCGCGTCATCATTCCCAGCCTCACGCCGGCCATTCTCACCGGCTTCGCGCTGGCGTTCGCCCGCGCCGTTGGCGAATATGGCTCCGTGATCTTCATCGCCGGCAACCTTCCAAATGTGTCGGAGATTGCGCCGCTCTTGATCGTCATCCGGCTGTCGGAATTCCGCTATGCCGATGCGACGGCGATCGCGGTGGTCATGTTGGTCTTTTCATTCCTGATCATCTTCGTGCTCAATCGGCTGCAGCGCTGGGCGCAGACGCGCGCGCTGGCCGTGAGTTGACCTGACATGACCATTACAATTATCAATTCGCCAGTCACCGTGGAGCGCGCCCAGTCCGTGGCACGACAGGACCTGCATACCGAGCCATGGCTCGTGCGCGGCATCATTATCGGTGTCGCAGTGATGTTCCTGACAGTGTTCGTGGTCCTGCCGTTGATTTTGGTATTCTCGGAGGCATTGTCCAAGGGCGTTGGGTTCTATCTGTCGGCCTTGGCAGATTCCGAGGCGCTCTCGGCCATCTGGCTGACGCTGATCACAGCAGTGATCTCGGTCAGCCTCAATCTGGTATTCGGCGTTGCCGCCGCTTGGGCGGTGGCCAAATTCGAATTCAGGGGCAAGACCTTGCTGGTCACCCTGATCGATCTGCCGTTCTCGGTCAGCCCCGTTATCTCCGGTCTGGTATTCGTGCTGCTGTTTGGTGCGCAGGGTTTCTTTGGGCCATGGCTGATGTCGCATGGCATCAACATTCTGTTTGCCGTGCCGGCGATCGTGCTGGCGACCACCTTCGTCACCTTCCCGTTCGTCGCCCGGGAATTGATCCCGCTGATGCAGGAGCAGGGGTCGCAGGAGGAAGAGGCGGCGATCTCGCTGGGGGCGAGTGGTTGGCGTACCTTCATTGTGGTGACGCTCCCCAACATCAAATGGGGCCTGCTCTACGGCGTACTGTTGTGTAATGCGCGCGCCATGGGTGAGTTTGGCGCAGTTTCGGTGGTGTCGGGCCACATTCGTGGCGAGACCAACACCATGCCGCTGCTGGTGGAAATCCTGTATAATGAATATCAACTGGTGGCTTCGTTCGCGATCGCGTCACTGCTGGCTCTGCTGGCGCTCTTGACGCTGATCGCAAAGACCATCCTCGAAGGCCAGATCGAAGAAGGACAGCTGCCCCGTGACGATTGAAGTTCGGAATATCGTAAAGCAGTACGGTGCCTTCAAGGCGCTGGATAATGTCGACCTCAGGGTTGCTGATGGTGAGTTGCTCGCGCTGCTCGGGCCGTCCGGCTCCGGCAAGACTTCACTACTGCGAATCATCGCAGGGCTCGACTGGCCGGATTCCGGAGAAGTCTCGTTCGATGGCGAGAACGCATTGGCACGGGGCGCAGGCGAGCGCCACGTCGGTTTCGTGTTCCAGCACTATGCGTTGTTCCGCCATATGAGCGTGTTCGAGAATGTGGCCTTCGGCCTGCGCGTGCAGCCGCGCGCCGTGCGCAAGAGCGAAGCGCAGATCCGCGCGCGGGTGAAGGAACTTCTCGATCTCGTGCAGCTCGACTGGCTCGCCAATCGCTATCCCAGCCAGCTCTCCGGCGGCCAGCGGCAGCGTATCGCGCTGGCGCGCGCGCTCGCCATCGAGCCGCGCATTCTGCTGCTCGACGAGCCGTTCGGTGCGCTCGATGCCAAGGTCCGCAAGGAGTTGCGGCAGTGGCTGCGCACGTTGCACGAGGAAATCCACGTCACCTCGATCTTCGTCACGCATGACCAGGAGGAGGCGCTCGAAGTCGCCAACCGCGTCGTGGTGATGGACAAGGGCAAGATCGAACAGATCGGCACGCCTGGCGACGTTTACGATAACCCGGCGACGGCTTTCGTGCACTCATTCATAGGCGAGTCGATCGTGCTCCCGGTCGATGTAAGCGACGGCCAGGTGAAGCTCGGCCATCGCCCGCTCAACATCGATGCGGGCAGTGCAAGCGGCCCGTCGAAATTGTTTATTCGTCGTCACGACATGCAGATCGGTCCGCTCGGCGAGGGAGCCCTCGAAGGCACCGTGCGCCGCGTCCGCACCTTCGGCCCGATCCAGCGCGCCGACATCGCGTTGTCCGGCGATGATACGCTGGTGGAGATCGATGCCCCGCGCGACCGTCCGCTCACCACGGGCGATGCGATCAGCCTGCAGCCGCGGCGCTACCGGATCTTTGCCGGGCAGGAGTGACTGGCGCTTTCTAAAATCCCGTCCGTTCACCTTTCAGCCACGGTTGGTGTGCAACAACGGCCCCTTGATTTGGGGGGATTGCCGATGAAGCGGGTGGCTCTGGCCAGTCTGGGATTTCTGTTGCTGGCAGGGTGCGCGGGGACCGTCGATACGGTGCCGGACCAGCCCACCATGTATCTCAGCATGGCCAATGGCGGCGCCAAGCTCGATCCGGTGGCCGCAGCCTCGATGATCTCGCTGTATCGGCAGAACAATGGCCTCGGTCCGGTAGTGGTCGATCCCGCATTGATGGCGCTGGCGGAAGACCAGTCCACCGCCATGGCGAAACGAAACAAGCTCGATCACGACGTCAAGGCGCCGCTGGCTAAGCGTCTGAATGCCGGCGGTTATCCGGCGACCCTGGCGGTCGAGAACGTCTCGGCCGGCTATCACACCATGGCTGAAGCTTTCTCTGGCTGGCGGGACTCGCCGCCGCACCGAGCCAATATGCTGAAGTCCGGTGTCACAAAACTGGGCATCGCGGCGATCTATGCTCCCAACACCAAATACAAGGTGTTCTGGACCATGATCCTGGCGTCGACGGATTCCAAATAAGCCTTCCCAGATAGCCGAAGCGTGATGGTGCTCTGCACCATCCATGATTGACGCCGCCGCAAGGGGGCGCCACGGTATGGTTCCCGTCGCCGACAGGATCGAGTGGTCTCATGGATATGTCCGATCAGCCTCAATCCAGCGCTGCCAGCAAACCCGCCGAAGCCAAGCGCGTCCTGGTGCTGCAAGGGGGCGGCGCGCTTGGCTCCTATCAGGCCGGCGCCTATGAGGCGCTATGTCATCATGATTTCGAGCCGGAATGGGTGGCTGGCATCTCCATCGGTGCCATCAACGCGGCGATCATCGCCGGCAATGAGCGCGACAAGCGGATCGGCAAGCTCAAGGAATTCTGGGAGATGGCGGCATCGCCGGTCCCTTGGAGCCCGATGCTGACAGATGACCGCGCACGCTCTTATTTCTACGAGGCAGGCGCCGCTGTCATTGCTACATTCGGCGTGCCAGGTTTTTTCGTGCCGCGGATTCCGCCCGCACCGCTGTGGCCGCCCGGCAGTCCGCAGTCGCAGAGCTATTACGACACCGCGCCGCTGAAGGCGACGTTGGAGCGGCTGGTCGACTTTGACCGTCTCAACGATTGCAAGACCCGGCTAAGCGTTGGCGCCGTGAGCGTGACCACCGGCAATTTCACTTATTTCGACAACATGCTCTTCAAGAAAGATCGCAAAAGGATCGAGCCCGAGCACATCATGGCCTCCGGCGCGTTGCCGCCGGGGTTTCCCTCGATCGTCATCGATGGCGAGCATTTCTGGGATGGCGGCATCGCCTCAAACACACCGCTGGATTTCGTGCTGGATGACGTCACCAGCGATCTGCTGATCTTCCAGGTAGATCTGTTCAGCGCGCGCGGGCCATTGCCGCAATCGATCCTGGAAGCGCAGGAACGCGAAAAGGACATTCGCTATTCCAGCCGTACCCGCATGAATACGGACAAGAACAAGAAGATCCACAACATCCGCAAGGCGCTGCGTGATCTGATTGGTAAATTGCCGGCAGAACTGAAGCAGGATCCCGGAGTGGCCCTGCTGTCGGAAGCCGCGAAGGAAAATACCGTCACGGTGGTGCATCTGATCTATACGAGCAAGAATTACGAGTCGTCGTCGAAGGACTACAATTTCTCGCGCATCGGGATGGTGGAGCACTGGGGCGCCGGCGAGCGCGATGTGTTCCTCTCGATGCGCCACAAGGACTGGTTCGAGCGGCCGCAATCCGACGAATCGATGGTGACGCATGCGCTCACCGCCGACGACTACAATGACCTCCCGCAGCATTTGACGTCCAACAGGAGCAAGTAATGGCTAATCTCACAGGCAAGACCGCCGTCGTCACCGGATCGACCAGCGGCATCGGCCTCGCTTATGCGCGCGCTTTCGCAAGCGCTGGCGCCAATATCGTCATCAACGGCATGGGCGCCCCTGCTGACATCGAGAAGGAACGCGCGGCGATCGAGAGCGATTTCAAGGTGAAGGCGATCCATTCCCCAGCCGACATGACCAAGCCGGCTGAAATTGCCGAAATGATCGCGCTCGGCGAGAAGACCTATGGATCGGTCGATATTCTCGTCAACAATGCGGGCATCCAGTTTGTGTCTCCGATCGAGGAATTCCCGATTGAGAAGTGGGATGCAATCATCGCTATCAATCTCTCGTCGGCCTTTCATGGCATCCGCGCCGCCGTGCCCGGCATGAAAAAGCGCGGCTGGGGCCGCATCATCAACACCGCCTCGGCGCATTCACTGGTCGCCTCGCCGTTCAAGTCGGCTTATGTCTCTGCCAAGCACGGCATTGCCGGCCTGACCAAGACCGTTGCGCTGGAAGTCGCGACCCACAAGATCACCTGCAACTGTATCTCACCCGGCTATGTCTGGACGCCGCTGGTTGAGAAACAGATCCCCGACACCATGAAGGCGCGCGGACTGACCAAAGAGCAGGTCATCAACGACGTCCTGCTCGAAGCCCAGCCGACCAAGGAATTTGTGACCTCCGAACAGGTTGCGGCATTGGCCCTGTTCCTGTGCGGTGATGATGCCGCGCAGATCACTGGAACAAACCTGTCGATCGATGGTGGCTGGACGGCAGAGTAAATTTGCTTCCTGACCTCCTCCTGCCTTGCAGGGGGAGGTTGTCAGGCGGCGCGCTTCCCGAAGGCGAGCACGTGCAGCCCGAGGCGCTGCCGCACAATCCAGAACAACAAGATCGTCTCGAATGTCAGCGCGATCGAGGTTGCTGCTGCCGCACCGTGGCCACCGAATTTCGGCACGAGCACGAGGCACAGCACCAGATTCATGACGAAGGCCGACGCGTAGGCGACGGCGCAAATGTGCTGGTGGCCGAGCATGTTGAGCAGCCGCTCGACCGGACCGATTGCGGCCCGCACCACGAGGCCGATGGCTGCGATGAACATGATGTCGTAACCGCCCATGAATTGCGGACCGAACAGCCAGAGCAGCGGCTTGCCCAAAGCGAGCAGGATCAGCGTCGCCGCGAGCGACGGCCAGAACGTCCACTTGATGGCATGCGTTACATAGGCGGCGAGGCGGTCTTTATCGCCAGCGGCGTGATATTCAGTGAAGCGATGCGCCGTCGTGGCTGACATTGCATAGTGAATGAACGACACCAGCGCCAGGGTCTTCACGACAGCGAAATACACACCGACTTCGTCAGATGAGACGAACTGCTGCAGCACCAGCACATCGGTGTAGGACAGCAGCAGATAGAAGCTCTCAACCAGCAGGATCGGCAACGACACTGCGAGCCAGCCGCGATAGTCATAGGCTTTCGGGCCGGGTTCGATATGCGCCGCAAGCCGGCGATTGAGCACGATCATCTGGCCGACCATCGCGACCCAGACGGCCGCGACGCTGGCCAGCATCGCGATGGTCGCACCAAGCTTAAAGCCCAGCGCGAAGGCGCCGGCGGTGAAGCCGATGATGAGCGCCTGGCGGATGATGAATTGCGGCATCAGGCCGAGGCGCATCCAGTCATGCGAGCGCGCGATGCCATCCTGCGTGTTGGCAACGACAAAGGCCGGTAGTGTCAGGCAGCCGAGATAGAGCGGCACCACGGTCTCGGCGTCGATCCAGGGCGAGATGAGTTTGACGAGGCCGGCGAGCAGCAGCGAGACGATCACCGAGACGATGCCGGTCATCCAGCGGCTGCCGGATAGAAAGCCGCGCAGCCGTGCGTGGTCGCCGCTGGCGCGATATTCCGGAATGATCTTCTGGGCTGAAGCGGCGATACCGAAATCCATCATCGAGCCGAGCAACAGTACCCAGGTCCAGACATAGACATAGATGCCGTAATCCGACGTGCCCATCCAGCGCGCCAGCAGGATCTGCGCGAAATAAGCGAGACCGGCGGAAATCACACGAATGAGGAAGATGGTGCCAGCTAGGCGGCGTGTCAGCGAGGCTTCGCCTGAGCCGGTGAACAGCGCGCGCAGCCTGGCCTTGAGGCCGGTGGGCGCGGTTGCGGGTGCGGAGTTTGCGTCCATCACGGCCACGACAAGGTCCTCAGCCGCAGGCGCGCGGCGGTGGTCTGGCGTAGCAAGCAGTCGTTAACATCCGGTTGGACGGAGATGTGCGGTTGCGCGCAACAGGCTAAACGCGAGTGGTATCAGGGCAGGTTGACGTTGAACTCATACGCCCGGTCGCTGCCGACCAGCGTCAGTTTCAGCGCGGCGCCGTCGGTCGTGGCACCGGGCGGCACGCCATCGAGTTCGAAGCTGAAGCGCTTCACGCCCGGCGGGTTCTTGGCCTCGAGTTTGGGGATGGGCAGCGCCCATTCCGGCGTCGGGCCCTCGACGAACAGGTTGGGTTCGCTGCCCTCTGGCGCAACGACGTCGACGAACACATTCTTGCCCTCGCGCTTGAGGTCGCGCACCGTCAGCGGACCGGCGTCGCCCATGGTCGCCGGCTTCGGCACGGTATCGAGCGCCGCGGTGAGCGCGCCGTCTTCAGTGCTGGCCACGCTGGTAAAAGCGAGTTCGGCATTGGCGTCGACCGGAATGCATAGCTTGTCGCAGACCGCGTAATTGATTGCCGCACGGAGAATCACTGGCTTGCCGGGGTCCTTGGCGATCACCCGCATCGGCAGCACCACCTGTTTCACATAGCCCAGCGACAGGCCGCCGGCGCCATCCTCGAATTTTTTCGGCGCGGGCCACAGGATGGTGACGGTATCCAGGTTCTCCGATTTGGAGAAATCGAAGCGGGGCGGCACCCCGGAATCACCGGGGTTCCGCCAATAGGTATGCCAGCCGGGCTGCAGCTGGATCGCGATACCCCCCAGCATCACCGGCCCGCTACGCGAGCCTGCCACAAGCCTGATCTGCGAATGACTGTCTATCTGCCAAGGTGAGGTGTCCTCTGCCTGCGCGCTGCAGGTGAGGAGCAGGCCCGCGGCGCAGACAGCGACAATGTGATGTGGAACAGATGCGGTCATCGGGCGTCCTTACAGGGTGGGCCTGTCATAAAGCCAAACCTGTCTTAAGCTATTGAACTGCTTGTGATCCGGTTTTCGTATGCGTTGCGGAAGGCTGATTGACAGAACCCAGACCCAATATCAGGATAGGCAACGAAATGAGAGCGGTTTGCTGATGGAACCCACTCGCAAGCGCCCGCGGAAAAGCCGCGCGAAATCCAGCGCCGGCGACACAGGCAACTACCTCGACGGGCAGTTGCTGATCGCCATGCCTGTGATGGAAGACGAGCGCTTTGCCCGTTCGGTGATTTACGTCTGCGCGCATTCGTCGGAAGGTGCCATGGGCATCATCGTCAATCGGCCTGCAGGGAGCATCGATTTTCCCGAATTGCTGGTTCAACTGGACATCATTGAAAAGTCCGACAGCATCAAGCTCCCGGAAAGCGCCGAAAGCATGAAAGTGCTGAAGGGTGGCCCGGTCGAGACGGGCCGCGGTTTCGTGCTGCATTCCAGCGATTTCTTCATTAAGGATGCGACGCTGCCGATCGACGATGGCGTCTGCCTCACGGCGACCGTGGATATCCTGCGCGCCATCGCCAATGGCGGTGGACCCAAGCACGCGATTCTCGCGCTGGGCTATGCCGGCTGGGCGCCGGGCCAGCTGGAAGACGAAATCCAGGGCAACGGCTGGCTGCATTGCGCGGCTGATGAGGATCTCATCTTCGGCGGTGATGTCGAGGAGAAGTATCTTCGCGCGCTGCAGAAGATCGGGATCGCCCCGGGGATGTTGTCGGCCGAGGCCGGGCACGCCTGACGTCAGGAGCCGGTGGAGCGCAACGGACACGCCACGTTGGTGGAGCCCAGTTGGGCACCTTCGATCTCCACGCAGGGCTGCGTCGCATCGATCATCAGGTCATAGGCAGCCAGTGCTTCTGCGCGGAACGGCCGACCTTTGATGTGCATCTCCCACATGCCGCCGGGCAATGGCTCCTTCAAACCCGCTCGGATGCGATTGTCGTATTTGCCGGCAGGCAGGATCGGCAAAGCGAGATCGGCAATCGTGTAGAAGCGGGATCCAGCAGGCAGGAGTGGTGCAACGAAAGCCAGCGGCTTGTCGAGTAACAGATAGGTCGCGGGTTGCGAAAGCCGCGAGGAAATCATTGGCGCGTAGGGATTTGACCATGGTCGTCGCCACCAGTCGGTTGGCTGCGACCATGCAGCGGTGATCGCTGCAATGATGAAGATCGAGCGGCTTGCGTGTTGGTTGACAGGATGCGTGGGGATGGTCGAGCGAAATGCCGTGACAATGCGTACCAGCAACAACACGATTAGTGGCCCGGTCAGCAATTCCAGTGCGACGGCATAGCGCTGGATCGAGAACAAGATCAGCCAGACCGCATAAGACGTGACAAAGAAGATCAGGAGTTGCAAGTCACGCCGCGAAAAAATAGCGCGCGCATACTTTATTTGAGCAATGAAGGCGATCGGAAGCAACACGCATAGCATCGCAAAGCGTGCGTCGCGAAACGGTAGCTCTGAGCTGCGGAAATTTCCGACGAGCCAATGAAATGGATAGGCTAGGCCATCCAGAATTCCCTTCGGAATGAATTGGCGATCGAGCAGCGTAATTTCTCGCATCTCCGGCGAGGGAAACAGACTATTCAACAGCGGGAAGAACGGATTGCCGAATTCACGCCACAGCATCAGGCTCCAGACGCCGCCCGTCATGATCGTGCCGATCGCGCCGCCGATGGCGAGGCAGGTTACGGCCATCAGAGGGCGTGCCGCGGCAAGTGCGGCGCCTGCCAGACCAATTGCGAAGACGATGTTGGTGAGTTTGAAGCCGAGCGCGAGGCCGACCAGAAGTCCTGCGACGATGTAACGTATCGGTCGTGGCTCATCGGCAGCCAGCATCAGCGCTAGCCCGGCGATAATCGGGATCGCAGTGAGAATGTCGGAAAAACTGGTGCCGACTTCTGACAGCGTCATCGGCCCCAGCGCAGCCAGCAACAATGCAGCGACAACCGTCATCGTATTGGCTGCGTGCCCGAGCACGATCCGTGACAGCCAGTAGACCAGCGCGAGATTGAGCCCATGCACCGCGCCCATGGTCATCCCGGCAATAACCGGCGGCAGCGCGTGACGGAGATAGTACCAGGGGAAGTAGATGATCGGGTTGAAGTGGGTCTGGAAGCCCGGTGGGATTACATCGTGATCGTAACGGCCATTGAGCAATGCCCAGACGTTGTATTCGTGATAATTCTGCCAATCCCAATTGGCGTCCTCGCCGGCCCATCCGGCATAGACCGCGCCGATCGCCATCGCGCCCGCCACGACCAAAAACAGCCGAAGCCGGTCATGGGGACGTGGGGCCGCAACCGCGGCGTCCGCCAGAAATGGCAGTTCATGGGTGGAAATTGACGTCACGATGAGCGATGCAACCACAAATGAATATGGTGTTTGCCTACCACGTGAATCTTGCCGAATTGCTAAATGCGAATCGCGCAATCTCTCCTTGCAGAGGGCAAGAGGTCGCAGCTGCGCAGGTATGGTTTACGAGTGGTATCCGGCTCGAGTCAGCTCGCCGCTTCCAATCGCTCTTCCGTCAGCATGCGCATCGCCGCATCCGCATCCATCGGCTCGCCAAAGGCAAAGCCTGGGCGTATTCGCAGCCGAGCTGATACATCTCCACCGCATCCGAATCTGTCTCGACGCCTTCGGCGACGACGTCCATGCCGAGATCGTGGGCCATCGCGATGATGGATTTGAGGATCACCGGGCGGGTGCCGCGCGCGGTGGTGCGGACGAAGGACTGGTCGATCTTCAGCGTGTCGAACGGGAAGCGCTGCAGATAGGATAGCGATGAGTGGCCGGTACCGAAATCGTCGAGCGAAAGACCCGTACCGAGTTCGCGGATCCGGTGCAGCATCTGCGCTGCATGTTCCGGATTTTCCATCACCAGCGATTCCGTGAGCTCGAGCTTCAGCGTGCCACGAGCGACTGAAGAGCGTGACAGCACGGTGCGGATGTCATGCAGGAGGTCGTGGCGCAGCAGCTGCCGCGAGGAGACGTTGACGCTGGCGAAGATCGGCTCGCGCGAGCGCATCGCGCGCTGCCAGATCGCGAGCTGGCGTGCGGTCTGATCCATCACGAACATGCCGAGATCGATGATCAGGCCGATCTCTTCGGCGATGGCGATGAATTCCGACGGCGACATGCGGCCGAGCTTCGGGTGATCCCAACGCGCCAGCGCTTCGAAGCCGGCGATGGAGCGATCTTCCAGCCGAACGATGGGCTGGTACAGGATGGTGATTTCCTGGCGCTCAATGGCGCGCCGCAGTTCGGATTCGAGCGTCAGGCGATCTGTTTTGCGGGCGCGCATGGCCGGTTTGTAGACGTCGATGCGGTCGCCGCCGATGCGCTTGGAGTGATACATCGCAAGCTCGGCGTCCTTGATGAGCTCGTCGGTGAGGGGCACCGCGGGGTCAGAAAGCGCCAAGCCGATCGATGCGGTCAGGAAGATCTCGCGGTCGTTGAAGGCAATCGGTGCGCGGATGGTCTTGCGGATGGTTTCGGCGAAGGCGGTGATCTTGGCGGCGTCCTGCTCGGACATCAGGATCAGGCCGAACTGGTCGCCGGCGAGGCGGGCCAGCGTGTCTTGCGGCTTCAGGATGCGGGTGAGGCGACGGGCCAGCGTCAGAAGGATCGAGTCGCCGACGGCGATGCCGACGGAATCGTTGACCTGTTTGAAGCGATCGAGGTCGATCACCATGATGGTCGGCCGCATCGTGGGCACGGTCTTGGAGAAATTCGCCACGGCGTTGAGGCGGTCGATGAACAGCTTGCGGTTCGGCAGGCCGGTGAGATTGTCGTGCACCGAGTCGTGCAGCATGCGTTCTTCGGCGTTCTTGATCTCGGTGACGTCGGTGAGGGTGCCGACCACGCGTGACACTTCGCCGTCGGAGCCAACTACCGGGCGTGCTTTCAGCGCGAACCACATGAAGTGACCGTCGGGCGTGCGCAGGCGGAAGTCCTGCACGAGGCGGCCGCGACGCTGGTCGAGCACGCTGTCCAGCGCCGCCCGGAAGCGGTCCTGATCGAGCGGGTGGAGCACTTCGAGCCAGCTTGCGGCAGGGCCTTCCAGCGTGCCGCGTTTGAGGCCGAGGAGCGCTTCGGTCTCAGGGCTGGTGAACACCTTGTCGGCCGAGACGTCCCAGTCCCAGATCAGATCGCCGGAGCCGGTCAGCGCCAGCGCGCGGCGCTCGACGTCCGACACGATGCCATTGGTGGCGCCGCCACCTGCGAAAGCATGCTGCATGACCGTGAAGCCGATCAGCATCACGATCAGCACGAGCCCGCCGAGCAGCGCGGGCCCGACGATGTCATTAGTGACGCTGCCGGCGACGGTCATGCCAGCGGCAACGACCCAGACCACAAGCAGGAACCAGGTCGGAATCAGCAACACCGCGCGGTCGAAGCCATGGGTGGAGAGATAGACGATCAGCGCAAAGCCGGCGAAGGCGATGAGCACCAGCGAGATGCGCGCGATGCCCGAGGCGACCGCAGGATCGAACAGCGCCAGACCTACGAGAGAGCCAAGGAAAGCCAGCCAGCCCAGCGTGATGTGCGAGTAGCGGACATGCCATCGACTGAGATTGAGATAAGCAAACAGGAACACCAGCAGCGTCGCCGCCAGGATCGCTTCCCCCGAGGCGCGCCAGACGCGCTCGGCGCCTTGGGACATGTCGAGCACCTTGCCCCAGAAGCCGAAGTCGACACCGATATAGACCAGCACAGCCCAGGCCAGTGCCGCGGCGGCCGGGAACATGATGCTGCCCTTCACGACGAACAGGATCGTCAGCACCAGCGCCAGCAGGCCGGAGATGCCGATGACGATGCCTTGGTACAGTGTGAAGGAGTTGACCTTGTCCTTGTAGGCTTCCGGCTCCCACAGATAGAGCTGCGGCAGCTTGTTGGTGCGCAGTTCGGCGACGAAGGTGATGACGGCGCCGGGGTCGAGGGTGACGCGGAAGATATCGGCGGTGGCCGAGTCCTGACGTTCCGGACGGTCGCCGGTCGACGGTGTGATGGTCGCAATGCGCGACAGGCCAAGATCGGGCCACAAGAGGCCCGACGACACGATGCGATAATGCGGTGCGACGATCAGACGATCGAGCTGGTCGTCGGTGTTGTTGGCGAGCGCGAACACCACCCAGTTCTGACCGGCTTCGCGGCCACGCACCTCGATGCGGCGAACGATGCCGTCGGTGCCGGGTGCGGTGGAGACCTGGATGCGATCGGTGTCGCTATGTTGATATTCGAGGATGCCGGTGAGATCGATCGCGGGCGCGTCACCGCGGACGCTGACAGCGTCAACAGCCTGTGCCGGTGCTGCGGCAACAACAGTCATCAGGCCGAGCGCGAGCGGCGCGAGCCACCTGATCAAACGCAATGTCATTCTCCGCGATCAACAAAACATCGACCCTGCGTCACGCAGAAGCAGGGCCATTTCCCGACGCGCGATAAATGACATGAAAGCGAGATAAATCAAAGGGTTTCCGGCTGTTCTCCAGCCCTAAACGACCAACACAATTTTGCCAATATGTGCGCTGGTTTCCATGCGTTTGTGCGCGTCTGCAGCCTTTTCCAGCGGGAAAGTGCTGTCCATCAGGGGCTTAACCTTGCCGGCCTTGAGCAGCGGCAGGACATTGGCCTCGATCGCCCTGACCATGGCGGCCTTGTCGGCATTGGTGCGGGGCCGCAGAGTCGAGCCGGTATAGTGCAGCCGCTTCACCATGATCTTGGCAGCGTTGATGGTGGCTTTCGGGCCGTTCAGCACCGCAATCTGCACGATGCGCCCATCGACGGCGGCGGCATCGAAGTTTTTCTCCACATAATCCGCGCCCACCATATCGAGGATCAGCTCGACGCCGGTCTTGGTGATTTCCTTGACGCGTTCGACGAAGTCCTCGGTCTTGTAGTTGATGGCGTGATCGGCGCCGAGCTTGAGGCAGGCATCGACCTTGTCCTGCGAGCCGACGGTGACGATCACCTTGGAACCTAGCGCCTTGGCGAGCTGGATCGCCATGGTGCCGATGCCCGAGGAGCCGCCATGGATCAGCACGGTCTCGCCGGGCTGCAAGCCGCCACGTTCGAACACGTTGTGCCAGACGGTCATCAGGGTTTCGGCGGTGGCGCCGGCCTCGGTCATCGAGAAGCCTTCGGGGACCGTCATCGCCTGCGCATCCTGGGCGATGCAATATTGCGCGTAGCCGCCGCCGGCGACCAGCGACATCACCTTGTCACCGAGCTTGTGTTTGGTGGCGCCTTCGCCGAGGGCGACGACTTCACCGGAGATTTCGAGGCCGGGCAGATCGCTGGCGCCGGGCGGCGGCGGATAGGCGCCAGAGCGCTGTGCGACGTCCGGACGATTGACGCCGGCGGCTGCGACCTTCACCAGGATTTCGCCGGGACCCGGCTTCGGAACGAGGCGCGTTTCGGGAATCAGCACCTCGGGGCCGCCCGGTTTGCTGATACCAACGACGGTCATTTGCGTGGGCAGCTTTTCCATGATTTGTCCTTGCGGCGTGCGGGATGTCGGCTGGCCATCTGATTAAACAGCCGGATCAATGCTGGCAACATCCGGTGCATATTCGAATTTGAGACGGGGAGGTCCCCAAATGGCGATCGACGACGACGACAAACCGAAAAAGAAGCTCAGCCACGAGATCGGGCAGGACCTCTCGCTGCTATCAGTGGAAGAACTCGCCGATCGGATCGCGCTGCTCAATGGTGAGATCACGCGGCTGCAATCGAGCATGACCTTGAAGCGCGCGACGCGCGATGCGGCGGATCGCTTTTTCAAGTCGTGACGGGCTATTGAACGGCGCTTTCCGGCTTCTGCCGTCATTGAGAGGTCAAGGAAAGCTGCCCTGCAGCTTTCCTTTTAGCGAACCGACGTGGCAATCCGGAAGCCATACGCGAAGAAAGACCGGATTGTTTCGCTCCGCTCGCAATGACGGACGAGAGGCCTGCAAAATACCGCCGACGCTTCCTTCAATCACGATCCCGACATTGTCTCATTCCGAGACATATTGCGACGCTTAGCATGGCAAACGGATCGTGAAGAAAGCCCGCGCATTTACGCGCAATTAAGCTTTCTCGCATATTACTTAAATTGTCCTTGTTTGGACACCGAGTGGCTCCTGTCCACTCTGTTTGACGCCTCCCTGTTATCAACTTTAAAGCCGCCGGAAACGGCGGCTCTTTTTTTGGTACTCATGTCTTCTTTTGGGGCGTCCGCGATCGTTCAATCGCGTTGGAAACCATAAATACTTCTTTAATTTTACGCCGCTGGACTCTCACGCACGCACGCGTAATGATTTGTTCATCATAAGCCCGCCGTTCAGAGCTGGCTGCGAAACCATTTGCGTGAGGCGTTAACTATGTCGGATCGTTTGCACAGCGAACCCGCTCTCGTTCAGTTCAGCGAGCGGCTGACCAATTCTGCTGCCTTCGGCGCCTTGTTTCGCGAGGGGATGGATCTGGTCGAAGAGACCGCAGCCTATCTCGACGGCGTCGGCCGTAGCGAGGCCAAGGCACTGGATCGCTCCGTCAGCCTGACTTACGCCACCGAAAGCATGCGCCTCACCACCCGCCTCATGCAGCTTGCCTCATGGCTGCTGCTGCACCGTGCGGTGAAGGAAGGCGAGATGACGCTGACCCAGGCCAATCGTGAAAAGACCAAGGTCAAGCTCAGCGCCGCCGATCCGAGTCCGGAAGAAATGCTGCTCAAGCTGCCGGAGCAGCTGCAGATACTGATCGCGCGTTCGATGGTGCTGCAGACCAAGGTTCGTCGGCTCGACGTTTCGATCCACGCCGCGACCACCACGCACGCCCCGATCGGCAATCCGCTGGTGCCGCAGCTCAATCGCCTGAAGGCCGCATTCGAGCGCTGATCGCGCGTCCCTCGCATTCCCTGAACGCTGTTCCTCGCTCGCGGCTCATGCGCTAAACATGAGGCGGTTGAAGCGGGGGCATTGGCGATGGCAGACGATATCAGGGCATTGACCGGCGTGCGCGGCGTCGCCGCCGCTGTCATCGTCGTGTATCATTTCGGTGACGTGCAGCTCGCAACCGGCGGCACCGGCTCGTTCTTCCGCATTCCCTACGGCTATCTGCTGGTCGACCTGTTCTTCATGCTGTCAGGCTACGTGATGGCGCTGACCTATCGCGACGCGTTCCTGCATCTGACCGGAAAGGCGTTCGCAACCTTCATGCTGAAACGGGTCGCGCGGCTGTACCCAGCCTATTTCATCATCGGGCTGTTCTATGTCGCCAAGATCGCAGCCGGTCTGTCCGGCGAGAAGCTGGAGATGTATTCGGCCTGGGACTGGACCGGCAACCTGCTGATGATGACCGGCTGGGGTCTCTACATTTTCCCGATCATCGGCGTGGCCTGGGCGGCGAGCGCCGAAATGGGCTCCTATCTGCTGCTGCCGATCCTGATGCCCTTAACTCAGCGCGGCAGCAAGTGGATCGCGGGTCTCGCGGTGATCGTGGCGTTGCTCGGCATCTATGCCGTCAGCATCAGCGGCCGCGGTTCGGGTGGGCCGCTCGATGTCGTCAACGGCAATTCGCTCTATCCGCTGCTGCGCGCGGTGGGAGGCTTCACGCTGGGCCTCGCGATCTTTCGCTTTGGGGATGTGGTCGATCGACTGTCGGCGGGCGTGCAGGACATTTTGGTGGTCGCGCTGCCGCTCGTCATCATCGCGGTCGGTCTCGCCGATGCCAGCGATCGCTTGATGTATCTGCTGTACATCCCGCTGGTCGCGGTGCTCTCGCGTGATGGCCGGATGGCGCAACTGCTGTTCGGCAACGCGCTGGTCTACCGGCTTGGCATCATCTCGTATTCGATCTATCTGATCCATCCGCTGTTCGTCAGTTTCGCTATCAGGACCTGGCGGCATTTAGGCCAGACCGAGGCTGTCTATATCGCCGCGTCGCTGGTCTGTTTCGCCATCATCTGGGCGCTCGCGGAAGTCAGCTATCGCTTCATTGAGATGCCCGGGCGCAACTGGATCACGCAGCGGTTCATCCCGCGGAGAGGCGACGTCCCAGCGAAGGCATAAGCCCGCCGGAGATGCTGCGAACGGTGCGGCGCGATGCCGCAGACGGCGACGATCCGTTCGTTCAGATATCACTGTCATGCTGCTCCGAAATGTGAGCGATGCCACTGCCCGAATGGCTTCATCTTCCGCAAAGTACTGCTGCCATAGGGTTTCCCGACAGGAAGCCAGAGCGTTGGCCCGAGAGCAATGCGAGTTTTGAAGACAGGTCGCGCCGGCTATCTTCGCATTGCTGCGGTGACTCCATGTCGCACGAGGCAATCGCAGCGGTGTGGCATTGAAGCGCGGCCACACGAAAATCCGCGCCGATCCAAGTAGGAATCTGATGTCTTTGTCTCCTCGTCTGTTCGGTATCATCGGTGTATTGGCGTTTCCGGCGGCTGCGGCCGCGGCTGATCCGGGGGTGATGCTGCCATCGGTGCCCTTCGTGCCGTCGGCCTCCGGTGGCTGGACCGTGACCGTCGGGATCGGCGGCGAGATGCAGCCATCCTATGAAGGCGCGGGAAGCTCCGAACTTGCGCCAAAGCCGATCATCTCGATCCGACGGGCGGGGACGCCGGCGCGCTTCAAGAGCATGCGCGACAATGCGAGCTTCGCTCTGATCGATGTCGGTGGCTTTCGCGCCGGTCCGGTCGGCAACTATAAAGCAGCGCGCAAGGCCGCCGATCACAGTGAGCTGCGCGGTCTGAGGGACGTTGATTTCGCGGTCGAACTCGGTGGTTTCGCCGAATATTACGCCTTCGACTGGCTGCGCCTACGCTCCGAACTGCGCCGCGGTCTCGGTGGCCACGAAGGCATCGTCGCGGATTTCTCGGCCGACGTGATTGTGCCGCTCAACGAGCGGATGACCTTTGCTGCTGGCCCGCGCTACCGGGTGACGGATGCGAAATATGCGGAGACTTACTTCAGCGTCAACAATATCGAGGCGCTTGCGTCAGGTTTGCCAGTCTACGACGCCAAGGGCGGCTCGAGTTCGGTCGGCGCGGGCGCGCAATTGCGCTACAAGCTCGATCCGCAATGGGAAGTGCGCGGCTATGTCGAATATGACAAGCTGCTCGGCAGCATCGCCGACAGTCCGTTGGTGAAATTCCGCGGGTCGACCAATCAGGTCACCTATGGCCTTGGCGTCGCTTATTCGTTCGATGTCGGCGTGCGATAGCTCGTACGATAGCACAGCGTGCCAATACGGCGCACGCTAGCTCGTGTTTCTAGCGCTCGCCGATCAGATAGTATGACAGCATCGTATCCAGCTCCTGTTCCAGCTCCCCATTGGCGAAGGCGTCTGGACGGAATGCGATCGCCGCATCGAGCGCCGAGCCGACCATTCTCGGAATGAAGAAACTTCCGGCTTCGCGATTGAAGTCAGGGCGTAATTCATCGGCATGGCTGTCGAACATGCCGCGCAAAAGCCCTTGCCGCTGCGGGAAGCGGTCGAATGGCCATTGAACAGGGGGGCGGCCGGAGGCGGTTTCCATCAAGACCTTCAGCAGCGGCAGCACGCGGGCATGCTGGCCGATCGCGGTGTTCAGACCGGAACGGACGAACCCACGCAGATCCAGCCCTTCGAATCCTGAAATGGTCTGCCAGATATTTTCGGACATTTGGGCTTCCGTCCGGCCATGGAGGGCCCCGAACAGCGCGTCCCGGTTTGGAAAATACTGATAGAGCGATCCGATGCTGACCCCGGCGCGCTCCGCAATCCGGTTCGTGGTGGCCCGGTCGTATCCTTCATCCACAAGCACGAGGGCAGCGGCGTCCAGAATGATTCCCACGGTCGCAACGGAGCGCGCCTGGCGCGGCTTCTTGCGGTGGTGCCCGGTCTTGGTCGGCATGGTCTCGTTGCGCCCCCGCGCAAGGTGATGTGGCGCACCTTATTGGGAGGGCAACGGAGGCGGTTTTAAGGTACCGCCGTGGCAATGTCGGCCAGCAACGAAAAACGCCCCTGCTGGCTGCAGAGGCGTTTTGAAAGGCAATCGGATGAGCCTGAAAGGCCGATCTTCCTTGTGAAGATCAATCTTCCTTCTTGAGGAAGCCCGAGAACTTCTTCTGGAAGCGCGACACGCGGCCTCCGCGGTCAAGAAGCTGGGTGGTGCCACCGGTCCAGGCTGGGTGCGACCTCGGATCGATGTCGAGGTTCAGCTTGTCGCCTTCCTTGCCCCACGTGGAACGGGTCTGATACTCCGTACCATCGGTCATAACGACCGTAATGTTATGATAATCCGGGTGAATTTCGGCTTTCATGACGGTTCCTTCGGCGCGCCGGCGCCTGAATCTCTGGGATTTCGATGGCGGATTTGGCCGCTCTATATCGCAGGAACGTGCGGGAGACAAGGACTCCCGTCGTGGATCATTGCCCAGGCAATTGACCTAGGTCATTTGCCTCGGGGCCCGCTCCGGCCTATCTCAGGGCAACGACAAGAACGGTTATAAATCATGAGTGCAGTCGAACGGCTTGAGATCCCCCGCGCGGCCAAGCCGACGCTTCCGCAGCCCGACCCGGTGCTTCCGGAGCCGTCGCTGGCGGATACCGTTGTGGAGCCTCAGGTACAACCCAGCCGAGCCAAATTGCGGCCGCTCCTGGCGTTGGCGCCCTATGTGGCGCGGTATCGCGGCCGGGCCCTGCTGGCGCTGGTGTCATTGACCATCGCGGCTTTGACCACGCTCGTCGTGCCTGTGGCGGCACGGCGGATGATCGACTTCGGCTTCAGCCCCGAAGGCATCGCGATGATCAACAACTATTTCAGCGTCATGATCGCTGTGGTGGTCGTGCTCGCGCTGGCCAGCGCGGCCCGTTACTACCTCGTCATGACCATCGGCGAGCGCATCGTCGCCGATCTGCGCCGCGATGTGTTCCAGCATCTCACCGCGCTGTCGCCGTCGTTCTTCGATACGTCGCGCTCCGGCGAACTGGTGTCGCGGCTCACGGCCGATACTACGCAGATCAAGTCAGCGGTCGGCGCGTCCGTATCCATCGCGTTGCGCAACCTCGTGCTGTTTCTCGGCGCCGCCGCCATGATGGTCGTTTCTAGCCCGAAGCTCTCCGGCTTCGTGCTCGCGGCGATCCCGCTGATCGTGATCCCGCTGGTAGCCTTCGGGCGCTGGGTGCGGCGTCTGTCGCGCAACGCGCAGGATACGCTGGCGGAAGCCTCGGCCTATGCCGGCGAACTCGTGGGTTCGATCCGTACCGTGCAGGCCTATACCAACGAGCAGTTGGCGAATGCGCGCTTCGGCAAGGAGGTCGAGCAGGCCTATGACGCCGCACGTGGCTCGACCCGTGCGCGCGCTGTGCTGACCGCGGTTATCATCTTTATCGTGTTCTCCAGTGTCGTGGGCATTCTCTGGGTCGGCTCGCATGATGTGTTGACGGGCGCACTGACACCGGGACGGCTCGGCCAGTTCGTGCTCTATGCGGCCTTTGCCGCGTCCAGCCTCGGCCAGCTCAGCGAAGTCTGGGGCGAAATCTCGGCGGCGTCGGGCGCGGCCGAGCGCCTGTTCGAAATTCTGAACGTCAAATCCGCCGTGGTGGCCCCGGCATCGCCGCAGGCATTGCCGCAGCCCGCGCGCGGCGACGTCGTGTTCGACAACGTCTCCTTTGCCTATCCGACCCGGCCGGACATCCTGTCGGCGGCTGGCGTATCGCTGTCGGTGAAGGCTGGCGAAAAGGTCGCCATCGTCGGCCCGTCCGGCGCCGGCAAGAGCACGCTCTTTCATCTGCTGCTGCGCTTTTACGATCCCAAGGGCGGCGCCATTTCGGTCGATGGCGTGCCGATCCGCGACGCCGATCCGCGCGAACTGCGCAAGCGCATCGCATTGGTGCCGCAAGACTCTGTCGTGTTTGCAACAACCGCCCGCGAGAACATCCGCTTCGGTCGTCCCGATGCGACGGACGCTGAAGTCGAGCACGCGGCATCACTGGCGCATGCCACCGAATTCATCCGCCGCCTGCCTGATGGATTCGAGGCGCAACTCGGCGAACGGGGCGTCACGCTCTCGGGCGGCCAGCGTCAGCGCATTGCGATTGCACGCGCCATCCTGCGCGACGCACCTTTGCTGCTGCTCGATGAAGCAACGTCTGCACTCGATGCCGAATCCGAGACGCTGGTGCAGACCGCACTGGAAGAGCTGATGAAGCACCGCACCACGCTGGTGATCGCCCATCGGCTCGCCACCGTCCTGTCCTGCGATCGCATCCTCGTCATGGATCATGGCCGCATCGTCGAGCAGGGCACCCACGCGTCGCTGGTTGCCGCGAACGGGCTTTATGCAAGGCTGGCAAGGTTGCAGTTCGGGGTGTGAGCCAGAGCAACGGCTCCGATCAAGGCTTCCATTCCATCAGGTCGACGGAACGGCCTGACGTATTCACTTCATCGCCCGTTTTGACGAAGCCGTTGCGTATATAGAATTTGATTGCGCGGATATTGTCGGCATTGACCTTCAGCGTCACGCCGGTGGGTGATAGTCGTTTGGTTTCATCGACCAGCGCGCGGCTGACATCGGATCCCCATTGAGCGGGGCTGACCACCAACTGATCGAGATAACCCGTGCCGTCGATGGTGACGAAGCCGACCAGCGCGCCCTCCCACTCTGCAACCACGATCTGCGCTATGGGTACCAGTTCGGTGCGCCATCGGTTGCGCCACCAGTCTACGCGGGCGTCGAAATTAATCGACGGATAGGCCCGCCGCCATGTCTCTAGCCACAAAGTGATGGACGCGTCTTCATCGCTCTCGCGATAGGGGCGCAACTCGAATGGCTCGGGCATGTCCTCAGCGCTCGGTGAGCTTGAGTTCGATGCGGCGGTTGCGCTTGTACGCTTCTTCGGTCTGTGCCGTATCCAGCGGCTGGTTTTCGGCGAAGCCGGCGGCGACGAGGCGCTGCGCGGGCACGCCGAGCGAGATCAGATATTGCACGACCGAAATCGCACGCGCCGATGACAGTTCCCAGTTCGACTTGAACAGGGGGCTGTTGAGGATCGGCCGCGAGTCGGTATGCCCGTCGACACGCATCACCCAGGCGATCTCGGATGGAATCTGCTTGTCCAGCTCGATCAGCGCGCTAGCGACCTTGTCGAGTTCGGCGCGGCCTTCCGGCAACAATAATGCCTGACCAGCGTCGAAGAACACTTCCGACTGAAACACGAAACGGTCGCCCGCCACCCGAATGTCCGGCCGGTTGCCGAGAATGGCGCGCAGGCGTCCGAAGAATTCGGAGCGATAGCGCGACAGCTCCTGAACGCGCTGCGCGAGTGCGACGTTGAGGCGCTGGCCAAGATCGACGATGCGGCCCTGCGATTCCTTGTCTCGTTTCTCGGACGCTTCCAGCGCTTCTTCGAGTGCCGCGAGCTGGCGGCGCAGCGCGGAGATCTGCTGGTTCAGCACCTCGACCTGCGCCAGCGCACGGGCGGAGAGCTGCTTCTCGGAATCCAGCGCCTTGTTGAGTTCAGTGTTGCGGCCTGCCGCATCGGAGCCGGCACCGGCGAGGCCGTCATACAGGCCCTTGATCCGGTCGCGCTCCGATTCCGCGGCGGACAGCCCGGCGCGCATCTGCGATAGCTGTTCGTCGAGATTGAGCTTGCCGAGCTTCTCCAGCGACAGCAGATCGTTCAGCTGAGCCAGCTTGGCGGTGAGCTGCTCCAGCGCCTTGTCCTTGCCGGTGACTTCCTGTGACAGATAGAATTGCACGACGAGGAAGATCGACAGCAGGAAGACGATCGCGAGCACCAGCGTCGACAGCGCATCGACGAAGCCCGGCCAGTAGTTGAATTCGGAAGAGCCGCGGCGATTGCGTGCCAATGCCATCGATCAGTTCTTCTCAGGTTGGCGAGCGATGTGTTCCAGCAGCTTCTTGATCTCGCGGCTCTGCTCGCCCTGACCATCGGCCCATTCGCGGATCATCTCCTGCTCGCTGCGCATATGCGCGACGAGACTCTGGATTGCATCGGCGAGATTGGCCATGGCGGTCGTGGTGCTGCGGTTGTTGTTGCCGTCCTCGATCGAGCGGCGCAGTCGCTCGATGGCATCCTGCAACTCGGCCGGGGTGCCGGATGAGGTAACGGGGGCTGTCTCGCCGGAATATTCCTTTACGGTGGAAGCGAGCCAGTCTTCCAGATCTGTATAGAACCGGTTTTGCGCCTGGCTGGATTGCAGGTCGAGGAAGCCGAGGATCAGCGAGCCGGCGAGGCCGAACAGCGATGACGAGAACGAGATGCCCATGCCGGCGAGCGGCGCGGCGAGGCCTTCCTTCAGCGTGTCGAACAGCGAGCCGGCATCGCCGCCGACCTTGAGGCCTTCGATCACCTTGCCGACGGAGCCAACGGTCTCGATCAGGCCCCAGAAGGTGCCGAGCAGCCCGAGAAAGACGAGGAGGCCGGTCATATAGCGCGAGATGTCGCGGGATTCGTCGAGGCGCGTCGCGATCGAGATCGAGCAGATGCCGCATGGTCTGCTGCGAGATGGTCATACGGCCGGTACGCTCGCCGCCAAGGATCGCAGCCATCGGCGCCAGCAGGGTCGGGCGTCGGTCGAGCGCTAGGCCAGGATCGGAAATCCGAAAGCTGTTGACCCACGAGACTTCCGGATAGAGCCGAATGACCTGCCGGAACGACAGGATAATGCCGATCGCCAATACCGCGCCGATCAGCGCGTTGAGCCCGGGATTGGCGAAGAAAGCGAGAACGATCTGCTTGTAGAGCACGGTCATGATCAGACCGCAGAGCACCAGAAACACCAGCATTCGGACCAGGAAGATCCGGGGCGATGAGAGCTTGGTCAGTTCGATTTCCATCGCGGAGCGGGAGGAGGAGCCAGGCGCCATGTGCTGATCATCTGCATGCGAGGAAAGGTTCGACGCGCAATATGGCACAGCCCCGCGACAAAAAAAGATCGGATACCGCCGGAATCAGCGATGTCACCGGGAACTTCCAGTTGAAACCCGGCTCGATCTGCCGCGTATTTAGAAAAAACCTTTTTGTTGAGCCGTTTACGGGCTCTGCATGGCGCTTCTATACTTGCAAGCGCTGGTGACAATTGCGGTCTCGCTCTCGGTTCTGATGTCACGTGCCTGGGTGGCGCAGCAGCGCTCCGGCAACTCCGGCTTGGCCGATACGATCTGGACCTTCTCGCTCGGCGTTGTCGGCGCATGCAGTGTGCTATGGCCGGTTTCGGGGGCAGCGCTGAAATCTGGCAATGGCTCTTCCCGACACTGATCGAGATGTTCGAGCATATGATGAACCGGCGCGAGTTGATGGCACGCGTGCGGTTATGGCTGGCGCCGCACGGCCGCTTCTTCGTGCAGGTCTTCACCGGCGACGTGATGCCCAGCCATCATCTCATCCGGCAATATGCAAATATCTTCTCTGTGGAGAAGGAGTGCCGCTGGAGCGGCACGCACTACGCACGTATAGCGAATGACTGGCCCGACAACTTCGATCGCCATCGCGACGAGATCGAACGCATCCTGCGTCCGGTCCATGGACGCAACACCGCATATGGATGCGGCCCTGGCGCTGGTTCTTTCTGCGACCGCAGGCTTGTTTGTCTATGCGGATGAAAGCGAATGGGGGCGTGAGCCACTATCGAATGGCTGCCGTTAACTAAATGTGTGCCGGTTCCATCCGATTCACGTTCGCGTGAGCCTCGAAAGCCTTTGTGAGTTCAATACGATAGACCGTGTGGCAATGCGCCGCCTCGATATGTATTGCGCCGCAGCACCGCGGTTTTTATTCTAAGCTATCAAAGAAGTTCGATAAATCCGGCTACGCGCATGAAGACCACAGAGGTCCGGCGTATCCGTTGATGCATGTTCGAATTCGCAACTTGGGATATCAAAGTAAATGACGATGTTGAACGCACGCTCTGCAGGCTTCGCGCTTCTGCTGGCGGGACTCGCGCCCGTGCTCGCAGGATGCAACGAACCCAAGGACGCGGTGGCGTCAGCGCCGCCGCAGGTGAGCGAGCCTGAAGTCAGCATTATTTCAGTCACGCAACAGCGACGTGCGCTGGTTCGCGAATTGCCCGGACGTATCGCGCCGACGCGCGTTGCCGATGTGCGCTCGCGTGTGTCGGGCATTATCATCGAGCGCGCGTTTCATCAGGGCACCGAGGTGAAGGCGGGTGACACGCTGTATCGCATCGATCCGAAGCCGTTCGAGGTGGAACTGCAGTCCGCAAAGGCGTCGCTTCACAAGGCGGAAGCTGCCTATGACCTCGCGTCGATGCAGGCCAAGCGCGTGTCGGGTCTTGCACTGCAGAAAGCAGTCTCCGAAGCGGAAGCCGAGAAGGCAGTCGGTGCGCAGCGTCAGGCTGAAGCCGAGATTGCATCCAAGAAAGCCGACGTCGCGCGTGCGCGCCTCAATCTGGACTATGCAACCATCCGCGCGCCGATCGACGGCATTGTCGGAGCCGCTCTGGTGACCGAAGGTGCGCTGCTTGCGCAGAACGACAATACGAATCTCGCCACCATTCAGCAGCTCGATCCGATCTATGCCGATTTCACGCAGTCGGTGTCCGAACTGAATAACTTGCGCCGCTCTTTCGAGACCGGCGATCTCGAACGGATCGCGCCTGGCGCGGCCAAGGTGAGATTGATGCTTGACGACGGCACGCTCTATTCGCTGCCGGGCAAGCTGCTGTTCTCCGAAGCCAAGGTCGACACCTTCACGGGTCAGGTAACGCTGCGCGGCGAATTTCCGAACCCGAAGCGTGAGCTGTTACCGGGCATGTATGTCCGTGTGCAGATCGAGCAGGGCATCGACACCGACGCCATCGCGGTTCCGCAGCAGGCCGTTCAGCGCAATGGTGGCGGGGGCGCCGAAGTGTTCGTCGTCAAGGATGACGGTCATGTTGCGGTCCAGATGGTACGAACGGGTGCCGTGCAGGACGGTCAGTGGTTCGTGACTGAAGGCCTGAAGGGCGGCGAGCGCGTCGTGGTCGAGGGCTTCCAGAAATTCGCTGCAGGCGACAAGGTCAAGGCGACCGCCTGGACTGATGCGAATGCCACTGCGGGCGTTCCGCCCGAGGGGCAGAAAACCACTCAAGCGCGTCCCTGAGTAAATCGACATGGCTAGTTTTTTCATCGACAGGCCGATTTTTGCCTGGGTCGTCGCGCTTTTCATTTGTCTTTTCGGCGCCATCGCGATTCCGCAGCTGCCGATTGCGCAGTATCCGATCATCGCGCCGCCATCGATTTCGATCTCGACCAGTTATCCCGGTGCGTCGCCGGAGAATCTCTACAACAGCGTGACGCGGCTGATTGAAGAGGAGCTCAACGGCGCTGCGGGCATCCTGAACTTCGAATCGACCAGCGACTCGCTGGGTGCCGTCGAAATCATCGCGAACTTCCAGCCCGGCACCGATACTAGCCAGGCGTCAGTCGAAGTGCAGAACCGCCTGAAGCGCGTGGAAGCGCGTCTGCCGCGTGCCGTGATTCAGCAGGGCATCCTGGTCGAGGAAGCCTCTGCCGCGGTGCTGAACATCATCACGTTGCGCTCCACCGATAACAGCCTGGATGAAGTCGGCCTCGGCGACTTCATGATCCGCAACATCCTTGGCGAAATTCGTCGTATCCCCGGCGTCGGCCGTGCCTCGTTGTATTCCACCGAGCGCTCGCTGCGCGTCTGGGTCGATCCCGCCAAACTCGTTGGCTACAATCTGACCTCCGACGACGTGAACAAGGCCATCACCGCACAGAACGCCCAGGTTGCCTCGGGCAGCGTCGGCGCCGAGCCGTCGACAGCTACCACCAAGACGTCGTCGCTTGTGCTCGTGAAGGGCCAGCTCTCAACGCCGGAAGAATTCGGCGCCATCGTGCTACGCGCCAATTCCGACGGCTCGACCGTGCGGCTGCGCGACGTCGCCCGTATCGAGATCGGCGGCCTCAGCTACCAGTTCACCACACGCCTGAACGGCCAGCCGACGGCCGGCCTGTCGGTGTTGATGTCCCCGAAGGGCAACGCGCTGGCGACGGCGTCCGCCATCGAAACCAAGATGAAGGAGCTGTCGAACTTCTTCCCTGCTAACATCGCTTACGACATTCCGTACAACGTCACGCCGGTGGTCAAAGCATCGATCATGAAGGTGGTGATGACGCTGATCGAGGCGGTTGTTCTCGTCTTCATCGTGATGTTCATCTTCCTGCAGAATTTCCGCTACACGCTGATCCCGACCATCGTCGTGCCCATCGCGCTGCTCGGTACCTGCACGATGCTGTTGTTGGCCGGCTATTCGATCAACATGCTGACCATGTTCGGCATGGTGCTGGCCGTCGGCATCCTCGTCGACGATGCCATCGTCGTGGTCGAGAACGTCGAGCGTATCATGAGCGAGGAAGGGCTTCCGCCGAAGGAAGCCACCAAGAAGGCGATGGGCCAGATCTCCGGCGCCATCATCGGCGTCACGCTGGTGATGATCGGCGTGTTCGTGCCGATGGCGTTCTTCCCCGGCTCGGTGGGCATCATCTACCGCCAGTTCTCGGTCACCATGGTCGCTTCGATCGCGTTCTCCGCACTGCTGGCGCTGTCGCTGACGCCGGCGCTTTGCGCAACCTTCCTGAAGCCGATCAAGGAAGGACACGGCCATGCCAAGAAGGGCGTGTTCGGCTGGTTCAATCGCAAGCTCGACGCCACCCGCGACGGCTATTCAAGGACAGTGGGGTGGTCGATCCAGCGCACCGGACGCTTGCTGATAGTCTATGTCGCGCTGCTGGTGGGACTGACCTGGGGCTTCATGCGGATGCCCGGCGGCTTTCTGCCGATCGACGATCAGGGCTTCATCACCACTGACGTGCAGACGCCGTCGGACTCGTCGTTCGCCCGCACTGAAAGTGCCATCGAAAAGGTCGAGGAATATCTGAAGAAGCGTTCCGGCATCGAGAGCGTCGTGTTCCTCACCGGCTTCAGCTTCCTCGGGCAGGGCATGAACACCGCGCAGGCCTTTATCACCCTGAAGGACTGGGCTGAACGCCTGCCCGGCGATTCCGCCGCGGCGCTTGTCAACGATATCAATCGGGAATTGTCGTCGATCCGCGACGCCAAGATCTCCGCTTTGCAGCCGCCGCCGATCGATAACCTCGGCAACTCATCAGGCTTCAGCTTCCGCCTGCAGGATCGTGGCCAGAAGGGTTTTGTTGCCCTTAATGCCGCGTCCGACAAGCTGATTGCGGACGCCAATGCCAGCCCGGTGCTGCAGAAGGTGTTCGTCGAAGGTCTGCCACCGGCGCCATTGGTCAATCTGATGATCGACCGTGAAAAGGCCGGCGCCTTCGGCGTCACCTTCGAGGACATCAACAGCACGATCTCGACCAATCTCGGCTCGAACTACATCAACGACTTCCCGAACCGCGGCCGTATGCAGCGCGTCGTGGTGCAGTCCGAGGCCGCCAACCGGATGAACGCGGCTGACATCCTGAACTACAATGTCAAGAATAGTCGAGGACAACTGGTGCCATTCTCGTCCTTTGCCACGGTGGAATGGGCAAAGGGTCCGACCCAGATCGCCGGCTTCAACTTCTATCCAGCGGTGCGAATTTCCGGCGAAGCACGGCCCGGCTTCACGTCCGGCGACGCCATCAAGGAGATGGAGCGTCTGTCGGGCCTGTTGCCGCGCGGTTTCGGCTTCGAGTGGACCGGCCAGTCGCTGCAGGAGAAGCTATCGGGCTCGCAGGCGCCGTTCCTGCTCGCGCTGTCGGCGCTGGTGGTGTTCCTGGTGCTCGCAGCGCTTTATGAGAGCTGGACGATCCCGGTGGCCGTGCTGATGACCGTGCCGCTCGGCATCGTTGGCGCCGTGCTGGCGGCGAATTTGCGCGGCCTGCCGAACGACGTGTATTTCACGGTGGGTCTGATTACGATCATCGGTCTGGCGGCCAAGAACGCGATTCTGATTATCGAATTCGCCAAGGACCTGCGCGCTCAGGGCAAGTCGCTGGTGGATGCCACGATGGAAGCCTGCTTCCTGCGCTTCCGCCCGATTGTGATGACCGGTCTCGCTTTTATCTGCGGCGTGTTGCCAATGGTCGTTGCATCGGGCGCCGGCGGTGCCAGCCAGCAGGCGCTTGGTACGTCGGTGACCGGCGGCATGATCGCGGTGGTGATCCTGGCGCTGCTGATGGTGCCGGTGTTCTTCGTGTCGGTGCAGCGGCTGTTCTCGCCGGACAAGGCGCCGAAGACGGAAGAAGCAAAGCAGGACGAGCCGACCGCATCGCCGTCCGTGTCGCACAGCTAAGGCAATCAAACAAAAAGCCCGGATGGCGCAACGCCATCCGGGCTTTTTCTATTCGAGCGATCAATCTTACTTCGTCAGCGGCCGCAGGATCTTCGTCAGAGCGCCGTGGACGAACTCGTTGCCGGCAACGACGTTGCCGGTCGTCAGCACATCACCGCCATTGATATCGCCAACAGTACCGCCGGCTTCCTTGATTAGGATCAGGCCGGCAGCGATATCCCAAGGCTGCAAGTTGCGCTCCCAATAGCCATCGAGGCGACCGGCTGCGACGAAGGCCAGATCGAGCGAGGCCGCGCCGAAGCGGCGCAGGCCGGCGACCTTCGGCTGCAACGCGGCCATTTCGTTGCGTGACAATTCGAAGTCGCCGCGGCCGATATGCGGCAGGCCGCAGGCGATGACGCATTCGTTGAGCTGCTTGCGGCCGGCGACGCGCAGGCGGGTGTCGTTGAGGAACGCGCCCGAGCCCTTCTCGGCCATATAGAGTTCGTCATTGGCCGGATTGTAGATCAGGCCGGCAATCACCTGACCTTCGCGCGCCAGACCGATCGAGACTGCGAATTGCGGGATGCCGTGCAGGAAGTTGGTGGTGCCATCGAGCGGATCGACGATCCAGGTATGGCTCTTGTCAGTACCCTCGCGGTTGCCGCCTTCTTCGCCGAGGAAGCCATAGCCCGGGCGGGCCTTGTTGAGGTCCGTATAGAGCATCTCCTCGGCCCGCTTGTCGGCGAGGCTGACGAAATTGGCAGGGCCCTTCATCGAGACTTGCAGGTTCTCGATCTCGCCGAGGTCGCGTTTCAGGCTGCGGCCGGCGCGGCGCGCGGCTTTCACCATCACGTTCATAAGGGCTGAATTGATCATGCGTTCGTTTCACGACGACCTGACGGCAGGTCTGATTGGGGGTTGCTGAGGCGATGGGTGCCCTGCGGGCGGCATCTCGTCAAGGCAAGATCGCTAGAGGGGTCATTTCTGGGTCGTGCCCAGCCACTTCTTGGCGGCTTCCTGGGCCTTGGTCTTTTCCTCGGGGGTGGCCTGGGCCAGAAGCTCGTCGAGCATCAGGTCGCCCTTTCCGGCGGTTTTGGCGACGATGTGCCATTTCAGACCTTCCAGCCGGTCGTCTGTATTGGTGCGGAGCGCCAGCACCCGGGCGAGGCGATTCTGGGCGATCGGGCTGTTCTGTTTGGAGGCTTTGCGGAGCAGGGCGATGGCCGCAGCCTCGTTCTTGGGGGTTCCCGTGCCGTTATAGAGCGCAATGGCATATTCGACCTCGGCGTCGACATTGTCGGCCAGCGACGCTGCCTGGAGCAGGCGGACCGCCTTGTCGATGCTTTTCTCGACGCCGGTGCCTTCCTTGTAGAACGTCGCCAGCGCGTATTGCGCTTCGGGGTTACCGGCATCGGCGGCAACGCGGAGCAGTTCGGCCGAGCGCTTGACGTCCTGCGGCAGCGTCTGCCCGTCGAGATAGAGCAACGCCAGATTATAGGCGGCCTTCGGATTGCCGAGTTTGGCGGAGGACGCCAGTAGCTTCACGGCCTCATCGCGTTTGCCGACATTGCCGCGATCCGACAGTCGCAGCATCGCCAGTGCGAACATGGCCTCGCGGTCGCCGCGCTCCGACGCGCGCTGATACCATTCAGCAGCTTTCGCATAGTCGCGTTTGACGCCCAATGCATTGGCATAGAGTTCGCCGAGCATGGTCATCGCCTTCGGGTCGTTGTTCTCCTGCGCGCGCTTGCTGGCGAGGTCGAAAGCGGTTTTGTACTGACCGCGTTGGTAGGCGCCATAGACCAGATCGGCATTGGGGTCGGTTGGTGCAGCTTCTGCAGGCTGCGCGGGCTTTTCAGCAGACGGCGTAGGAGCTTTCTTCGCTGCTGTCGGCGCTTTCGCTGGTGCCGGCGCCTTTTTTGGCGCTGCCTTGCTTGCAGCCGGTGGCGGCGTCTGCACCCCCGGCGGTGTCAGCGAAATCTGCGCGGTCGCGCTGGCTGCCCAGGTCAGGCAGCCGGCAAGTACAGTGAGGGAACGCAGAATTTTCATTCCGGCGTTATTCCTGTTCGACCTTGGACTGCCCTGAGACGAGCGTCGCGTATCCCTGCTGGATTGCCTTCTCTGCGTCCATCAAGGCTGGAGCAGCACCGCGCGTGTCGTTCCAGATGATGTCGCCGACCAGCACGAAGTCAGCGCCGGCAGCTGCGAATTCCCTGGCCTCATCGAGCGTAGCGGCGAAGCCCACGCAAGGCGGTTCGAACAATTCGGCCCACCACTGCAGGCGTTCAGTGATCGCTTCGGTCGATGGGCGCTGGCCCTTGGGGTCGGGTTCGCCGAACAACACGTAGTCGGCACCGGCTTCGCCTGCAGCCATCGCGTTATGGCGTGTCGACAGTCCGCCGCAGCCTGCAATGCGATCGGGCTTCAGTGAGGGCAGTGCATCCTGCAACGGAGCAAGACCGGGCAGATGCGCGCCATCGGCGCCGCCGCGTGCGACGAGCTCGACATTGCCTTCGACCAGCATCGCGGCGCCGCTGGTCTGGATGACAGGCGCCAGCGCCTTGATACGCGTGATCATGGTGCGCTGGTCGGTCGTCGCCAGTCGCACCAGGACGGCAGCGACATCTGCTCTCTCAAGAAGAGCAGGCAGGTTCGCCGCCAGCACTGACGGATCCTCGACGATGGGCGTCGCGAGATAGAGGCGCGGCATCGGCGGTGGCGGGACGGGTTTGGAAGCCAAGATTATAGCGCCTTCTGTTCTTGATCAGTCGTCCACTCGCCCTTGCTGGCGAGTGAATTCATGTGTGCACGATGGGTGAAGGCCTGCTGACCTGCGGGCACATTGTTGGCTTTGCCGGACCACGCCTTTTGCGGCGCTGCCTGAAGCGCGCGGCCATAGGAGAATGTCAGTGGCCAGGGCAGGCCATCGATCCTGTTCATGGCATCGAGATGCGCAGTTGCATCTTCGTCGGATTGGCCGCCGGAGAGGAATGCGATGCCGGGCACGGATGCGGGCACGCAGTTCTTCAGCATGCGCACGGTCTTCTCGGCCACTTCAGCCACAACAGCCTGCGTCTTCGACTTCTTGCCCGAGACGGCCATGTTCGGCTTCAGGATCATGCCTTCCAGCGCGACCCGCTGGACCCGCAATTCCTGGAACGTCTTGTTGAGTACGCGCTGCGTGACTTCGACACAGCGGTCGATGTCGTGATCGCCATCCATCAGCACTTCGGGCTCGACGATTGGGACGATCTGTGCGGCCTGGCATAGCGCGGCATAGCGGGCGAGCGCATGCGCGTTGACGGAGATTGCGGTCATCGAGGGAATGCCGGCACCGATATCGATCACCGCGCGCCACTTCGCGAAGCGCGCGCCGCGTGCGTAATATTTGGCAAGACGCTCGGCGAGCTTGTCGAGGCCTGCTGTGACCAGCTCACCGGGACAGTTCGGCAGTGCCTGCGTGCCCTCATCGACCTTGATGCCGGGAATGGCGCCGGCTTCCTCGATCAGCCGCACCAGCGGCGTGCCATCCTTGGCGTTTTGCCAGATGGTCTCGTCGTAGAGGATCACGCCGGAAATGTAGCTGCTCATCGCCTCGCGCGAGCGAAACAGCATTTCACGATAATCGCGGCGGTTGTCCTCGGTCGACTCGACGCTGATCGCATCGAAGCGCTTCTTGATCGTGCCTGACGATTCATCTGCGGCAAGCAAGCCCTTGCCCGGCGCGGTCATGGCGCGGGCGATTTTGTTCAGTTCGGCGAGATTCATGGGCATGTCCTGAGCGGGCTAGTCCTGCAGGTCAATCTAGACCGTTCTCGGGCAAAATCCGAGCATCTGGCCGGCCAATGAGCCCGTCCGCATCCGATTCCGGCAAAAATTCAGCCTGCCATAGGCTGTATGGCAGGCTGAATGGCAGTCAATTGGCAGTTTGGGCTCAGGCGATCTTCGCGTTCAGCTCGCCCGATGCGTAACGCTTGGCCATTTCGGCCGTGGTCAGCACCTTTTTGATCTTGCTGGCTTGGCCGGCGGTATTGAATTCCTGCAGGCGCTGCTTGCAGAGCTTCACCATCGCTTCCATCGCCGGCTTCAGATATTTGCGCGGATCGAATTCGCTGGGGTTTTCGCTCAGCACCTTGCGGATCTGGCCGGTCATGGCCATGCGGTTGTCGGTGTCGATGTTGATCTTGCGGACGCCGTGCTTGATGCCGCGCTGGATTTCCGACACCGGGACGCCCCAGGTGGGCTTCATCTGGCCGCCGAATTTGTTGATGATGTCCTGTAGGTCCTGCGGGACCGAGGACGAGCCGTGCATCACCAGATGTGTGTTCGGCAGCTTGCGGTGGATTTCCTCGATCACGTTCATGGCGAGGATATCGCCGTCCGGCTTGCGGGTGAACTTGTAGGCGCCGTGCGAAGTGCCCATGGCGATCGCCAGTGCGTCGACCTGCGTCTCCTTCACGAACTTCACGGCCTCATCGGGATTGGTCAGCAACTGGTCATGTGACAGCTGGCCCTCGGCGCCGTGGCCGTCTTCGGCTTCGCCCATGCCGCTCTCCAGCGAGCCGAGCACGCCGAGCTCGCCTTCCACCGAGATGCCGCCGAGATGCGCCATGTCCGTTACTGTCTTGGTCACGCCGACATTGTAGTCCCAGTCCGCCGCCGTCTTGCCGTCTGCCTTCAGCGAACCATCCATCATCACCGAGGTGAATCCGGCCTGGATTGCGGTCATGCAGGTTGCAGCTTCGTTGCCGTGGTCGAGATGCACGCAAACGGGAATATGCGGATAGATTTCGGTGACTGCGTCCATCATGTGCTTGAGCATGATGTCGTTGGCGTAGGAGCGGGCGCCGCGGGAGGCCTGGATGATCACCGGCGCATCGACACCGGATGCAGCCTCCATGATCGCCAGCGCCTGTTCCATATTGTTGATGTTGAAGGCCGGCACTCCGTAATCGTGTTCTGCCGCGTGATCGAGCAGTTGACGCAACGTAATACGGGCCATGCAGGAAGCTCCTTGTAAATTGGGACAGGCGCAAACGCCGCGCCGAGGGATGTATGGCTCTTAGCGCGAGGAGACGGCGAATCCAAGACGCCATCGGTCGCGCATACAGCCAACGTTAATCGCCACGATGGCCCAGCGTTCCAGCTAATGGAATTCCTGAAACGTTAGTGCTCCCGCGCGTCGAGCAACGCAATTTGCTGCTCGACGGCTGCGAGCCGCTCCTCAAAATCACCGGCCGCCGAACGCATCATGACCAGCATCGCAGCGCCGTCGCTTGCGAACCAAGGTCTCAATGCGTTCAAAGTGAGTTTCGGTATCCAGCTTAAACTGACCGATGTCGGTCCTAACCAAAGTGATATCGCCCTGAATTTTCTTCAGGATCTCGAACATTGCTGTTTGCACGTTCTCGCTCATGGAAAGAACATACCATAAACATTGCGGCGCCTACAAGTCTTGCGGGCAAAAATTTACCGCTACTACTTCTTCAGCACTTCCACACCCGGCAGCGGCTTGCCTTCCATCCATTCGAGGAAGGCGCCACCGGCCGTCGAGATGTAGGAGAAGTCATCGGCGACGCCGGCGTGATTGAGCGCGGCCACCGTGTCGCCGCCGCCGGCTACTGAAATCAGCTTCTTCGCCTTGGTGCGCGTCGCTGCGTGTTTGGCGCCGGCAACCGTGCCGCGGTCGAACGGAGTCATTTCAAACGCTCCGACCGGGCCATTCCAGACCAGCGTGGCGGCATCGTCGATCGCTGCGTTGATGCGTTCGATCGACTGCGGACCGACATCGAGGATCATGCCCTCATCTGGGATCGCATCGAGGCCGTAGGCGTGAGACGGTGTGTTGGCGGCGAAGTGGAATGCGACGATGGCGTCCACTGGCAGGATGATGGCGCAACCGGAAGCTTCGGCCTTGTCGATGATCCGCAGGGCAGTGGCCGCCAGATCCTTTTCGCACAGCGACTTGCCGACCTTGACACCCTGCGCATGCAGGAAGGTGTTGGCCATGCCGCCACCGATCACGAGTGCATCGACCTTGGTGACGAGATTTTCGAGGAGATCGATCTTCGACGACACCTTGGCGCCGCCGACGATGGCGATCACCGGCTTGGTCGGCGCGTCCAGCGCCTTGCCGAGGGCGTCCAACTCGGCCTGCATGGTGCGGCCGGCATAGGCGGGTAACTTGTGGCCGAGGCCTTCGGTGGAGGCGTGGGCGCGATGTGCAGCCGAGAATGCATCGTTGACCCAGATATCGCCAAGCTTGGCGAGTTCGGCGACGAAAGCCGGATCGTTCTTCTCCTCAGCGGAATGGAAGCGCGTGTTCTCAAGGCAGAGAATGTCGCCGTCCTTCATGGCGCCAACGGCCTTGGCTGCGACGTCGCCAACGCAGTCGTCCGCAAAGGCGACCGGCTTCTTGATCACATCGGCAAGTGCCGCAGCCACGGGCTTCAATGAGTTCTTGTCGTCGCGGCCCTTGGGGCGGCCAAAATGCGCGAGCAGGATGACCTTGCCGCCCTTGTCGGAAATTTCGGTGATGGTCGTCGCGATACGTTCGAGACGCGTTGCGTCGGTAACCTTGCCACCATCCATGGGCACGTTGAGATCGACGCGCACGAGAACGCGTTTGCCCTTCACATCGACGTCGTCGAGGGTGCGGAAAGAATTGGTCATGATGTTGTGTCCCCAAACGCAGGTCAGCGCACAGCGGCGCGCCGCGAAGCGGGGACCGCTACATTCGTTGGCTCCCGGACGCGGCGTCTTGTGCTGCGCCCGGGATAACGCTCTTGCCTTAGAGCAGCTTGCCCATCGCGACGGCGGTATCGGCCATGCGGTTGGAGAAACCCCACTCGTTGTCGTACCAGGAGAGCACGCGCACCAGCGTGCCATTCTGCACCTTGGTCTGGTCGAAGGCGAAGGTCGACGAATGCGGATCGTGATTGAAGTCGATCGACACGTTCGGGTGCGAAGTGGTGCCGAGCACGCCCTTCAGCTCGCCGGCCGCAGCCTTCTTGATCGCTTCGTTGATCTCTTCCTTGGTGGTGCTCCTCTTGGCGATGATCTTGAGATCGACCACGGAGACGTTCGGGGTCGGCACGCGGATCGAAACGCCGTCGAGCTTGCCGGCCAGTTCGGGCATCACGAGGCCGATGGCCTTCGCGGCGCCGGTCGAGGTCGGAATCATCGACATCGCAGCGGCGCGGCCGCGATAGAGATCGCTGTGCAGCGTGTCCAGCGTCGGCTGGTCGCCGGTGTAAGCGTGGATCGTGGTCATGAAGCCGGTTTCGATACCGACGGTCTCGTTCAGCACCTTGGCGACAGGCGCCAGGCAGTTGGTGGTGCACGAACCGTTGGAAACGACCAGATGCTCCTTGGTCAGGGTCTTGTGGTTGACGCCGTAGACGATCGTGGCATCAGCACCATCGGACGGAGCCGAAACCAGCACGCGCTTGGCGCCTGCGGTCAGATGCGACGTCGCCTTCGCCTTGGCGCTGAAGATGCCGGTGCATTCGAGCGCGATATCGATGCCGAGATCCTTCCACGGCAGCGTGTTCGGATCGCGCACCGCAGTGACCTTGATCTTGTTGCCGTTGCCAAGCTGGATGCTGTCGCCATCGACGGTGACGTCGCCGGGGAAGCGGCCATGCACGCTGTCGAAGCGCAACAGGTGGGCGTTGGTTTCAACCGGACCCAGATCGTTGATGGCGACGACTTCGATGTCGGTGCGCTTGGACTCGTAGATCGCCCGCAGGACGTTGCGGCCGATGCGGCCAAAACCGTTGATCGAAACCCGGACTGCCATTCAACTTCTCCCTTTTATTAGGCTCAAACCTCGCGTGAGGGCCTTCATATAGTGACGTGTGACGGGCGTTTCATGCCCTGAATGGAACGCTGGTGCAATGTGTCAAATTTACCAGCGTTCCGATAGAGTTAAGCCGCGTTGTGCTTGCTGGTTGCAGCCTCGACCACGGCCTCGGCCGTGATGCCGAACAGCTTGTAGAGCTCCTTGGCTGGCGCGCTCGAGCCGAAACCCTTCATGCCGATGAAGGTGCCATCGTGTCCGATCACGGCATCCCAGCCGAACCGGACCGCGGCTTCGACGGCGATCTTGATCGGCGCGTCGCCGATGATGGCCTTCTGGCGCTCTTCAGGCTGCTCCAGCAGTAGTTCGAGCGAGGGGACCGATACGACCCGCGTCGCGATGCCCTTGTCGGCCAGTTGCTTCTGCGCAGCGACTGCGATCTCGACTTCCGAACCCGAGGCGAAGATCGACACGGCGGGTTTGCCCTTGGCCGCGATCAGCTCATAGCCGCCGGTGGCGCAGAGATTGTTGTCATGATGCGTGGTGCGTACCGGCGTCAAGTTCTGGCGCGACAGGGCCAGCATGGTCGGGCCGTTGGTCTTCTCCATGGCGAGCTGCCAGCATTCGGCGGTCTCGACCGTATCCGCGGGGCGGAACACGCGCATGTTCGGCATCGCGCGCATCGCCGCCAGATGCTCCACCGGCTGATGGGTCGGGCCGTCTTCGCCGAGGCCGATCGAGTCGTGGGTCATGATGTAGATGACCGGGATCTGCGCCAGCGCCGAGATGCGCATCGCCGGGCGTGCATAGTCGGTGAAGCACATGAAGGTCGCGCCCGCCGGGATGAATCCGCCATGCAGCGCGATGCCGTTCATGGCGGCGGCCATACCCATTTCGCGGATGCCGTAGTGAATGTAGCGACCGGCGAAATCGCCAGGCTTCACCTCGATGGCGTGCTTGGTGCGGGTATTGTTCGACGGCGTGAGATCGGCGGAGCCGATCACCATCTCCGGTACGACCTGCACCAGCGCTTCCAGTGCGAGTTCGCTCGCCTTGCGGGTCGCGACGGTCTGCGGTTCGTCGACCAGCTTCTTCTTGAGCTGACGGATCGCATCTTCCATGGCGGCCGGCCGAACGTGATCGTTACGGCGAGTGAATTCGGCGCGTTTGTCGTCCGGCAGCGCCTCGAAACGCTTGGTCCAGTCAGCATGCGCCGATGCGCCCTGCTTGCCGACATTGCGCCATGCGGTCAGCACGTCATCCGGCACTTCGAACGGGCCGTAATCCCATCCCAGCGCCTTCTTGGCGCCAGCGAGTTCTTCCGCGCCAAGCGGTTCGCCATGCGCCTTCGAGGTGCCGGCCTTCTTCGGCGCGCCGAAGCCGATAGTGGTCTTGCAGGCGATCATCGATGGACGGTCGGAGGCTTGCGCACGCTTGATGGCTGCAGCGATGGCACTCTGATCGTGGCCATCGACATGCTCGGAATTCCAGCCATGGGCCTTGAAGCGCGCAACCTGGTCGACACTATCGGCGAGCGTCAGCGGACCGTCGATCGAAATGCCGTTGTCGTCATAGAGGAAGATCAGCTTCGACAGCTTGAGATGACCGGCAAGTGCCATCGCTTCATGGCTGACGCCTTCCATCAGGTCGCCATCGGAGCACAGCACGTAAGTGTAGTGATCGACCACGTCGCCATATTCGGCGGCCAGCATGCGCTCGGCGAGCGCGAAGCCGACCGACGTGGCGATGCCCTGTCCGAGCGGACCAGTGGTGGTCTCGACACCTGAAGTATGGAAATTCTCAGGGTGCCCGGGGGTCTTCGAATGCAGCTGGCGGAAGTTCTTCAGCTGATCGAGGGTCATCTCCTTGTTGCCCGTCAGATAGAGCAGGGCATAGAGCAGCATCGAGCCGTGGCCGGCCGAGAGGATGAAGCGATCGCGATCCGGCCACTTCGGATCGGCTGCATCAAATTTGAGGAACTGCGTAAACAGCACGGTGGCGACGTCGGCGGCGCCCATAGGCAGCCCAGGGTGACCGGATTTGGCCTTTTCCACGCCGTCCATGGCGAGGGCACGAATCGCGTTGGCCATTTTCGAGTGATCAACCTGCGCCATGTCGGTTTCCGTCTAACTTGAAGGGAATGGAATATTTTGCGTCCGCGAGTAGGGGCGGTCTGCAGCGAGATGTTGGGATCGCTTAGGAGAAACTGGTGGATAGCATCTGGGTTCCTGGGAGTCCAAGGTCTCCCGGACAGTTCTGGTCTGTGGATATCTACCGGCGGTTTTTGTCGGCTTTGCGGTGCATAGCTTTTAAGCGGCGTTGCGTCCGGCTCGCTTGCAACCTAAGTTTCAGGGCCTAAAGGCTTGCGGAGCCGTGGTTTTTGAGCTCCGGTCGCATCACACCCAAGGTCCCGCGTAACCCAGTATGATCGAACGCCCCGCCCATCTCGCAGCCTCCGATCCCGCCAATGGTGGTGCGGCCGAGATCGACGCTGCCACGCGGCGGTTGATGGCGGCGCTGGATGCTCTGGAAAGTGCGGTCGAGCGCCGCCGTGAGGCGGATCGCGACGAGGATGAGCTGGCCACCCGTATTCAGGCGCTCGGCGCCGACCGGTCCCGGCTGGCGGATGAGCTCGATGGCACGCTGGTGAAATCGCGCCGGCTGGAGCGCGCCAACCGCGACATCGCCGACAAGCTCGATACCGCCATCGGCACCATTCGCGCGGTGCTGGCGACTGACAACGCGCATGAGTAAAGCGAGATGAGCCACGTTAACGTCACCATCAATGGCCGGCAATACCGCATGGCCTGTGAGGAGGGGCAGGAAACCCGCCTGCTGCGGCTGGCGGAAAGTCTTGAATCCCGCGTCGAAAACCTGCGTGGCAAATTCGGTGAGATCGGGGATGCGCGGTTGACGGTGATGGCGGCGCTGACCATTGCCGACGAACTGGTCGATGCCAATCAGCAGATCCGTGCCCTGCAGGAAGAACTCGCCGCATTGCGCGATGTGCGCGTGGTCGCCGCGGACCGCGCGCGGGCGACGCAGACGGCGGTTGCCGCGGCCCTGAATGCTGCGGCAGAGCGGATCGAGAAGACCACGCAGGTGCTCAACCGCACCATCGGCGGCGGCGTTGCTATTGGATAACGCAGGCTTTGATGCCAAGCGGGCACTGGCGCATCCGTCTCATAACCCCTACATTGCTCAGGCGAGGCTGCGTCGCGCGTCAGGAGCCATATATCCCCGGGGCCTTATCGATCCTTCAGGGAACTGTCCCTGACCAGGTCCGTGGACCTGGTCACATGGTGCCCACCTACTTTCGTAGGTGCTCCGGGATCGAGTGCTTCAACGGCCATCGTGGCTTCGCACTTTTACTTTTCTGATGGCTCCGGCCGTTTGCGGGCTTTCGCCGTGCATCTTAACCTCACGCGACAAAGATGAGGGTGAAGGGCGTCCCGTGCTTTCATAGGCCCGGCGGGCAGAATATCGTGCGGCATGTCCGACACGCCGCCCACTCCGACAAAGATTGAGCTCCGCATCGCCGCGCTGGCACGCCGCACGGCGCTGAGCGAGGCCGAACGGTCGGCAGCCGCACAAGCCATCGCAGCGCGTGGGCTGCCTTTCCCGGTCAGGGCCGGCGACATCGTCGCCGGCTATTCTCCCATCCGCAGCGAAATCGATCCGATCCCGTTGATGCAGCATCTCGCCGCCCAGGGTGCGCGACTGGCGCTGCCGGTGATCATCGCCCGTGATGAGCCCCTGATGTTCCGGCTCTGGAGCCCGAACGACGCGCTGGTACGCGGTTCACTAGGCATTCCGGAACCAGCACCGGAAGCGCCGCCACTGATCCCCGATATCCTGCTGGTACCACTCGCGGCCTTCGACCGCGCCGGCCACCGCATTGGCTATGGCGCGGGGCATTACGACCGCACTTTCTCGCAACTGCACGCCATCAAGCCCTTTATCTCCATAGGCGTGGCCTTCGACACCCAGGAAATCGGGGCCATTCCCATGCAGCCACACGACGTGGCGCTGGATTATGTGCTAACCGAAACCCGGACGATCGATTTTCGGAGCATCTGACTTGCGTATTCTCTTCATCGGCGACGTGGTCGGCAAAACCGGCCGCGTGGTGATCCTCGAAAAACTGCCCGGCCTGATCCGCGACTGGAAGCTCGATCTTGTCATCATCAATGGCGAGAACGCCGCCGGCGGCTTCGGTATCACCGAGACGATCTATAATGATCTTGTCGACGCCGGCGCCGATGCGGTGACGCTCGGCAATCACGCCTGGAATCAGAAAGAGGCGCTGGTGTTCATCGAACGCGCGCCGCGTCTGATCCGTCCGTTGAACTTCCCGCGCCACACCCCGGGCCGCGGTGCTGCGCTGATCGACGCCAAGAATGGTGCGCGTGCGCTCGTGATCAACGCCATGGGGCGTGTCTTCATGGAGCCACTCAACGATCCGTTCAGCGCTGTCGGCAAGGAGATCGATGCCTGTCCGCTGGTGGAAGCCGCGGACGCCATCGTGGTGGATTTCCATGGCGAAGCCTCGAGCGAGAAGCAGGGCATGGGTTACTTCTGCGATGGCCGCGTGAGCCTCGTCGTCGGCACGCATACGCATGTGCCGACCGCCGATCATCAAATCCTGTCCGGCGGCACAGCTTACATGACCGATGCAGGCATGACCGGCGACTATGATTCCGTGATCGGTATGCAGAAGGAAGAGCCTGTCAGGCGCTTCACGACCGGCATTCCCTCCGGCCGCTTCGAGCCCGCCTTCGGCCCGGCGACCTTGTCGGGCGTTGCAGTCGAAACCGACGACAAGACAGGGCTTGCATTGCGCGTTGCGCCGGTGCGGCTCGGTGGGCGTCTGTCGCAGGCCGTGCCCGAGTTCTGGCTGAACTAGTTCGGCCTACTGCTCCGTCTGCTTGCGCAAATCCGCGACGTCGCTTGCCGTGATCTGCGATCCCTTGCTGCCGAAGCGCGCGGTCACGTAATTCGCGACAGCCGCGATCTCCGTATCTGAATGGCTCTTGCCAAAAGCTGGCATCGAGAGTGCGCCTTGCGGCGTATGCCGCTTGGTGCCGGAGATCACGATCTGCGCCACGTTCGTCGCGCCGGGATCGTTAACGGCCCACGCGCCAGTCAGCGTGGCCATGGGCGAGAGTGCGCTCTCGCCTGTCCAGCCATGGCAGCTCACGCAGGCGCCCTGGAAGACCGTCTTGCCAAGCGCATTCGCTGTCATGCCGTCTCTGTGCGAGGGCGGTGCGGGTGGCGCGAGTTTCGCGGGCAGATCAGGCGAGGGCAGCGCCGGCACTGTGCGCAGGAATGCGACCATCGCCTTGATATCCGTCGGCGCCATCTTGCTGAAGCTGTGGTCCACCGCTTCGCCCATCGGCCCTGAAGCGGTGCCATGACCTTTGGCATGTCCGATCGACAGATAGGAAACGACATCGTCGTCGCTCCAGCCGCCAAGGCCTGTCGTCTTGTCCGAGGTGATATTGAAGGCCCGCCATCCGGCGGTTAGGGCGCCAGCGAATTTCTTGCGGTTGTCGAGCGCGAAGCCGAGATTGCGCGGCGTGTGGCATTCGCCGCAATGCGCCAGCGCCTCGACGAGATAGGCGCCCCTGTTCCATTCCGGGCTTTGCGACGTATCGGGTTCGAAGCGCGTATCGGGATTGAACAATGCCGACCAGAACGTCATTGCCCAGCGCTGATTGAACGGAAAGGCAAGCGTATTCTCAGGCGGCGCTGCGCGCACCGGTGCGAGGCTGAACAGATAGGCCTTGACCGCGAGCGTGTCCGCATCGGTCATGTAGGTGTAGGACGTATAGGGCATTGCCGGATAGAGGCGGGCGCCGTCGTGGCGCTTGCCGCTTCGAACGGCGTCGAGAAACTGCTGATCGGTGTAGTTGCCGATGCCTGTCTCTTTGTCCGGCGTGATATTGGTCGAATACAGCGTGCCGAACGGCAGTTTGAATGCGAAGCCCCCGGCATATTCCTTTCCGCCGGGCGCAGTGTGGCAGACCATGCAATCCGCCGCACGTGCGAGATATTCGCCGCGCTCGATCGGGCTGGCGTTGGTCATGTTGGCGGGAGCGCCGGTCGGATTAGCGCCCTTGTAGTCCGCCAGCGCCACTTTCGGCCCACCAGAGAAGGCCATCGGTCCGGGACCGCGCACATAGAGCGCGGCGCCGGCTGCAGCCACGACACCGATCACAATGACGCTGCCGAGAATGCGACGTGCGGCGGGCGTCATGACTTCTTCCTCTCGGCGATCGCATCGCGGTCGATCGGCATCCTCCGCAACGCAACGCCAGTCGCGGCATAAATCGCATTACGCAGTGCCGGCGGTCCGCCGATCACGCCGCACTCGCCTATGCCGCCGGGCGCTTCGCCACTCTTGATGAGGTGGACATTGATTTTCGGCATCTGGTCGATCCGAAGCATGCGGTAGTCGTGGAAATTGGACTGCTGCACGCGTCCCTTCTCGATGGTGATATCGCCATAAAGTGCGGCTGTGAGGCCGAACACGATGCCGCCTTCGATCTGCGCCACGATGGTGTCAGGATTGACAGCGATGCCGGTATCGACCGCCACGTTGACCTGACGCAGACGAATTTCACCCTGCGAATCGATCTCCGCTTCGACCACAGTCGCGATCGAGGTATCGAAGGTGGGCTGGATGCTCACGCCGCGTCCGACACGCGGTGGCAGCGGCTGACCCCAGTTGGCCTTCTCTGCCGCGAGATTGAGGGCCGCCAGCATCCGCGGCGCCTTGCCGAGCAATTCACGCCGGAACACGACGGGATCCTTGCCGGCCTTGCGAGCGAGCTCATCCATGAAGCTCTCGATCGCGAACACATTGTTGTTCGGGCCGACGCCGCGCCAGAAGCCGGTCGGCACCGCCGGCGGTTCGACACGGACATATTCGCACTGGAAATGCGGGAAGTCGTACGGCTGGTCCGCAGCACTATCGATGGCGTCGATGTCGATGCCCTTCTGGAACGCAGGCGGCAGCCAACGCGCGATCACGGCCGAGCCGGCGATCTTGTACTTGAAGCCGACCACTTTGCCGTTCGACAGGGTCGCCGAGATGTTGTCGCGATAGACGGGGCGATAAATGTCGTGCTGGATGTCCTCTTCGCGGGTCCACACCACTTTGACCGGTCCATTGACCTGTTTGGCGATGCGCACCGCCGTCACCACCATGTCAGGCTCAAGCCTGCGGCCGAAGCCACCACCGATCATGTGCTGGTTGACCGTCACCTTGTCGACCGGCAGGCCCGCGGCCTTGGCGGCTTCGGATTGCACCCGCGACATGATCTGCGTGCCCGTCCAGACCTCGCAGGAATCTCCCTTGAAGTGCACCGTGCAATTCAAGGGCTCCATGGTCGCGTGCGCAAGGAACGGCATCTCGTAGGACGCGTCGATCCGTTCGCCGGTCGCGAGACCCTTAGCGATGTCGCCGACGGATTTGGCGATCACGCCGTCCGTCTCGCTGGCCGTGCGCAAATGCGCCCAGATGTCCTTCGAACTGATCTTCGCGTTGGGCCCTTCGTCCCAGGTGATGTCGAGTGCTTCGAGCCCAGACTTGGCGGCCCACATGTGGTCGCCGACCACGGCCACGAGGTCGTCGAGCACCACGATCTGCCGCACGCCCGGAATCCTCTTCGCCGCGCGGTCATCGACCTTGGCGAGTTTGCCGCCGAACACCGGGCACTGTGCCAGCGTCGCGAATGTCATGCCCGGCACCATCGCGTCGATACCGTAGATCGTCTTGCCGTTGACCTTGTCCGGTGTGTCGAAGCGCTTCAGCGGCTTGCCGATCACCGAGAAGTCTTTCGGGTCCTTGAGCGCGACGTCCTTCGGCGGTGTGAGTTTGCCGGCGGCGTCGCACAACTCGCCATAGGACAGTTTGCGCCCGCTGGCCGTATGCATCACTTGCCCATTCGACGCCGTGCAGCTCGCAGGTTCGACCTGCCACTGTTCGGCTGCGGCTTGCACCAGCATCGCACGCGCGGTTGCACCGGCATTGCGCAGCGGTTTCCAGAATGCGCGCACCGAAGTCGATCCGCCGGTCGCCTGGATGATGAAAATTGGATTGCCGTAGAGCTTGTCGCTGGGCGGCGCATGTTGCAGCGTGATCTGCGCATAGTCGGCGTCGAGCTCTTCGGCGAGGATCATAGCGATGGCGGTATAGATGCCTTGCCCCATCTCGACTTGCGGCATCACCAGTGTCGTCTTGCCGGTAGTGTCGATGCGGATGAACGCGTTGGGGGCGAATTTGCCCTCCGTCGTATCGGGAGGTTGCGTCGGCTCATTGGCCGCGCGGACCGGAAGCTGGAAGGCGAACATAAAGCCGCCGGCAAAGGCGCCAGCGAGCAAATTGCGCCGTGACAGGCCAGAAGGCTTGTTTGCAGGACTGGCCGCAACAAGCATGTTGTCTGCAAGTTTCATGGCCGACTCCTAGGTTTGCCGTTCGGAGGCAGCATGCTTGATGGCTTCACGCACCCGGACATAGGTGCCGCAGCGACAGATATTTCCGGCCATGGCGGCATCGATGTCAGAATCGTCGGGGGTCGGCGTAGAAGCGAGGAGCGCCGCCGCTGACATGATCTGTCCGGATTGGCAGTAGCCGCATTGAATGACTTCGAGATCGAGCCAGGCTTTCTGCACCTTGGCGCCGACCGGTGTGGCGCCGACACCTTCGATTGTGGTGATGGCGCGTCCGCTCACCGCACTGACCGGCAGCAGACAGGAGCGCACGGCCCTGCCGTCGACATGCACGGTGCATGCTCCGCATAGCGCAACGCCGCAGCCGAATTTTGTGCCGGTCATGCCGAGAATATCGCGCAGCACCCAGAGCAGAGGCATGTCGTCTGGTGCGTCGAAGGACTTCTGCTCGCCGTTGATATTGAGATTTGCCACAGTGAGACCCCCGTTTGCTCGACTCGATGATGCAATGGCGAATGGTTCGTCATCGACCAACGACGGTACTATAGGCGTACGGTCATCATTTCAAAAGCAGCAATAAGATGCAGCAGGACTATACATTGGTTTGTATGTCGCGCGAGCGTGTCTGTCGGATAAATCGCGGTAAAATCTGCGCGACGTCATCCGACGCCCTCTGTCGTGGGCGTCGGATGACTTTTATTCAAAAGAATATTGCGGTTGCGTTAGGCTCGGCCTGCCCGAAAAACGGCACGCGATCTGCCGACTGTGGGGCTAGTACCGCTCCGGCACATACATTTCGGCTGGCACCGGCGTGCGGTGATAGTCGGGATTGCGCACGCGTGCAGGCAGAACCACAGGCGGATGCTCGACCTCCTGATAGGGAAGCTGTTCGAGCAGATGCGCGATGCAGTTCAGGCGGGCCTTCTTCTTGTCGACGGCCTGCACCACATGCCACGGGGCTTCCGGAATATGCGTATGCTCGAGCATCGCTTCCTTTGCCTTGGTGTATTGCTCCCAGCGGGTGCGCGCCTCGACATCCATCGGGCTGAGCTTCCACTGCTTGAGCGGATCGGCGATACGCATCGAGAAGCGCAGGTGCTGCGCTTCATCGGTGATCGAGAACCAGTATTTGACCAGGATGATGCCCGAGCGCACCAGCATGCGTTCGAATTCCGGCACCGAGCGGAAGAATTCCTCCACGTCATCTTCGGTGCAGAAACCCATCACGCGCTCGACGCCGGCGCGGTTGTACCAGCTACGATCGAACAGCACGATCTCGCCGCCGGCGGGAAGGTGCGAGACGTAACGCTGGAAGTACCATTGGGTGCGTTCGCGCTCATTCGGCGCGGGGAGTGCGGCAACGCGGCAGACGCGCGGATTGAGCCGCTGGGTGATCCGCTTGATGACGCCACCCTTGCCAGCGGAATCGCGACCCTCGAAGATCACCACGACCTTGAGCTTGTTCTGCTGCACCCAGCTCTGCAACTTCACCAACTCGCCCTGCAGGCGGAACAGTTCCTTGAAATAGAGGCGTCGCTCGATGGTCTCCGCCGGGCTGTGGTCGGACATTTCGTTGGTCAGGGCGTCGAGACGATCGTCATCGATCTCGAGCTCGAGTTCTTCGTCGAAGCCGTCCAGCATCTCTGCACGAATGCGGTCGTGGATTGCTTGCGCGTCGTCGAGGGAATGTTCGGTCATGGTAGCTCCGCTTGTATCGAATGGGTCCACGGTTATGGACCGATGCAAATGTCAGCGGTGTGACACGGCCCCCCATGCCCGGAGCGAATGGGCAAATGGCTCCAATGGGTCTCGCCGCCGCTGTCCATGCAGGACGGGGTACCGCAAGCCGAAATTCAACTACGCGTGATTGGCGCTACCTTGAGAGCCAAGCGTGCGCATCTGAGGTCGCGGGGCTCGTTGACCAAGGAAAAATGTGATGAATAAATTCATTCTGTTGGGCGCCGCTTTACTGATCGCCGGCACTTCGAGCTCGACCGCGCAGGCCAAAGACGGGCATAGCGCTGCCAGCAAGCATCGACGGATCATGTCCTCTCACGCGCGGTATGAGGGAAGCGCCCCCGTAACGGTCTATCGCGGATTTGGTGCCGGCCCCGGTTCATATGGATACAGCGCGCCATATGGATATGGCGGCGGTTCATACGGCGGAGATGACAATGCGGAGGGCCGAACGAGCGGCGGCTAGGACGCCTTGGCAGTTTCGGCTGCTAGCCCACTCGCAGACGGAATAGGCGGCGCTGCGCCAGGTCTCAGGTGGCAGCGCAGCGCCGTCTACAAACCCAAATCATAATTTGTACGCCGTGCGGAAGCCGCCCCAATGGCGTCCCTGTATGCGCACAGGCACGTCTATCTCGCGCATCATCACGGTCTGACCGTTGCCCATGTCGCGGGCATAACTCTGGATCAGGTAGGAACGTGTATTGCGACCGGCGGCCAATCCAGCCGGATCGTTGAAGATGCGGCGGTTGCGGCAGTTGGCCGTATTCCAGGCGACATCACCCGGGCGCTGCGGCTTGGAATAGATGCTGTTATGTACCGGTAGATAGCCGTTGCGGTCGATCATGGCGCAGAACGCCATGCGGCTGTCCTTGGCGAGAAATGCATCCTGGAATTCGGGGAGTGCGCGGTCGGCCCAGCCGAGAATCTTTGTCCGGTACTGCACCGGACTGGAGCCAGGGATTTCGACGTAGTTGTCGTCGAACATGTCGTCGATGCTGATAGCGCCGGATGCAATACCGTCGGCAAAGATCTTGTTGAGCGCGGCGCCGGCATCAATGGCGCGGGTGACGAATTCGGTGTTTTCGTCATGAATAGCCCATAGCCGGTCTTCGATCCGGCTGATGAGATGGTTGTCGGGCGCGACGAACAGTGCCTGTGCGCCGGCGGGGGAATGTTCGGCAATGCGCAGGCGGCAGGGGCCGACCTCGCTGAGTTCAGCAGCAACGATGTCGTGCAACGGAAGCCGGTTCGCGTCTGGTCCGCCGATGAGGATCCCGTCCATCGAGATTTCATAGACCGGTGCGCGGATCTGGCCGCCGCGCGCCTGAAGATCGACATTGAGGTGACATGGCAGCTTTTCGCGTCGGCGCTCGTCTTCGCGCTCGCTCTGTTTCAGCAGTACCGCGCAGCGGGACTTCAGCCGTGAGGCAAACATCGTCACGGCCTGGCCGGCCTGCGCGACATGCTCGCCATGGGCAGCCGCTTCCTTCGCAGCGCTATCGATTTCCGCGGCGCTGTCGCCGACCGAGACGATGAACTGCGAGGCGGTGGTGGCATTGTGCGACATCTCGCTGGTCGTCGCGTTCTGCTCGGCGACTGCGCCATTCACATTGGCAAACACCGGGCGGATCGCGTCGATGGCGGTGGAGATGCGATGCACCGCATCGACCGAACTCGCAGCGTCGCGCTGCAGGGTGTCGATCTTCTTCCTGATCTCTTCGGTGGCGTTCTGGGTTTGCACCGCCAGCGCCTTGACCTCGGTGGCGACGACCGAGAAGCCGCGGCCTGCAGCGCCTGCGCGTGCCGCCTCGATGGTCGCGTTCAGCGCCAGCATCGTTGTCTGCCGGGCGATCTGCGCGATCAGCTCCAACACATTGCTGATTGCAGCGGAGGAGTCGCGCAGCCGGTCCACGTTGGCGCTGGCTTCATGGGCGGCGGCGCCGGCCTCGTCCGCAAGCCGGCTGGCATCGCGCACCTGGGCGCCGATACCTTCGGCCGAGTGGGTGAATTTATCGGCCGCCTGCGCGAAGGTCGTGGCGGTGGATTGCGCGGCACTGCTGCGGTCGGCCAGCACATCGGTGCGGGCGCGGATGGCGGAGAGGGTGGTGGCGGTCGATTCGGCGCCGCCGGCGACGGAGGTCGCGGCACGCTCAAGCTGGCGGATAAGCGCGCCCAGCTCGAGTTCCAGCAACTCCAGGATGTCCCCAGCGGTATCTGGTTCAGGGTGCCGCGGTGCTACAGAAGGCGCTGTGTTTTCAGCAATCATCACCACTTCAGCCGCTTCCGGCTGCCGCTTGCGGAACAGTCCAAACGCCATCGGTGACCCCAATGAATACAATCTATGCGGGTAACCTTGCACCTCGGCGTGAAGTGATGGTTAAGGTCGGTTGCGGTATTGCGAAGATTGGCCGGATTCGGCTGCAAATTTTTGATTTTGCCGATTTCGCGGCCTATAACCCCGCGCCGCAGCCCTAAATACCCTGACGCTTCAAGAGAGACCGCATGGCCGGACATTCCCAATTCAAGAACATCATGCACCGCAAGGGCCGGCAGGATGCCCAGAAGTCCAAGCTGTTCAGCAAGCTGGCGCGCGAAATCACCGTCGCTGCCAAGATGGGGACGCCCGACCCATCGATGAATGCCCGGTTGCGCTCCGCCGTGATCGCCGCCCGGCAAGAAAACATGCCGCGCGACAATATCGAGCGCGCCATCAAGAAGGCGATCGGCAGCGACGGCGAGAACTACGATGAAATCCGCTACGAGGGCTACGGCCCCGGTGGCGTCGCCGTCATCGTCGAGGCGCTGACCGACAACCGCAATCGCGCCGCTTCCGACATCCGTTCTTACTTCACCAAATCCGGCGGCAATTTGGGCGAAACCGGCTCAGTTTCCTTCATGTTCGACCATGTCGGCGTGATCGAATATGACGCCGACAAGGCCTCTGCTGACGACATGCTCGAAGCTGCCATCGAGGCCGGCGCGGATGACGTGGTGTCGGGCGAGGGCGGCCACGAGGTCTACGCGTCGCAGGAGACGTTCCGCGAGGTTGCCAAGGGACTGGAAGGCAAGTTCGGCGAAGCCCGCAAGGCCGCGGTGATCTGGAAGCCGCAGAACACGCTCTCGGTCGATGACGAGACCGGCGAGAAGCTGATCAAGCTGATGGACCTGTTGAACGAGCATGACGACGTGCAGAACGTCTATGCCAACTTCGAGGTGTCGGACGCGCTGATGGCCAAGATGGGCGGCTGAGCAGGGGCTCAGCTTCCCACTCTATTCTCTTGGGATGGTGGCGCGTTTCTATTTCGTTCCGGTCCGACCGGCGTTATCCCTGTGGGATGACACACCCTGCGATTCGCCCTCCTGTCCGCATCATCGGCATCGATCCGGGCCTGCGCCGCACCGGTTGGGGCGTGATCGAAATCGACGGCAACCGGCTGACCTATATCGGCTGCGGTTCGGTGGAACCGCCGGACAATATGCCGCTGGCGAGCCGGCTGCTCGGCATTCATGAAGGGCTCGCCAAGGTGCTCGGCGACTTCCAGCCGGCCGAAGCTGCGGTCGAACAGACCTTCGTCAACAAGGACGGCGTCGCCACGCTGAAGCTCGGCCAGGCGCGCGGTATCGCCATGATGACGCCGGCGATGTTCGGCATTGCCGTCGCCGAATACGCGCCCAATCAGGTGAAGAAGACCGTGGTCGGCGCGGGCCATGCCGACAAGAACCAGATCCAGGTGATGCTGAAGATTCTGCTGCCGAAGGCCGAGCCGAAATCCGCCGATGCAGCCGATGCACTGGCGATCGCCATCACCCATGCGCATCACCGTCAGAGCACGGCACTGCGCCTCAAGGTCGTCGGCGCGTGATTGGCAAGCTCAAAGGCCTGATCGACAGCTACGGCGAGGACTATGTGATCCTCGACGTACAGGGCGTCGGTTATCAGGTGCATTGTTCTGCACGCACGCTGCAGGCACTGCCGCAGGCGGGCGAAGCTGCGGTGCTCGCCATCGAAACCTATGTCCGCGAAGACCAGATCAAGCTGTTCGGATTCCGCAGCGATATGGAGCGCGAATGGTTTCGCCTGCTGCAGACCGTGCAGGGCGTCGGCGCCAAGGTCGCGCTCGCCGTGCTTAGCACGCTGCCGCCGGCCGACCTCGCCAATGCCATCGCGCTGCGCGACAAGACGGCCGTGGCGCGCACGCCGGGCGTCGGTCCTAAAGTGGCCGAGCGCATCGTCAGCGAATTGAAGGACAAGGCGCCGGCCTTTGCGTCCGTCGATCCGGTCGTCGCGCAACTCGCCGGCGCGATGGACGACAACCGCGCACCAGGCGCCGTCAGGGATGCGATCTCGGCGCTGGTCAATCTCGGCTATGGCCAGCCGCAGGCGGCGGCCGCCGTCGCAGCCGCGTCGCGCAGCGCAGGCGAGGGTGCGGAAACGGCGCAACTCATCAAGCTCGGGCTGAAGGAATTGGCGAAGTGAGCCTTGCCAGAATTGCCCGTGTGATCGGCATTGTCGCAATCTTCGGTATTGTCGGTTCGCTATCCGTGGCTGCACTCGTGTCGTTGCTTGTGGCTGGTCTGGGTGCGTCGATCCTGCAATTGATCTTCTCTGTCGCCGATCTCGATGGTTTCAGATCGCTTGTCTCGATTGCACTGTGGCTGCTGGCATTCGTCGCTGCATTGGCGGCGCTGCTGCCGTCGCTCGGTGCCGGCGTCGTCTTCGCGCTGTCGGCCGTCTATGCCGGGCAAAACGCGATCTGGATGGCGTGGCTCGCTGCGGCCGTCGGCATTGCCGGCTTCATCGGTTTTGGGATGTTCGTTCAGCCCTCTGAATCGTCAGCAGTGATTTTGCCCGGCGTTCGATCGCTCACGCAGGCGCTGTCGCTGTCCGTATTGCTCGCGGGCATTGCCGTGATTCCAGCCAGCCTGTGCTGGTGGTTCGCGCGGCCGTTGCACCGTGGTAACGTCGCATCATGAATACGCCACCCGATCGCATGGTTACACCTGAGCGCCGCTCTGACGATGTCGGCGACACCACGCTGCGCCCGCAGTCGCTGTCCGATTTCGTCGGCCAGGCACAGGCGCGCGCGAATCTGCAGATCTTCATCGATGCAGCTCGTAAGCGCGGTGAGGCACTGGATCACACATTGTTTGTGGGCCCGCCCGGCCTCGGCAAGACCACGCTGGCGCAGATCGTGGCGCGCGAACTCGGCGTCGGATTTCGTGCGACATCCGGTCCCGTCATCGCCAAGGCCGGCGATCTCGCGGCATTGCTGACCAATCTCGAAGAGCGCGATGTGCTGTTCATCGACGAGATCCACCGACTCAGCCCTGCAGTAGAGGAAGTGCTCTATCCGGCGATGGAGGATTTCCAGCTCGATCTCATCATCGGCGAAGGCCCTGCCGCACGCTCGGTGAAGATCGAGCTGTCGAAATTCACGCTGGTCGGCGCGACCACCCGTGCGGGTCTCCTGACCAATCCGCTGCGTGATCGTTTCGGCATTCCGCTGCGGCTGAATTTTTACACGATCGACGAGCTCGAAAAGATCGTCACCCGCGGTGCCCGCGTGCTGGACATCGGCATGACCCCTGAAGGCTCTAACGAGATTGCGCGCCGCGCGCGCGGCACGCCGCGCATCGCCGGGCGTCTGTTGCGCCGTGTGCGTGACTTTGCCTCCGCTGCGGATGCGTCAGCGATCGATCGCAAAATCGCCGACCACGCGCTGTCCGCATTGGAAGTTGACAGTGCGGGTCTCGATGCGATGGATCGCCGTTATCTCACCACCATCGCCATGAACTATGCCGGTGGCCCCGTTGGTGTCGAGACCATGGCGGCCGCGCTGTCGGAGCCGCGTGATGCCATCGAGGACATCATCGAGCCCTATCTGATCCAGTGCGGCTATCTGCAGCGCACCCCGCGTGGGCGTCTGCTCACTTCGCATGCGTTCAAGCATCTGGGACTGAATGAGCCGAAACGGGATGAGAGCCAGATCGGATTGTTCGGAGCGAGCGACGAGGAGTAATCCGCGATGACCGAAAAGATCATCGGCGTGGTCGCCGCGCTGATCCGTGACGATAGAGGGCGCATGCTGGTGGTGCGCAAGCGCGGCACCGAGGCCTTCATGCAGCCGGGCGGCAAACGCGATGCTGGTGAGGACGATCTGACCGCGCTGGGGCGCGAGATCGGCGAAGAGTTGGGATGTCGAATGGTGCCGGGTTCTGCGCAAGCGCTCGGACAGTTCGATAGCGTCGCCGCGAATGAGCCGGGATGGCGGGTGCGGGCCAGCGTCTATGCGGTCGAGGTGGATGGCGCGATCGCGCCCCAGGCCGAGATCGCCGAAGCGATTTGGATCAATCCAACTGCGCCTGAGGCTATTGTCCTGGCGCCATTGACGCGTGATCACGTGCTGCCACTCGCAGCTCACGGTTTTTCGTTATGACGCGTTCTACGACCTTCCATCTCGACGGCGCCATCGCCGACGGCCTGCGTCGCATGCAGGTGCGGGTTTATTGCGAGGATGCCGATTTGGCGGGAAGCTTGTAATTGCCTTTCGGGGAACAGACTAACGCGCCCGATTCTAAAGACCGGACTATTGCAAATCTTTCGCTTGGGTTCGGTAATCCTCAGATAGCAGGCTTGCCCAACATTGGCGGCCGCTAGGCCTGAACCGTCGATGCGGCGATCTCGTCCAGTACTTCGGTCAATCGGTCTACGGCCCAATCCACCTGTGACTCGTCGATAATCAAGGGGGGCGCAAAGCGTATCGTGTTCCGGTGAGTATCTTTGGTCAGCACTCCCGCCTGAAGCAAGCGGCTGATCACCGTACCGGCACTAGCCATGTTGCGGTGTAACTCGACCCCCGCAAACAAACCGCGACCGCGCACCTCGCGGATGATCGGATTTTTGATCGCAGAGAGCCGATCGAGGAGATGCGCGCCGACAGTCGCGGCACGTTCAATCAATCGCTCGTCGATCAGTGTGTCGAGGGCGGCTAATCCAACCGCCGATGCAATCGGGTTGCCACCGAACGTGCTGCCGTGGTCACCCGGAGTGAAAACCTGCATGACCTCGCGACGGGCGAGGAAAAGCGAAACCGGCAACATCCCGCCGCCGAGCGCCTTGCCGAGCATCAGACCGTCGGGTGTTACCCCTTCATGCTGACACGCGAGCAGGCGTCCAGTACGTCCCAGACCGCTCTGGATCTCGTCGCAGAGCAGCAGCACGTTGTTCGCCTTGCAAATGCGCGCGACCTCAGCGAGATATCCAGGGGGCGGCACATTGATCCCGCCTTCGCCTTGAATTGGTTCGACCAGAAAGGCCGCGGTGTCAGGGGTAATGGCCGCGGCGAGCGCCGACGCATCGCCGAACGGCGTGCGCGTGAAGCCGGGCGGGAACGGCCCGAAGCCGTCGCGATATTGGGCTTGCGAAGAAAAGCCGACGATCGAGATGGTACGGCCGTGGAAATTTCCCTCCGCGACGATGATTTCAGCCCGGTCGGTCGGCACACCCTTGACCTTGTAGGCCCATTTACGTGCCGCCTTGAGCGCCGTCTCGACGGCTTCCGCGCCGCTGTTCATCGGCAACGCGGCATCCATACCGGTAAGTGCACAAGCCTTTGCGAGAAAAGGCCCCAACCGATCGCTGAAATAAGCGCGCGAGATCGTATCCAGGCGCTGTGCCTGTTCTGTCAGCGCTTTGACGAGGCGCGGATGGCAATGGCCGAAGCTTGCCGCCGAATATGCGCCCATCATGTCGATGTAGCGTCTGCCAGCTTCGTCCCACACGTAGACTCCAGCCCCGCGGACGATCGTGACCGGCAACGGTGCATAGTTTCCTGCGCCAAAACGGGCTTCGAGACCGGCGAAATCAGTCATGACAAGCGCTCCTGCCGCGTTCCTCCCTCGCGTCGGTTCGGCATGCCATCCCGACCGTTGGTGAGGGCGCACAAGCACAACTACATCGTGAGATCACCGCTCATGGCGCGCGCTCTCCCGATTGGGCGCGCGTAAGGCGATGCGCACCTCAGTTCTGATGTAGGAAGGCCGACGCAGAAAAAACAGGTGCGAGCGCTCAAGACAGGCACCGCCACCTCTCTCCTTCTGCTATAATCCGTTCATGACGATCGGGATTACCGGGCCCGAACGGAAGACGCCAGGGCGAAACGCCGTGGTCGGGGTGATTGTGACTGCCATCTTCTCCGGAATTTGCCTGATCCTTTTCGCGATTGTCGGCGAGTTCCTGGTCGACTGGATGTGGTTCTCCGCGGTCGGCTATTCGCAGGTTTTTTGGACATCGATCGGCGCGAAAGCCGCAGTCTTTTCCGTCGTCTTTGCGGCAACTGCCGTCATCATGTGGGCGAACGCCCGGCTGGCACTTTTTCTTGCCCGACGGCGGCGAGGCCGGCTTCCCGTCGGCTTCGACTGGAAACTCGCGGCCACTGCGGTGCCGCCCGATCCGTTCGAGTTCATACGCGATCGGTTGCCATGGCGCCTCGCCATCGCTGGCGGCGCCGGACTCCTCGCTCTGCTTGTCGCATGGGGGGAGGTCGGCAACTGGAACATCATTCTGCAGTTCCTCTATCACGTGCCATATGGCGCGAACGATCCGCTGTATGACAAGGATATTGGTTTCTATCTGTTTTCTCTGCCCGCCTATATCGCCATCAGGAATTGGGCATTGCTAACGCTGTTCATGAGCGCGCTTTTCGCCGCAGTGATCTATTGGATGCATGGTCAGATCGAATACCACGTCCAGCGGTGGTCGATATCACCGATAGCGGTTGCTCACGGCTCGGCGCTGCTCGGCTTGCTCTTTGCGGTGAAGGCATGGTCCTACGGGCTCGACCGCTATTTGCTGCTCTACGGAGACAATGGCGTAGTGGTTGGCGCGAGCTACACCGATATCCAGGTGCAACTGCCCGTTCTCCGGTTGCTGATCGGGCTTTCGATCGTCGCGGCATGCGCCGCGTGGGCGAACCTGTGGGCGCGGACCTACCGACTCCCCACTGCCGCGATGTTACTCGTCTTCGGCGGCGCTTTCCTGCTGTCCGGCGTGATCCCGACATTATTTCAGCGCTTCTACGTGAAACCGAACGAACTGGAACTGGAACGGCCCTACATCGAACGCAGCATCCGCCTGACCAGGGAAGCCTATAATCTCGACCGGATCGCCGCCAAGCCCTTTCCTGCCGAACAGGACCTTACCTTCGCGACACTCGAAGCCAACAAGGCGACCATCGAGAACATCAGATTGTGGGACGGGCAGCCGCTGGCGGATACCTACGCCCAGCTACAGGAGATACGCACCTACTACAAATTAAGCGACCTGGATGTCGACCGCTACTGGCTTCGCGGCACCTACCAGAGCGTGATGCTGTCGGCGCGCGAGCTCAGATCCTCACTGCTGCCGCCGAACGCCCAGACGTGGGTCAACCTCCACCTGCTGTTCACCCACGGCAATGGAGCGGTGATGAGCCCGGTAATGCACAAGAGCGCTGAAGGGCTTCCACTGCTTTACCTGCGGGATATTCCTCCCGTTGCGGATGGCGGCCCCGAAATCCGCGAACCGCGCATTTATTATGGACAAGAGGAGAGCAACTACGTTGTCGTCAGGACGACCACGCCGGAATTCGACTATCCGAAGGGGAGTGAAAACGTATACGCGGCCTACGACGGTGCCGGTGGCATACCGCTGACGGGGATGTTGCGAAAAATCATCTTCGCTCACCACTTCAACGATATGAACCTGCTGCTCTCCAGCTACATCACCGACGACAGCCGGATTATGATCCGGCGCAATATCGGGGAACGGCTACGCATGATCGCCCCGTTCCTCAGCCTCGACCACGATCCCTACCTGGTCGTCAGCGAGGGGCGGATGTTCTGGATCCAGGACGCCTATACAACCAGCGACTATTTCCCCTCAGCTCAGCCTGCGCCCGGCCGCAATCTGAACTACATCCGCAATTCCGTGAAGGCCGTCGTCGACGCCTATAACGGCAGTGTCGACTTTTATCTGATGGATCAGGCGGACCCGATCGTGGCCACCTACCAGCGAGATCTTTCCGGGGCTATTCAAGCCGTTTGCGGCAATGCCGTCCGATCTGCAAAAGCACATTCGCTATCCCGAGGACCTCTTCCTAATTCAGGCGCAGCTTTACCAGACCTATCACATGGCATCTGCCGACGTTTTCTATAACCGAGAGGATCTTTGGCAGTTTCCGCGCCAGCCGGCCGGCGACGGCGTCGCGCCGATGGTCCCTTACTACATTGTGATGCGGCTGCCCGGAGAAACCCAAGCCGAGTTCTTTATCATGATCCCCATGGTGCCAAGCCGACGCGACAATATGATCGCATGGCTGGCAGCGCGCTGCGACGCTCCAGACTATGGAAAATTGATCGTCTACGAATTTCCCAAGGAGAAGCTCGTCTACGGACCGTTCCAGATCGAGGCGCGCATTCATCAGAACACGGAGATCTCCCAGCAAATATCGTTGTGGAACCAGATGGGTTCACGGGTGATCCGCGGAAACCTGCTGGTGATCCCGATCGAGAATTCGATCCTGTACGTGTCGCCGCTGTACCTGCGCGCGGTCCACGGACACTTGCCGGAGCTCAAGCGCGTGATCGCCGCCTACGGCGAGCATGTCGTCATGAAAGAGACGCTTGCCGAGGCCTTGTCCGCGCTTTTCATCGAAACTAACGCGTCGCCGACATCGCTGAGTGCTGCGACGGAAATGCCACGTGCGAGCCCTGCGGAAAACAGGGCGCAAGAGGCGCTTGATCGCTATAACGAGGCAATGAAGCTGTTGAGGTCTGGGGATTGGGCAGGCTTCGGTCTGCAGATCGACGCGATGCGCGGTCTTTTGGAGAAAATGAGCCGGGAATCGGCCGGACACTGACCAACGCCGGCTAATTGTCATTCGACAAAGAGATGCGCGTCCCGCAACCAAGATTCCAGGTGCATCCCAAGCAAGGTTCAAGCCCAAAGCGATTGGCACTTGCTGGGGAGGGTGCCTCTGTGCAAGACGGTTACTCTCCGAAGTGTGATTGATAAGAGGAATCTCCCTGTGACAGCCTCTCTTGATGGCGAAATTCGCGACGGTCGTCATCATATGCGGGTTCGCGTTTATTTCGAAGATACTGACTCCGGCCAGATTGTTTATCACGCGAATTTTTTGCGCTTCATGGAACGCGGCAGAACGAACTACTTGCGTTTGCTCGGAACGAGTCAACAAGAGCTGCTGAAAGAAGCGCGAGAGGATGCGCCCGGCTTTGCCTTCGTTGTTCGTTCGATGAAGATTGATTTTCTAAAACCGGCAGTCCTGGACGATCTGCTTGACGTCGTCACGGTTCCACAGGAGGTGAGGGGCGCCTCGATCATGCTGGGTCAGGAAGTGCGCCGCGGCGATGAGTTGCTGCTTGAGGCCAAGGTCAAGGTGGCCTTCGTGTCTGGCGGCCGCGCCAAGCCGATCCCGAAAGCGCTGCGGATCGCCATGAAGGCCGATCAGATTTAGCAATCGCCCAATAGGCGGAATGGCATCGACTCCGCATGCGGCAGGGCTACAATCCCGGCATATCGCAAAGCCGAGGGTCCCATGTCGCGTCCACCGTTTCCGCCCTTCACCCGAGAAACCGCCGCCCAGAAGGCCCGCATGGCCGAGGACGCCTGGAATTCACGCGATCCGGTGAAAGTGTCGCTCGCCTATACCGAGGACTCGACCTGGCGCAATCGCGGCGAGTTCTTTCAGGGGCGCCCGGCGATCGTCGAATTCCTCACCCGTAAATGGGCGAAGGAGCACGAGTATCGGCTGATCAAGGATCTGTGGGCGTTCGACGGCAATCACATTGCCGTGCGCTTTCAATATGAATGGCACGACGACGCCGGCAACTGGCATCGCTCCTACGGTAACGAGCAGTGGGAGTTTGACGAGGCCGGTCTCATGCGCCGCCGTGAGGCGAGCATCAACGATGTGGCCATTGCCGAGAAGGACCGCCGTTTCCTGTGGCCGGCGCCAGGGCCGCGCCCGGCCGATGTGCCGGGTCTCGGCACCGACCCGTTCTAACTAAAGCGAACCGCTATCGACCACGAATTCGACGCGCTCGGCGACGAAACGTGAATGCGTGGCGCTCAGCGGCGTGCCGTCGGCATCCACATCGATGGAATCGACAATCAAAATCGGACGCCCGAGCGCGACACCAAGCCGTGTCGCATCGGTCGCGTCGATGATCCCCGCGGTCACCTTCGTCGAGGCGCGGCGATAGTCCTTGAAACCGTAATGCGCCAGCGCCTTGGTCATCGAGCGCACGCGCTCATAGACTTTGCCGAAATCGGGAAACCGTTCGGCCGAAAGCCAGTTGGTGCCGACGCAGATCGGTGTCTTGTCAGCGAGGCGCAGCGCCTCGATGCGGATCAGCGGAGCGCCGGCTTTGAGGCCAAGCTGCCTGGCGAGATCGCGCGTTGCCACATCGTCCCAGGCTCCAATCAATTGCGCCTGCGGCTCGCGTCCGCCGGCACCGGCAATTTCCGAGAAGCGCGTGCGTGACCGCAGGGGATATGCAAGCTTTGGCGATTCCACATAGGTGCCGCTGCCGCGCTCGGCGCGTACCAAGCCGCGTTCGGCCAGGGTTGCGAGGGCACGGCGCACGGTATGGCGATTGACGCGGTAGATGTCAGCCAGTTCGGTCTCGCCGGGCAGCTTTTCGCCAGCGCCATAGCGACCATCGGCAATGCCGCGCTCGATGCCGTCGGCGACGTGCCGCCACAATGCAACGCCTGTTGGCTTGTCCTGAATGGTCACAAAATCGGTCCCGGAATGATGTCGACCACGCATTAGCGAAAAATCGTGCCGCTGTCACGAAACGGTCATTGCCTCCGTCTATAAAGTTGTCTAGTAAATCATACAACTTGTTGAGCGGCGGTGACATGACTTCATCCTCCCCGAACCACCAGCAGGCCCGGCGCCGTGAGGCGATGGGGGTGCTTGGGCACTCCGCGACGGCGGATATCGCCGGATATCTCGATGCTGTGGCTGTTCCCGCCCATGAGCATCTGCGTCAGCCGGAAAACGGCCTGGTGATGCTGCGTGGCCGGATCGGCGGCGATGGCGCGCCATTCAATCTGGGCGAGGCGACCGTGTCGCGTGCCGCTGTACGGTTGGCATCAGGCGAGGTTGGCTTCGGTTACACACTCGGCCGTGACGGCGCGAAGGCGCAGCTAATCGCGCTCTGCGACGCACTCATTCAGACCGTTGAATTTTCAGATGCTGTCGAAGCCCAGGTGCTGACGCCGCTGCGCGCGCGTGTCGTTGCCGATATCAGGCGGAAGGCCGCAGAGACGGCGGCGACCAAAGTGGATTTCTACACGCTCGTGCGCGGGGAGGGCTGATCATGACGACAGTTGCGGAAATGCCGGCCGGTTTCGCGGACAAGGTGCTTGCAGCGCAATCGACCTTCCGTTCGGTGATGGACGCGATGGCGCGTCCCGGCACCGTGCAGCGGATTCAGGCTGTTTCGGGCGTACCTGCGCCGATGATGCGCGGCGCGGCCGCTATCGCGCTCACGCTGTTCGATCAGGACACGCCGGTGTGGCTCGATAGCAAGTTGGCGGCGACGATGGATGTTGCCAAGTGGATCAAGTTTCACACCAGCGCGCCGGTCATCGCCGATCCCGCCGTGTGTGCCTTCGCCGTGGTGGCTGATGCTGCCGCGCTGCCGTCCTTCGAGCACTTCGCCTTCGGCACCGGCGAATATCCGGATCGCTCCACCACGATCATTCTGCAGGTGGCGAGCCTGACTGAAGGCCCTGCCTATGAGCTGCGCGGCCCCGGTATCGATGGTGCCACAATCCTGCGTGCTGCGATCGGCGTGCCGGATCTGCTAGATCGCCTTGCGCTGAATGCCTCGCTGTTTCCCCGCGGCATCGACCTCGTGCTGGTGTCCGGCGAATCCATTGTCGCGCTACCGCGTACCACGCGTCTTGTCGCGAAGGAGGGCTGAGCATGTATGTCGCCGTCAAGGGTGGCGAACGCGCCATCGAGAATGCGCATCGTCTGCTGGCTCATGAACGCCGCGGCGATCGCGACGTGCCGGAAATATCGCTGGCGCAGATCTCCAATCAGCTCGGTCTCGCCGTCGATCGCGTGATGACCGAAGGCTCGCTCTATGACCGCGAGCTCGCGGCGCTGGCCATCAAGCAGGCACGCGGTGACATGATCGAGGCGATCTTCCTGCTGCGCGCCTTCCGCGCGACGCTGCCGCGGTTCGGTTCGAGTGAGCCCGTCGATACGTCGCAGATGCAGGTGCGTCGCCGCGTCTCCTCGACCTTCAAGGACATGCCGGGCGGCCAGGTGCTTGGCCCGACCTTCGACTATACGCATCGTTTGCTCGATCCGGTGCTGACCGGCGAATCCTCGCCCGATCAGCCCGTCATGACCGATGCAGAGCCGGGCGTGATGCCGCGCGTCACCGATATTCTTGGCCGCGACGGCCTGATCGAAGCCTCGCCCGCAGAAGATCCCGAAAAGCCTGTCGGCGATCTCACGCGCGACGCGCTGAGCTTCCCGGCAGACCGTGATCTGCGCTTGCAGAATCTCGCGCGGGCCGATGAAGGCTTTCTTCTGTCGCTCGGCTATTCATCGCAGCGCGGCTATGGCCGCAACCATCCTTTCGCAGGTGAAATCCGCCTCGGCGAGGTCGAGGTTGAATTCATGGCCGAGGATGTTGGCTTCGCGGTGCCGCTGGGATCGATCACGCTGACCGAATGCCAGATGGTCAATCAGTTCAAGGGCTCGGATACCGAGGCGCCGTGTTTCACGCGCGGCTATGGCCTCGCTTTCGGCCAGAGCGAACGCAAGGTGATGTCGATGGCACTGGTCGACCGCACGCTGCGCGCGCGCGAGCTTGGCGAGGACATCAAGGCGCCAGCACAGGACGAGGAATTCGTCATGTCGCATTCCGACAATGTGCAGGCGACCGGCTTCGTCGAGCATCTGAAGCTGCCGCATTACGTCGACTTCCAGTCCGAGCTCGGCCTACTCCGCAAGCTGCGCAAGGAATTCGCCGACGCCAACGAGACGCCAGTTGCTCTTCAGGAGGCTGCGGAATGAACGCGCCGACATATAATTTCGCTTATCTCGACGAGCAGACCAAGCGGATGATCCGCCGCGCCATTCTCAAGGCCATTGCGATCCCCGGCTATCAGGTGCCGTTCGCCAGCCGGGAAATGCCGATGCCTTACGGTTGGGGCACCGGCGGCGTGCAGGTCACGGCGGCGATCCTCGGCCCCATCGACAAGCTCAAGGTGATCGATCAGGGCTCCGACGATACGACCAATGCGATCTCGATCCGCAAGTTCTTCGAGAAAACTGCCGGCGTTGCGGTGACCACGAGCACGGGCGATGCGACGGTGATCCAGACCCGGCACCGCATTCCCGAAGCGACGCTGCAGGCGCATCAGGTGCTGGTCTATCAGGTGCCGATCCCGGAGCCGCTGCGTTATCTCGAGCCGCGCGAGACCGAAACACGGCGCATGCATGCGCTCGCCGAATACGGCTTGATGCATGTGAAGCTCTATGAGGACATCGCGCGCTTCGGCCATATCGCGACGTCCTATGCCTATCCGGTGAAGGTCAATGCGCGCTATGTGATGGATCCGTCGCCGACGCCGAAATTCGACAATCCGAAGATGGACAATTGCGCGGCACTGCAGCTGTTCGGCGCCGGCCGCGAGAAGCGGATCTATGCGATCCCGCCTTACACATCGGTGGTGTCGCTGGATTTCGAGGATCATCCATTCGAGCCCTACAAGCACAATGCCTGCTGCGCGCTGTGCAACGCCGAGGATAGCTATCTCGACGAGATCGTTACCGACGACAAGGGCAGCCGGATGTTCGTCTGCTCCGACACCGATTATTGCGAAACGCGGCAATCACAGGGGCATCGCGGCAGCGAAAATGCTGCGCCCTATGCGGAGAGCGCAAATGCTTGATGTGACAGCGAATTCAACTCAACGCGCTGCGCCGGTGCCGGCCAGCGACGAGCCATTGCTAGTTGCGGCAAACCTGGGAAAATCTTATGGCCGTCTTGCGGCATGTCGCGACGTGTCGTTCGAACTCTATTCCGGCGAAGTGCTGGCCATCGTCGGCGAGTCCGGGTCCGGCAAATCGACACTGCTGCAGATTCTCTCCGCCCAGTTAGCGCCGACCACCGGCAGCGTCTCCTACCGGATGCGCGACGGCGTGACCCGCGATCTTGCGGCGATGGGCGAAGCCGAGCGCCGTTTCCTGTTTCGCACCGACTGGGGCTTTGTGCATCAGGACCCGGCGATGGGGCTGCGCATGGCAGTCTCGGCCGGCGCCAATGTCGGCGAGCGGTTGATGGCTGTGGGCCAGAACCACTACGGCAAGATTCGTGACACGGCGATCTCGTGGCTCGAGCGTGTGGAAATTTCGGCTGAGCGGATCGACGATGCGCCGCGGACCTATTCGGGCGGCATGCGGCAGCGGTTGCAGATCGCGCGCAATCTCGTCACCGAACCCCGTCTCATCTTCATGGACGAGCCGACTGGTGGCTTGGACGTATCGGTGCAGGCGCGTTTGCTGGACATGATGCGCACGCTGGTCAGCGAGCTTGGTCTGTCGGCTATCGTCGTGACGCACGATCTCGCGGTGGCGCGGTTGCTGTCGCATCGCGTGATGGTGATGCAGGGCGGTCGCGTGATCGAAACGGGGCTCACCGATCAGGTGCTCGACGATCCCAGAGAGCCCTATACGCAACTGCTCGTTTCCTCGATCCTGCCGGCGTGAGGTCAACATGATTCCGATGATCGATATCCGCAACGCCGAAAAGACCTTCGTGATGCATCTGCAGGACGGCATCCGCCTGCCTGTGGTACGCAACGTCTCGTTCCATGTCGCGCCCGGCGAATGCGTGGTGCTGTCCGGTCCCTCGGGTGCCGGCAAGTCGTCGATCCTGAAGATGATCTTCGGCAACTATCGCTGCGACGGCGGCACCATCGGCGTGCGCCACAACGGTGATGTCATCGATATCGCCACCGCCGAGCCGCGCGAGATCCTGGGTGTGCGCCGCGACACCATCGGCTATGTCAGCCAGTTCCTGCGCGCGGTGCCGCGTGTCGCCGCCATCGATGTCGTGGCCGAGCCGCTGCTCGCTGCCGGCGTAACGCGCGAGGAGGCGCGTGTGCGTGCGGGGGCGTTACTTAAACGTCTCAACATTCCCGAGCGGCTGTGGAAGCTGCCGCCCTCGACCTTCTCCGGCGGTGAGCAGCAGCGCGTCAATATCGCGCGCGGCTTTATCTCCGATCTGCCGATCCTGTTGCTGGACGAACCGACCGCGTCGCTCGATGCCGCCAACCGAGCCGTGGTCGTTGAACTGGTCGCCGAGAAAAAACGTGCCGGCGTCGCCATGGTTGCCATTGTGCATGACGACGAAGTGCGGCACTTGATCGCCGACCGGCTGGTGGATGTCACGTCATTTGCCGCTGCTGCTGCCTGAGAAAGAGAACCATGACCGCATCACTGACCGAAACCGTCATCGGCAACGCCCGGATCGTTCTCGCTGACCGCGTGATCGACAAGGGCTGGATCGCCTTCGCTGGTGGACGCATCGCCGAATTCGGCGAGGGTGATGCGCCACGCGGTAGCGACGATGCGCGCGGCGACCTGATCATGCCGGGTCTTGTCGAACTGCATACCGATCATCTCGAAGCGCATTTCATGCCGCGGCCGAAGGTGTTCTGGGATCCCATCGCTGCCGTCGTCTCCTATGACGGTCAACTTGCCACGTCCGGCATCACCACAGTGCTGGACTCGGTACGGGTCGGCTGCGAGGACTCAAGCCAGGGCATCGACAGCTATGCCGGCGTGCTGGTGGATTCCATTGCCTCTGCTGGCGAAGCCAGTCTCCTGCGGGTCGATCACTTCCTGCATCTGCGCTGTGAGATTCCGATGCCGACCGTGGTCGAGGAAGCGAAGGCGCTATTGGCGAAGCCGAACGTTCGGCTGATGTCGCTGATGGACCACACGCCGGGGCAGCGCCAGTTCCGCGACGAGGAGAAGCTGCGTACCTATTATCGCGGCAAGGGCGGCAAGTCCGATGCCGAGCTCGATGTGATGTTCGCGCAGCGCCTGGCCTGCCAGCAGCAATATGCGGCCGGCAATATGCGGGCGATCGTGGCGCTGGCTCATGGGCGCAATATTCCGCTGGCGAGCCATGACGACACGACGGAAGACAACGTGACCGAAGCTGTTGGAGATAAGGTCTCGGTGGCCGAATTCCCGACGACGCTGGAGGCGGCTCAAGGCCTGCACAAGGCTGGCATCGGCATCCTGATGGGCGCGCCGAATGTCGTCCGCAACGGTTCGCATTCCGGCAATATCGCGGCGATCGATCTCGCCCGCGAAGGCATGCTGGATATCCTGTCGTCGGACTATGTGCCGTCGAGCCTTCTGATGGGCGCGTTGCAGCTTTCGACCAAGGTGCCATCCATCGATCTGGCGAGCGCGATCCGCACGGTGACCAAGCGGCCGGCGGAAGCCGTCGGCCTCATGGACCGCGGTGAGATCGCAGTCGGCAAGCGTGCCGACGTGATCCGCGTCCATGTCGCCCATGACGTGCCGGTGGTGCGCAGTGTCTGGCGCGAAGGACATCGCGTGGCATGACCGACACCGCGGCCATATCCGAAGCGCAGGCAGGCCGGATCGGACCCGGCCGATTGGTGCTGGTGGTCGGCCCTTCGGGTGCCGGCAAGGATACGCTCATCGGTCTGGCGCAGGCTGCCTGTGCGGATGACGACAATGTGGTGTTCACGCGCCGCGTGGTGACGCGCGAGGCGTCGGAATTCGAGAATAATGCGCAGGTTACGCCGGAGGCGTTCCGTCAGGCACAGGCCAGCGGCGCCTTCGCCGTTCACTGGGAGGCGCATGGTCTTTGTTATGCGCTTCCGCGCTCGATCGATGATGCGCTTCGCGCCGGCCGCAATGTCGTTGCCAATATCTCACGGACGGTTATCCCCACGCTACGTGCCGCTTATGAAGATGTCGTCGTCGTGTCGATCACGGCGCCGCCGGAAGTGCTTGCGGCGCGACTTGCGGCACGGGGACGCTCAACCGATGGGCCGATCGGCGATCGGCTCAAGCGCAGCGTCGAGACATCAGGTGCCGACGTCACGATCAACAATATTGGTGTCGCGGAAGATCATGCGGATGACCTGATACGGGTTATCAGGGGTCAATAGATACGGCGGAGGGGAGTGCGGCCATGTCGGTGATCGAAACCATCGAGCAGCTCGAAGAGATCTACGGCCGTCTCGATAACATCGGCGAAGCATCCACCGCCAAGGTGGCGGACTGCGTAACGGCGCAGTACCGGCGGCTGATCGAGGTCTCGCCCTTCGCCGCTCTGGCGACCACCGGCCCGGAGGGGCTGGATTGCTCACCGCGCGGCGACAAACCGGGCTTCGTCCGGATCCATGACGAGCGCACTTTGATGATGCCGGACCGCCGCGGCAACAATCGCGTGGACTCCCTGCGCAACATCGTGCGCGATCCCAACATCGCGCTACTGTTCCTGATCCCCGGTGCCGGCACCACGCTCCGCATCAACGGGACGGCGCATCTCTCAACGGACCCGGATCTGCTGGCGTCGTTCGCCGTGGAGGAGAAGGCGCCACGTACGGTGATCGTGATGACGGTCGGGGAGATTTATTTCCAGTGCGCCCGCGCCATCGTGCGGTCCGATCTCTGGAACCCTGACAAACGCGTCGATCCGAGGACCCTGCCGACGCCCGGCGAGATCCTGGCAGAGATGAGCGAGCGCCGGGTCGGCGGTCCGGAATATGACCGGCAATGGCCGGAGAGGGCGCGCCAGACCATGTGGTGAGGGGGCGAATCTGCGGGTGATTTTTGCGGTGCGTTTCCGTCACCTTCGGCGAATCCGTAGGCCCTTTGTTTCAAGTATTTTGCGCTTGCGAGGGTCCCGAAACCCTGCCGTACAAGTCGAATCGGGGTTTGGTGGTCAAAAAACACCATTTTTCCCGGCAAAATCTGTGAAAATTTCATTGAGCACGGGTTTTTTCCCGTAATTCCTCATAGTGTCTGTCTCACCGAATCACGGCAAACCAAAAGGTGCAAAATGGCAGACCAAATGACGAAGTCGCAGCTCATCGAGAAAATCGCTGAGACCACTGAGCTCTCGAAGAAGGACGTCAAGGGCGTCATCGAGACCATGGCGACCCTGGGCTACAAAGAGCTGAAGAAGAGCGGCGTGTTCCTCGTTCCCGGCTTCGCCAAGTTCGTCGTCATCAAGAAGCCCGCCACCAAGGCACGCAAGGGCACCAACCCCTTCACCGGCGAAGCTATGACCTTCAAGGCCAAGCCGGCCCGCAAGATCGTGCGCGCCCGCCCGGTCAAGGCTGCGAAGGACGCGGTCTAAGCGGACCTCCGGCGCGGTCGCCATAAGGTGACCGCAGCGACCTGAATTGAGAACGGCGCGGCACTCCCGAGGGAATGCCGCGCCGTTTTCGTTTGGGGGAGTGCCTGACCTCTCCCGCTTGCGGGGAGAGGTCGACTGTAATGCGCGAAGCGCGTGGAAGTCGGGTGAGGGGGCTCTCCATTCGCTCTGCGCCTGCGGAGGCTCTCCCCTCATCCGTCGTCGCTTCGCGACGCCACCTTCTCCCCGCAGGCGGGGAGAAGGCAGTCAGCGCAGCTCTACTCGTTCAGCCGCTTCTTGTAGGCGACGGGGTCCATGTCCCGGATATCGACGCTGAGGCTCTTGGTCTGCGGCAGCAGCCTGGCCATCGCGGCACGCAGTGCTTCGCTCACCGCCACTTTCTGCTCGGGCGTGCGGCCTTCCAGCATGGACACCGTGACGTGACAGAAGCCGTCGCGTTCCCTGGCAAGCAGATAGTCCACATAGGCCATCGCGCGGACCTTGATGTCCCACGCCTGCATCATGCCGGTGGCGGCTGCTGCATCATGCAGGGCCTGCATCAGGCTGGTGGCGTCGAACAGGCCGCCATGGCCGTCGGTGGAGTGTTCGATGACGATATGCGGCATGGGCTGTCCAGTTGGATCAAAGTAGCAGCGGCTTTACCGAGTCGGCAGCGTCGCGCAGCAGCGGCAGGAAGCGGTCGATCATTTCGCCGGTGGAGACGCGGTCGACATGGGCGCCCATATTGATGGCGGCGACGATCGCGCCATCGTAGCGCCGCACCGGCACGGAGATCGAGCGGAAGCCCGGTTCGGCCTCGCGGTCGACCAGCGAGTAGCCTTTCTCGCGGTCGGTGATGATGGTGGCCTTCAGCAGCTCCTTGTCGATGACCGTGAACGGCGTCATCGCCACGAGGTCCATGGCATTCAGCGTTGCGGTGAGGTCGTCGTTGGAATACTTGCCCAACATGGCGCGGCCCACCGACGAGCAGAACGCGGGCAGCCGGTAGCCGAGATCGATGCCGGCCGAGAACACGCGCGCCGGGCTGGCGCGGGCGACGAAGATCACCTCATGGCCCTCAAGCACCGCGAGCGACGAGATTTCCTGTGCGTCGCTGGAGATGCTGTCGAGCACCGGCTGCAGGATGGTCACGACCTGATTGGACGTCATATAGGAGCCAGCCAGCGCCAGCACGCGGGGCGAGAGCGCGAACAGCTTGCCGTCGCTGGTCACATAGCCTTTGCGTTCCAGCGTAAACAGGATGCGACGCGCAGTGGCACGTGGCAGATCGGCGGCCTTGGCGACGTCGCTCAGCGTCATCGGGCGCGAATGCGCGCCGAACAGTTCGAACACCCTCAAGCCCCGATCGAGGCTCTCGATGAAGTCGGTATTGCCGCGTTCGTCGTCGGGGCGCTTGATCTTGGGCATGAGCCGCTGGTCCGCCCTATTTGCCTGCTTCGAATTTTTTCAGATCGAATGACAGATCGGCGGCCTGTTCGGGCGTCGGCGACAGCGCTGCAGTGATCAGGCGACGCGCGATCATCTGGTCGCCGGGCCGGTTGATACTGTCGACGGCGGTGAGCTTGCCGTCGCGATAGTAAAACACCGAGAACTTGCCATCATCCATCGACCCGCGGATCACCGCGCTGTCGGTCGGCGCGGAGAGGCCGACGATCTGCAGCTTGGCGTCATATTGATCCGACCAGAAACGCGGCACCGCGTCATAGGCTTCCGGCTTGCCGGCGATCATCGCGCCCACAGCCTTGCCCTGATCGGTGGCGTTCTGCACGGCTTCCAGCCTGACGCGGCGGCCGGCGAAGCCGTTGTGGTGATTGCTGACGTCGCCGGCGGCATAGATGTTCGGCGCGCTGGTCAGGCCATGTTCATCGACATCGATGCCATTGGTGCAGGTGATATCGGCCTGCGCGGCCAACTCGTCATTGGCGATGCCGCCAATGCCGGCGACGATCAGGTCGACGCGCACGCGCACGCCGCTGGAGCAGACGACCTCATGCACGGCGCTGCTACCTTCGATGGCGACGACGGATTCGTTGAAGCGGATGTCGAGACCATGGGAACGATGGCTATCCAGAAGGAATTGCGAGATCAGCGGCGATACCGCGCGCTCCAGCAGGCGCGACTGCGCCTCGATCAGCGTTACCTTCTTGCCGGCCTTGGCTGCAGTCGATGCCACTTCGAGGCCGATGAAGCCGCCTCCGACGATGGCGACGTCGTTGGCTGCTTCGAGCCGCGGCTTGAGATGCAGCGCGTCATCGAGGGTGCGCAGATAGACGATGCCGTCGCGCTCATGGCCGGGCACGCTGAGGCGCCGCGCGCGCGAGCCGGTGGCGATGACAAGCTGATCGAAAGGCAGGCTGTCGCCGCCGTCCAGTGCGATCCGGCCGGCCGCGCGATCGAGTCCGATGGCGCGATGGCCCAGCACAAGCTCGATGCCCTGGGTCTTGAAATAGTCCTCGCCGCGGAGGAAAAGGCTGTTGTGCGCCACATCGCCGGACAGGAACGCCTTCGACAATGGTGGGCGCTGATACGGCAGATGGATTTCATCGGCGACGATGCGGATCGGCGCCTGATAGCCCTTCTCGCGCGCGCTGATGCCGGCCTGGACGCCCGCGTAAGAGGCGCCGATGATTACGAGGCCGCTCACGAGTGTGCTCCCTGGGTCCGATCCGTACGCGAATTCAAAGTCTTCGACATCATCAGCTCCTGAATTGCGTCCGTATATTGAACAAGTGTTCGCTCTGCGCAAGGTGATGCTTTGGGCGCGAATTGCTGCATTTGCTCACTAACGCATCAATTCAAGCTGCAAAATTTCGCTTGCTTAGAATTAGTCCAACGCTAATATTCGCACGTTCGTTCGTCTATTGAACATTTTGGCGGGGCGGCGGGATGCACCTGGTTGCGAAATTCATCATTGCGGGGGCAATCGTCGTTGGTGCCCCGGTCTTGCCGGCTGTGGCGCAGCAATCTGACCAGGACGCCCCTCAGGTCGTCCTGACGGGCGGCAAGATCCTCACCCTCGACGGCCAATCGACGATCGCGCAAGCGCTTGCCATCCGCGACGGCAAGATCCTCGCGGTCGGCAGCGACGCTGCCATCAAGCCGCTCGCGGGTCCGCAGACCCGGGTCATCGACCTCGCCGGCAAGTCGGTGGTCCCCGGCCTAATCGACACCCACGCCCATTTCAAAGCGGCCGGGCTCGGTGACTATGTGGTCAATCTCGGCGGCGCCAAAGATGTGGCCGGCGCGCTTGAGCTCATCAAAGCGTTCGTTGCGAAGAAACAGCCCGGCGCATGGATTACGACCGGCGGCTGGCATCCGCCGTCGCAGCTCGCGGAAAAGCGCTACCTGACCCGCCAGGAGCTCGACACCGTTTCCCCGAACAATCCGGTCTATCTGCGGACCGTCGGTCACTTTGCGATGGCCAATTCGCTGGCGTTGCAGAAGGCGGGCATCGGCAAGAGCACGCCCGATCCAGCCGGCGGCTCTTTCGAGCGCGACGCAAGCGGCGACATCAATGGCGTGCTGGTCGAGACGGCGATCCCGCTGGTCGAGAACATCGTGCCGCCCTACACCGAAGACGAGGAGTTGCGGCAATATCGTCTCGCCGAGGCCGCGCTCAACCGCCTCGGTATCACCAGCGTCGTCGAGGGGGCGACAAGCGCGCGCGACACGCAGATCCTGCAAAAGCTCGCTCTGGCAGGCGATGCGACAGTGCGGGTCGGAACGATGTTTCGACCGGAGCCGCCCGCGGACTCCGCCGGTTGGGACGCCATCATGAGCGGCAACGGCGCCACGTCGGGCTTCGGCGACGATTGGCTGAAGCTCGGCGGCATCAAGATTTTCTATGACGGCGGCATGACCCTGAAGACGGCCATGATGCGCGAGGCCTATCCGGACTCGCATGACGATTATCATGGGATCGCGCAGGTCACGCCCGAGCGGCTGAAGCAGCTGGTGTCGATCGCCAATAATCGCGGCTGGCGGGTCGGCGTTCATGTCGTCGGCGACCTCGGCGTCGATCAGGTGCTGGATGCGTTCGAAGCCGCCGACAAGGAAAAGTCGATCAAGGATCGCCGCTTCGTTTTGATCCATGCCAGCCTGATCCGCCCTGAACAGATGGAGCGGGCGCGCCGCGTCGGGGCGCGGATCGATTTCCAGAACGCCTTCATGTGGGACAAGGCGGCGACGGTCGCGCGTTTCCTAGGCAGGCCGACAGCGGATCGTGCGGTCCCGACGCGCACCCTGATCGAGAAAATGGGACTGGACAATCTCGGCGCCGGCACCGATTTCCCGGTCAATCCGCTGAACCCGTTCCTCACGATGTATATCATGGTGACGCGGAAGGACCCTGCCGGCCAGGTCTACGGCGCGTCCGAAGCGATCGGGCGCGAGCAGGCGCTTCGTCTCTATACCAGCGCGGCATCGCGCTACATGTTTGAGGAAACGCGGAAGGGGACGCTGGAGGCCGGCAAGCTGGCCGATCTCGTGGTGCTCTCCGCCGACTTCATGACGGTGCCGGACGACCAGATCAAGGACATCACTGCCGATATGACGATGGTCGGCGGCAAGATCGTATTTCAGCGTTAAAAGGCGCATCGCCAGAGTTAAAAAGGAAATCTTGCCATGATGAGCCAAGAGCAGAACGACCTGATCACCCGCATCGGGCCCAAAGCGCCCGCGGGCAAGCTGATGCGCCAGTACTGGCAGCCGGCGGCGCTGGTCGATGAGCTCGAAGGGGATCGTCCGATCCGTCCGGTCAAATTGCTCGGCGAAGATTTTGTCCTCTTCCGCGACGAGCAGGGCCGCTACGGCCTGCTGGATCGTGATTGTCCGCATCGCGGCGCCGATCTGGCTTTCGGCCGGCTCGAAGGCGGCGGCGTGCGCTGTGCGTTTCATGGCTGGCTGTTCGACGTCGAGGGCAAGTGCCTGGAGACGCCGGCCGAACCGAAGACTTCGAAGCTCTGCGCCGGCATCAAGCAGCGCGCTTATCCCGTGGTCGAGAAGGGCGGCATTCTCTGGGCTTATCTGGGCGAGGGCGAGCCGCCGGCATTCCCGGAAATCGACTGCTTCGCCGCACCCGGCCAATACACCTTCGCCTTCAAGGGCCTGTTCGAATGCAACTGGCTGCAGGCGCTGGAAGTCGGCATCGATCCCGCCCATGCGTCGTTCCTGCATCGCTTCTTTGAGGACGAGGACGTCAAAGCGTCCTACGGCAAGCAGTTCCGCGGCGCATCCGCCGGCACCGAACTGCCGATGACCAAGATCCTACGCGAGTATGATCGTCCGATCATCAACGTCGAATCGACCGAATACGGTCTGCGTTTGATCGCGCTGCGCGAGCTCGACGACGAGCGCACCCATGTGCGCGTCACCAACCAGCTATTCCCGCATGGCTTCGTCATCCCCATGAGCACCGAGATGACGATCACCCAGTGGCACGTGCCGGTCGATGACGAGAACTGCTACTGGTATGCGATCTTCACCAGTTATACGACACCGGTCGACAAGAAGAAGATGACCGACCAGCGGCTCGAACTTTACGAGCTGCCGAACTACACCTCGCGCAAGAACAAGACCAACGACTACGGCTTCAATCCGCACGAGCAGAAGCACGAGACATATACCGGCATGGGCGCTGACATCAATGTTCATGATCAGTGGGCGGTGGAGTCGATGGGCAAGATCCAGGACCGAACCCGCGAGCATCTCGGCTCCAGCGACAAGGCGATCATCGCCTATCGCAAGCTGCTGCGTGCGGAGATCGAGAAGGTTGCCGGCGGCCAGAAGCCGATGATGTCGCTCGATGCGGACACCGCGCGCAGCATTCAGGGCCCGGGCACCATGGACGGCATCGGGCCGACCAAGGGCTGGGAAACCTATTGGATGGAAGTCGACGTCGCCCGTCGTCGCGGTGCGCCATGGATGGCGGCGGCTCCGGCTGACCAGACCGAGCCGGGGTCCAATGTCATCCACCTGCCGGCGGCAGAGTGAAGATCGATCAGAACAGCGGCGGGAGAGTGCGTTGAGTTTCGTTGAACGTCACGGTTTGTGGTCCGCGGAGCAGAAAGAAGCAGCCGTCCGGCTGCGCAGCATGGTCGAAGAGCATAAGCTCGAAGTGATCCGGCTGTCGTTTCCGGATCAGCACGGTATCCTGCGCGGCAAGACGCTGATCGCCAGCGAGGCATTGCGCTGTCTCGAAAGCGGCTGCTCGATCACCACGACCATGTTCGCCAAGGACACGTCGCACAAGACGGTGTTTCCGGTGTTCACTGCGGGCGGCGGCTTCGGCATTCCGGAAATGCAGGGCGCGGCCGACGTGCTGATGATTCCCGATCCCAGCACGTTTCGTATTCTGCCTTGGGCGCCTGAGACCGGGTGGGTTCTGTGCGACGTGCATTTCGCCGATGGCCGCCCGGTGCCGTTCGCGACGCGCAACCTCTACAAGAAGGTGCTCGGCGATCTCGGCGCACGTGGCTACGATTTCGTCGCCGGTCTTGAAGTCGAGTTTCATATCTTCAACGTCGAGAATAACCGCATGAAGCCGGAGGATGCCGGCCAGCCCGGCAATCCGCCGGAGGTCAGTCTGCTCTCGCACGGCTACAACTATCTCACCGAGCAGCGCTACGACCAGATGGAGCCGGTGCTCGAAATCATCCGGCGCGACGTGATCGCGCTTGGCCTTCCGCTACGTTCGGTGGAAGTCGAATACGGCCCGAGCCAGTGCGAATTCACTTTCGCGCCGACGGTGGGCCTGACGCCGGCCGACAGCATGGTGCTGTTCCGTAGCGCGGTGAAGCAGATCGCCCATCGCCACGGCTATCACGCCACCTTCATGTGCCGGCCGAAGATTCCGAACGTCGTGTCGTCTGGCTGGCATTTGCATCAGTCGATCGTATCGCGTGCAACCGGCGCAAACGCGTTCATGCCGACCGAGGGCACGCAGCCGCTGTCATCGTTCGGGCAGGGCTATCTCGCGGGGCTTCTTACGCATGCGCGCGCGGCAACCGTATTCACGACGCCGACCATCAACGGCTACAAGCGCTATCGCTCCTATTCGCTGGCGCCGGATCGTGCGATCTGGGGCCGCGATAATCGCGGCGCAATGCTCCGTGTGCTCGGCGGTGTCGGCGATTCCGCGACGCGTATCGAAAACCGTGTCGGCGAGCCCGCCGCCAATCCCTATCTCTATATGTCGTCGCAGATCCTGTCGGGTCTCGACGGCGTCGATCGCAAGCTTGATCCGGGGCCATCAGCCGATACGCCTTACGAGACCAATGCCGATCTGCTGCCGAAGTCGCTGCGCGAGGCGACCTTTGCGCTCAAGGAAGATCCGTTCTTCCGCGAGAAGATGGGGGCGACGATGGTCGACTATTATACCCACATCAAGAATGCCGAGATCGATCGCTTCCAGGCGGAAGTCTCCGACTGGGAGCAGCGCGAATATTTCGAGATGTTCTGACGCGTCATTTCGGCGCGCCGATCTCGGCACGTTTATTGAATACAGGTTTGCCGAATAGCTTTCTTAACTTTCCAACGGGGACAATCACAATGAACAGACGCAGCCAATCGATTCTTGCACTGGCCGTTCTCGGCCTGATGACCGGCACGGCCTCCGCCGACACCATCAAGGTCGGCGTGATCGGCACCATGTCGGGCCCTTACGCGCTGTTTGGCAAGAACTTCAAGATGGGCATCGACGCCTGGGTCGCCGAGCATGGCACCAAAGCAGGCAAGCATGACGTCGAATTCATCTATCGCGATGAAGAGAGTCCGAATCCCGCCAAGTCGAAGGCACTGGCGCAGGAATTGCTGGTCAAGGACAAGGTGCAATATCTCGCTGGCGTCTATTTCACGCCGAACGCGATGGCCATCGCGCCGCTGCTGGAAGAATCCAAGACTCCGCTGATCGTGATGAATGCGGCGACCTCGTCGATCGTCGAGAAGAGCCCCTATATCGTCCGCACCTCCTTCACCATGTGGCAGAACACTGTGCCTGCCGCGAAAATTGCGTTGAAGAACGGCGCCAAGAAGGTGGCCATCGCGGTCAGCGATTACGGTCCGGGTGTCGATGCTGAAGCGGCATTCAAGAAGACGTTCGAAGGTGAGGGCGGCGCGGTGGTCGAAGCGGTTCGCATTCCGCTCGCCACCACCGACTTCAGCCCGATCATGCAGCGCATCAAGGATTCCGGCGCGGACACCATCTTCACCTTCCTGCCATCCGGCCCGCCGACGCTGGGCTTCGTCAAGGCCTATATCGACAACGGGTTGAAGGCCGGCGGTGTCAAGCTGATGTCGACCGGTGACGTCGTCACCGAGCCGGATCTGCCGAATATCGGCGATGCCGGCATCGGTATCCTCTCGACCTATCACTATTCGGTGTCGCACGACTCCAAGGAAAACGCGGCCTTCCTTGCCACCATCAAGAAGGGCGGCGGCAACCTCGACGAAGTCACCATGACGTCGGTCGCGGCCTATGACGGCGCGCGCCTGATCTATAAGATGATCGAGGCCACCGATGGCAAGCGCGATGCCGCCAAGGCGGTCGACGCCGTCAAGGACATGAAGTGGGTCAGCCCGCGCGGTCCGGTGTCGATCGATCCCACCACGCGTCACATTCGCCAGAACGTCTATCTACGCAGTGTGGAGAAGGTGGACGGCAAGCTGATCAACAAGGAGAGCCAGACCTTCGCCGATCAGCCGGACTGGGCGCTGAGCACGAAGTAGGCAATGCCGGGGATTCCGCCTCGTTGCGGAATCCCCCTCTTTCTGCGACATCGTCGCGCGACATGAGATTTCCTTCGACATGACCAGCCGCGCGCGCTCGCTTCGACTGATCAATGCCCGCATCTATCGTTCTGCCTGGGATGAATTCCCCGCGGACAGCATCGTCGTCAGCGATGGCAAGGTGGTCTGGATTGGTGCAGCGGATGTTGCGCCATCCGCCGACGAGACGATCGATCTCGCGGGCGCCGCCGTCATTCCCGGCCTCACCGACGCGCATATTCATCTGTTCGCCATCGCCCATGCGCGACTCCAGGTGCCGGTGACGCCGCGCGATGCGCCCACGATATCCGATGTGCTTGATTTGCTGGTTGCGCGTGCGCGCGCCATTCCATGTGATAAATGGGTTTACGGTGCGGGCCTCGATGAGAACGGAGTGGTGGAGCATCGGCTGCCGACACGGGCGGAAATCGACGGCGTCATTCCCGATCATCCGGTGCTGATCCGCCGCTTCTGCGGTCATGTCGCCGTCGTCAACAGTGCCGCGCTGCGACTGCTGGGCATCGATGATGCCACCGCCGATCCGGAAGGCGGCACGTTCGGGCGCTCCGAGGATGGCCGACTGGACGGCAGCGCCAAAGAAAGCGCAGCCGAACTGATTTTCCGTGCTGCGCCGCCGATGGATCGCAATGAGCTCACCACGGCTCTGCGCGCGACCATTGCCGATAGCGCTAGGTTCGGTCTTGTTGCTGCCGTAGAAGCCGCGGTCGGGTTCACCGTCGGCTTCGATGATGAATTCGCCATCTGGAACGAGATCCGCGCGAATGGCGATGTGCTGCCAATGCGGCTCGGCTTCATGAACCAGCTCGACCCGGCTGAAGCGGCGGCGCGTGGGTTGGTGCCGACGCGAGACGCCGACTGGCAGTCCATGACGCTGAAATATTTCGCCGATGGCATCGTCGGAGCGCGGACTTCGGCGGTGAGCGAGGATTTCTTCGATACGCCATCCCGCGGCATGTTCATGCGCGATGAAGCCGAACTGCAGTGCGTGATCGTGGAGGCCCATGCGGACGGTTGGCAGGTTGCCGTTCATTGTACCGGCGATCGCGGTATCGACTGCATCATCGAAGCCTATGAGAAGGCGCAGGCGGCACATCCCCGCGCCGATGTCCGGCATCGCATCGAACATTACTTCGTGCCGCCCGCCGGTGGACTGGCACGGATGAAGGCATTGGGCGCACTCGTCGTCACCCAGCCGAGTTTTCTCACCCGGATGCGGCGCTCGATTGCCGGTGCTTTCGGTCCGCGCGCGGATCGTTGCTATCCCGGCCGCTCGGTAATCGACGCGGGTGTCACTTACATCGCCAGCTCTGATGCGCCGACCGGGTCGTGGTCTCCGTGGGATGGCATCGCCGATGCCGTGAACCGCGCCTCGGACAGCGGTGCGCCGATCGGGCAGGGTGAAGCTGTCAGCGTCCGCGAAGCCATTCACAGCTACACGGTCGGTGGCGCCATTGCGATGAAGCAGGACGACTGGCGCGGCACGCTGATGCCGGGCATGGCGGCCGATCTGATCGCCCTCGATCGCGATCCCTTCGCCGCCGAGTGCCTCCCTCTGAAAGAGACGAAGGTGCTGCTCACCATGGTGCGTGGCGCCGTCGTCCATGACGCCTTGCCGCTGTCGCCGGAATGGCGTTCGGTCGCTGCTTCGGTATAGGATCAATCATGCGTACCATCTTCAGCATCATGACCGACGCCGTCGCCTATGGGATGGTGCTGTTCATCATTTCCATCGGCCTGTCCATCATGATGGGGCTGATGCGCGTGGTGAACCTCGCACATGGCGCTTTCGCCATGATTGGCGGCTATCTGGCCTCCTATGCGATCCGCGACCTGCATGTGCATTATAGCGTCGCGATCCTGATGGCAGTGATCGGTACCATCATCGTTTCGATCCCGTTCGAGATTCTGCTGTATCGTCGAATCTACCGGAAGTCCGATCCGCTTATTCAGGTGCTGATGACCATCGGCATCACGTTCTTCATCATCGGCATCGTCAATTTCATTTTCGGCCCGTCGCTGAAATCGATTCCGCTGCCACAGACCCTCAGTGGTCCACTCGATATCGGTTTCCGCATGCTGCCGACTCATCGCATCTTTGTCATCGCCTGCGGCGTGGTTACGGCGCTGGCGCTGTGGCTGCTGATCGAGAAGACGGAGTTCGGCATCAAGCTACGCGCCTCGGTCGATCATAGTGGTATGGCGGACGCCTTGGGCATCCGCACCGAAATCATCTATGCAGTGACCTTCGCGCTGGCGATCGGGCTCGGCGCATTCGGTGGCGTTGTCGGCGCGGAGATCCTGCCGATCGAACCGTTCTATGCACTGCGCTATATGGTGACGTTCCTCGTCGTCGTCTCTGTCGGCGGCGCAGGCTCGATCCTTGGTGCTCTGTCGGCGTCACTCCTGCTCGGCCTCGCCGACACCACCGGCAAATATCTCGCGCCGGAGTTCGGCGACTTCTTCTTCTATCTGTCGGTGATCGTCGTCGTGTTCCTGTTTCCGCATGGCCTATTTGGCAGGTCGCACGCATGAGCGAGATCGTCGCGACCCACGTTCCGCACAAGCGCAGCATTCCCTTCGGTCAGGAGGCGGCAGGTGCGCTGAGTATCATCGCGCTTGGTGCCATCGGCTACTTTCTGTATCCGGACGATCTGGCGTTCCTGACGCGGCTGATCGGCATCGCATTCCTGGTGCTGTCGCTCGATCTGGTCACCGGTTATTGCGGCGTCGCCACCCTCGGCCATGCTGCGCAATTCGGCGTCGGTGCCTATGCCGCCGGCATTGCTTGCGTGCGTGGCATCACCGATCCCATCGCGTTGCTGGCGATCGGTGTATTCGCGGGAACGGTCATGGGGCTGATCTCCGGTGCGCTGATCACGCGGTTTCGCGGGCTCCCACAACTGGTGCTGTCGATTGCGGTGGGGCAATTGGTCGCCGCACTTGCCAACAAGCTGTCGTGGCTGACCGGCGGCAGTGACGGCCTGTCAGGCATCACACCGGGCAAGGTGTTCGGCATCTTCAATTTCGACATGTACAGCCGCACGGCATTTTTGTTCTCGCTGGGCGTGCTGGTCATTGTCTTCGTGCTGCTGCAGCGTTTCGTGCGCTCGCCGTTTGGTCTGATGTGCCGTGGCATCAAGGACGACGATCTGCGCGCCAGGATGATCGGCGTCTCGATCTATCCGCGCCTTGTCGCGATGTATGGCGTCGCTGGTGCCGTTGCCGGGATCGGTGGAGCGTTGACGGCGATCAGCACCGGCGTCGTCGGTCTCGACAGCGTCAGCTTCGAACGATCAGCCGAAGTTCTGGTGATGCTGGTGCTTGGCGGTGCAGGGCATCTATGGGGCGCGCTGGCGGGGACGATCATCTTCATGATCTTCGAGCATATCGTGGCCGCGGCCAATCCGTTCCACTGGATGACGCTGGTCGGCCTGCTGCTGATCCTGATCGTGGTGTTCGCGCCGCGCGGGCTGATCGAACCGGTGCTGTCGCTGGCCTCCCGCTTCAAGCGCAAGGGAGAGGCGGCATGAGCGATCTCCTCGAAGCCCGCGGCGTGTCGTGCTCGTTCGGCGGTCTACATGTGACGCGCGACGTCAATTTCAAATTGACTGCCGGCGACCGCGTCGCGCTGATCGGCCCGAACGGCGCCGGCAAGACCACGCTGGTCAATCTGATCACCGGCGACATCGCGCCGAGCGAAGGGCAGTTCTTCATGGGCGGTGACGAGATCACCGGCCTCAGCATTCCCGATCGCGTGCGTCGCGGCCTGGTGCGCACCTTCCAGACCACGCGGCTGTTCGCCAATCTCACCGTCGCCGACAATGTCGCCCTGGCGATCATGCAGCGCAAGCGCATCTCGCGGCGGTTTTTCTCATCCTCGACGGAGCTGCCGGAGGTACGCGCCGAGTGGAGCGAGATTCTTAGCCATCTAGGTCTCGACAGGCTGGCCTATCGCAAGGTGGTCGAGCTCGCTTACGGCCAGCAGCGCCTGATCGAGCTCGCCATCGGCCTTGCGCTGCATCCCAAGGTGCTCCTGCTCGACGAGCCTGCCGCCGGTGTACCGCATGATGAAGCACCCAAAATCCTCGAGGCGATCAATCGTCTGCCTGATGATATCGCCGTGCTGATGATCGAGCACGACATGGATCTGGTGTTCAAGTTTGCCAAGCGCGTGCTGGTGCTGGCTGCCGGGCGGTTGATCTTCGAGGGATCGCCTGATCAGGTCACCGCCGATCACGAAGTGCGCCGCGCATATTTGGGGAGCTATGCCGATGCCCGCCGCGCCACTTGATATCCAGAATCTGAGCGCGGGCTATGGCGCGACGCGGATCATCGAGGGCATTTCGTTCTCGGTGAAGGCAGGCGATCGCTTGGCCGTGCTCGGCCGTAACGGTATGGGCAAGACCACACTGCTGGCGACGTTGATGGGCCTGACGACGCGCCATGGCGGTGAGATCAGGATTGGCGACCAGGACGTCACGGCCAAGCGCACCTCGGCGCGCGCCGATCTCGGTATCGGCTATGTGCCGCAGACCCGCGACATCTTCGCCTCGCTGACGGTGGAGGAGAATCTGCGCACCGGGCTGAAGGGCCGGCCGGCGTCGGCGCTCGATGAAGCCTATGCGATGTTCCCGCGGCTACGCGAACGCCGCGGCAATTACGGCAAGCAGCTGTCAGGCGGCGAGCAGCAGATGCTGTCGATGGCCCGGACACTGCTGGGCAAACCCTCGATCCTGTTGCTCGATGAGCCTCTGGAAGGTCTGGCGCCCGTGATCTGCGACGAGTTGATGGCACTGCTGGCGAAGCTGGCCGCCACTAGTGAAGTCACCATCATTCTGGTCGAGCAGCAGATCGAACGCGCGCTGGATTTCGCGAGCAGCGTCATGGTGATGGAGCGGGGCCGTACCAGCTGGAGCGGCACGCCGGATGTGCTGACTGCCGACCGCGCCCTGGTCGATCGGCTGGTCGGTGTCGGCATTCACTAGATTCCGGAATTGACGCGCCGCCCGGCGCGTCAGGCCCGAAAGATCGTGATCCCCAATACCAGCAGAACGATGCAGATCACGAGGAAGATATAAAAAAGCACGCGCGCGACATCCGCCGTGGCGGCGGAGATGCCGGTGAAGCCGAACAGGCCGGCAGCGACGGAAATCAGAAAGAAGATCAGCGCCCATTTCAGAAGGCTCATCGGGGAACTCCGGTTGCAGCAATTCCGGAACGCCCCGCTGCGAGATTTGGTTCCGGCTCCCAACCAAAGCTGCCGTACCTACCTAAGCTCGCTAATGTGGCACCGGTCCGGGGAGATGCGTAACAGCTTACTAATTGGGCAGCGCAAAGGTATTGGTTGGCATTTTAAACCCGCCCTTAACCAAAACATCCCTAATGAATGGATAGTAGACCTGCTCCCCGCAGTGGATTTGTGGTTCGGGGGACAAAGGGTTCAGTATGCGTGTCGCGGTCGGTCATGGGTGGTTGCGCAGGGTGAGCACCGTTGCGGCGCGGGGATGTGCGGTGCCAGCGCCCCGTAGTAAAGTCTGACGCGCATGTTCACCAAACGCGCCATCGTTACGAATACGGAAGCCGCCGATGGCGCGGCGGGCGAGAGCCCGCTGCTCAGGGTTTGGCGCAATCGTAGCCTGTTCGGCGCTGTGTTTCTCGGCGTGATGATCCTGACGGTCATTGCGCTGGTCGTGCTGCCGGTGCGCTATCTCGCCACAGGTTCGGTGATCGTCGCCGAACAGGAACCCAGCAACAGCAACGCATCGGCCGCATGGGCGCAAAAAATCGGTGACCCCGCCGACGTCGAAAGCCAGCTGCTGATCGCGCGCTCGCCGCGGGTGATGCGGCTCGCCATGCAGCAGCCGGGCGTCACGGATGCCGCGATTGAAGAGTGTCAGAGCAGAAGCAGCAGCTCCACCTGCGAAAAGATGCGGACCGATACGGCGGCGCTGATCGACTACGTATCTGGGAATTTCGCGATTGGTGCTGTTGGACGTTCGCGCGTCATCAATATCTCCTACACTTCGTCGATCCCCGAAGTCGCGCAGAAGATGGCGAATGCGCTGACCAATGCGTTTCTCGACGAGCAGCGGACATCGGGTGCCAGCAGCCGCGAGGTTGCCGCGTCCTATCTCTGGAAGGAAGCCAAGCAGCTGGATGCAGAGTTGCGCGATGCCGATACCAAGATCCAGGCATTTCGCCGCAACAAGGGCTTGATGCGCGGATCGCTGGCGCCGATCAGCTCGGAGCGGCTGAGCAGCATCAGCCAGCAATTGTCCACTGCCGAAACCGCGCGTGCCGATGCGCTCGCCCGCTTGCAGGAGATCAAGGCCAATCAGGCGCGCGCTGTCGATTCCCCTTCAGTGCTGTCAAACCGCTCGATCGCCGATCTCAAGCAGCAGCTCACGGTCGTCACCGCGCAGCTCGCCAGCCAGGCCAATGTGCTCGGGCCGCGGCACCCGTCGCTGCGTGCGCTGGAGCAGGAGCAGTCCGCGATCAAGGAGCGCATGGCCACGGAAGTGGCGAGCATCGCCGCCAGCGCGCAGAAGGCGTTCGACGCCAATGATTCCCTCGTGAACGCGCTCAGAAAGCAGATGGATGCCGTGAAGTCTGAAGTCGGCTCGGCGACATCGGACGAGGCCTCGATCGAGAGCATGGTGCGCAGCACCGAGATCAAGCGCCAGCAATATGCCGATCTCTACAAACGCGCCAGCGAACTCGAAACCGAGCGCCGCGTGCTGATCGGCAATACACGGCTGGTCAGCCTTGCCGAACTGCCGACCAAGCCGTTTTTCCCGAAGAAAATTCCGTTCCTGGCCGCTGGCGGCACGCTGGGCCTGCTGCTCGCATTCGTCGCTGCCTTCTTCGGCGATCGCGTCAATCTTGCGGGTCTGTCCCGGCTGCGGACTGCAACTATTCGCCCGGTGCGTGCAGCCGCGCCTGCCGCCGTAGCTGCACCTGTCGCAGTCGCCGCACCGGTCGCTCCGGCCCCTGTTCAGGCGACTGCCCCCGTGACGCCGCGTCCTGGACCGCCACTGCCGACGTCGTCATCGGAATTGGCCGTCGTCACCGGCGCGCCCGTTTTGGCACGATTGCCGACCGTCAAGCGCGATCCATCGGAATCGCCTATCGGTGCGATCCTCATAGCGCAGTCAGGCGCCTCGCTGGCGCGTGCGCTGCCGCTCGCGCTGCAGGATCGCCACTATCAGGATGCACTCCGCGATCTGGCGACGGGCCTGCTCGTGTCGAACGACGCCAGGACACGCCGCAAGATTCTGGTCGCGTCGCCGACGACGGCCGAGGGCAAAACGTTTCTGACCCTGACGCTGGCGCAATATCTCGCAACGGCTGGCCGCAGCGTGCTCGTGATCGAATGCGATTTCGGCGCGCCGAAGTTCGAAACAGCCCTGGGCTTGCGCAGCAGCATGGGGCTGCAGGGAATTCTGCGCGGCGACATCACGCCGCGCGAAGCGGTGGTCCGCACCGCGACCTCTAATCTCGACGTCATTCCTGCTGGGCCGTTCTCGGCATCCGCCGAGTTGCTGATGCGTAAACCGCTCGGTGATCTCCTGCTCTGGAGCCAGATCTACGACGTTGTCCTGATCGACGCGCCATCGCCGGGCATCCAGACCGATCTGGGCGTGCTGGCCAGGCAGGTCGATGGCGTGCTGCTCTGCATGCGTTCCGGCCGCTCGTCGATCGGGCAGGCAGTGGCGACATCCAGCGCGATCCGTGTCGCGGGCGGCAGCGTCTTCGGCATTGCCGTCACCATGATGCCGGACGCCAATACGCCGAGCGGCACAGACCGGGTTTCGAATAATGCTTATGCCGGAGCGACGTGATGCCCGCTCCCAGCGTTCTGTTTGTCTGCCATACGGGCTCGATCTCCGGCGCTGAGCTCGTTCTGATTGATATTGTTCAGCCATGGGCGGGCGAGGCGGCCTTCCTGTTCGAGGATGGCCCGCTGCATCAGGCGCTTGCAGCCAAGGGCCTGAAGGTGCGTGTGTCGCGCTGGGGCGAGGGGCTCTCGGATGTCAGGCGCGACAGCTCGATCCTGAAAGCCTTTCCGCTGATTGGTCGGCTCGGGGCCATCATTGCCGAATTGACGCGCGAAGCGCGCCGTCATGACGTCATCTATGCGAATTCGCAGAAGGCCTTTGTGTTGTCGGCTGTCGCCGCCACGCTGGCGCGGCGTCCGCTGATCTGGCACCTGCACGATATCATCAGCAGTGAGCATTTCGGCGCCACGCAGCGCCGCGTGCAGGTGGCGCTGGCGAATTATTGTACGGCAAAGGTGGTCGTTCCTTCGCAAGCTGCTGCAGATGCCTTCATTGCGCAAGGCGGCCGCAAGGAGCTGGTCGCGATCGTGCCCAACGGCCTTGATGTGCCACCGGACGCCAGCACGCCGCTCGAGATCAGGCGCGAGTTGAAATTGCCCGAAGGACCGCTCGTCGGCGTCTTCAGTCGCCTCGCGGCCTGGAAGGGGCAGCATATCGTGTTGCAGGCTCTCGCAAAGACGCCGGGCGTCAGCTGTATTATTGCGGGGGCTGCGCTGTTTGGCGAAGAGTCTTATGCCGAGAAGCTCAACCGGATGGTGGCGGATCTCGGTCTTGGCGATCGCGTGCATTTCCTCGGCCAGCGCGGCGACGTGCCGAGGCTGATGCGCGCCGTCGATGCGATGATCCATCCTTCGATTGATCCTGAACCCTTCGGTCGCACACTCGTCGAAGCCATGCTCGCGGGTGTGCCTGTGATTGCGACGGATGCCGGTGCGGCGTCCGATATTCTCGAGGTCGGCAAGGCGGGAACGCTGGTGCCGCCAGGGGATGCCGATGCGCTGGCCGCCGCTATCACCAAGGTCATGTCGCGCCCGCCTGAACTGGCGGGCCAGTTGCAATATGCCGAAGCGCGAGCGCGCTCGCATTACAGCGTCGATCAGATGCTGCAGACGGTTTCCAACTTGATCGGGCGAGCGGCCGCGGGAGCGCCCGTGTGACCGCGCATGACTGCTCAGTTTGCAATTTGAGTTCTCGGACGGCCCCTGATCGGGCCGTAGCGGCGCGCTCATGAGCGGCGCCCGGCACTCGACGCGGAAGTTTACAGCCATTCTCATCAGCGGTGCGCTGACCAGCAAACTGCTGGGCTTCGGTCGCGAGATTCTGATGGCGCAAGTGCTTGGCGCTTCGCTGGTCGCGGACGGTTTTCGTGGCGCGATCACGGCGGTGATGCTGCCGCTAGCCTTCCTGCAGAACGAAACTGTACCCGCCGTGATGATCCCGATGCACCGGGATGCGCTGAAGGATGGCAACGGACCTCAGCGGCTGGGCGCCATGACGGTGGCGATCACCGGCATCGCTATGATCCTGATGATCGGGCTACAGGCGCTCGGCGAGCGGGCTGTGGACGCGCTGGTCGGCGGCTTTTCGGCGGAGGGGCGTAGCCTCACTCTCGACTTCATTCGCATCATGGCGCTGGGCATGCCGGCCTCGGCGATGATCAACGTACTGGCCGCGGGGGAAATCGCACTCGGCCGGACGCGCCTGACGAATATCCGCGCCAGCATCCTGAACATCGCCGTGCTCATGGGTATTGCGCTGGTCGCTGTGTCCGGCAACTTCCATACACTGGCCTGGTCGTTCTCGATTGCCTTCAACGCACTCGGCGCCTGGGGCCTCTACACGATGTGGCGCGAAGGGGTGCTCAGCTTCAAGGGCCTGTCGCTGTCATCGGTGCTGGCATCGGGCCGCGAATTCTTCCGTCGGCTGCGACCGCTGCTCGCGCTACCGGTCGCCGAACAGGCCAATGTCTGGATCGAACGCCTGCTGGCATCGCGGGTCGGGACCGGTGCGGTGGCCTCGCTGGATTATGCGCGGACATTGACCGAAAGCGCGCTGCTGCTGATCAGTCAGCCAGTCGGGCTCGCGGTACTGTCCAGTCATCCGCCAAAGGATGTCGGCGCGCAGATCGAAGGGATCGCGCGGCCTATTCTCGCACTCGCAGTGCCAGCGTCAGTCTTTCTCGCGATGTTTGCGCCGGAGATCGTGCGACTGGTGTTTCTGCGCGGCGCCTTCAACGAGCAGGCGCTGTTCCTGACCAGTCAGGCTTTGCGCGGCATCGCACTTGGCCTATGGGCTGCGACGCTTGGCTGGATCCTGATCCGCATTCTCAATGGTGCAGGCCGGAACTTTGCGGCCGCTGCCATCATCGTCAGTGCCTATCTGGTTAATATCGTAGTTAACCTTCTCACCTCATACCTGCCCACGGCGCATGAATGGGGCACCTTGTTGCTTGGACTGGGTGAAGCCGCCCGTGGTATCGTTCTTCTGGCTGGCGTCATGATCGTCCTGGGGTCCCGGCGCAAGCTGCTCTACCTGATGTTTCTCGCGTGTTTCCCGGCAGCGCTGATGGCACTCTTCAGCTGGCAAATTCATGAGGTTCTGACGGGCCCGTGGCAGCGGCTTTTCGCCGGTGGTTTTGCCTATCTGGTCTGCCTTGCGCTGTCTGTCGCGATGCTGATGCCGGGCGTCTACATTGCGGCATTTGCGCGCGTCCGGGGGCGCTTGTGATTTTGATATGCGTTTTTGTATTAGAGAGTGCCTTGATCGTCTGAGGACTTTTCGATGAAGCACCTGTTATCCAGCGCCGCCCGACGCATGGCGTCTTCCGAAGCGCTGGTTCGCCCGATCAGCATGGCTGCCGATATGTTCATGGGCACGCGTGGCTGCCTGATGACCTTTCATCGCGGCGCCTCCGCTCGGGCCTGGGAGAAGCTGCCGAACCGCGACTTCTATCTCGATACGAATTTTCTCGATCAGTTCCTGTCGCATCTGAAGCGGCGCGGCTGGGATGTCGTGACGATGGAAGAAGCGATCCAGCGCTCGAAGGCTGGAAAGTCCAACGATCGCTTCGTCAACTTCTCCGTCGACGATTGCTATCGCGATACGTATGAGGAAATTGTCCCGCTGTTTCGCCGTCACAATGTGCCGGTGACGCTGTTTGTCACGACGGGCATTCCTGACGGTACGCTTCCGCTATGGGCCGCAGGTCTGGAAGATACCTTGCTCAACAACGACCAGGTCATCCTTGAGGACGGTGCGATCGACGTGCCGACGTCTGATGCCAAGCGTGCGGCGTTCTATCGTATTGCAGACCGTTGGGATGGTCCGCAAGCTGCGGCTTCTTACAAGAAATTTTGCGAACTCAATGGTGTCGACATCGACGCGATGCACTGGAAGCACGCGATCACCTGGGAGATGCTTGAAGAGTTACGCAACGATCCGTTGGTGGAGATCGGCGGCCACACTGTGACGCATGCCCGCATTTCGTCGCTGTCGCCCGATGGCGCACGCTTCGAACTCAAGGGCGGTCGCGACCGATTGGTCGAGCGCCTTGGCATCCCCGCCAGGCATTTCGCATTTCCCTATGGACGTTCGGGCGATTGCGGTCCGCGCGATTTCGCGATCGCGCGTGATGCCGGTTATGCGAGTGCAGCGACGACCCGCAAGGGCCTCGTGCGCAATGGCCAGGATGCCTACAACCTGCCACGCTGCACGATCAATGGTTCGGATCGTAGTCTCGCGACCATGGAGCTCCATCTGTCTGGCCTGACGGGTGTGGCCGCGAGGATGACGGGGCGTGTCTAGCAGTCGTCGTCTCAAGGTCCTCTCGATTGCACATTCCGCCGTCAGCCGCGATGCGGGGCGTCTGCGATACTACCCACTCGTCGGACGCGATGACGTCGATATGCATCTCGTCGTCCCGGCTACCTGGTATCAGTTCGGCCGTACGATTATTGCAGATCCGTCCGATGATCCCGGCATGACCGTGCATGTCATGCCGATCCGCCTGCCGCGTGCGGGCCCGATGAGCTGGTACCTGCATTTTTATCCGGGCTTGCGGCGTCTCATCCGTGAGGTCGATCCGGATGTGATCCATCTCTGGGAAGAGCCGTGGAGCGTCGTCGCGATGCAGGCGCGCATCCTCAAGGGCCGCGCCGCGATGGTCCTGGAAGTCGATCAGAACATCCTCAAGCGCTTGCCTCCGCCATTCGAGTTTATCCGCAAGGACGTGCTGCGGAATACCGACCATATTCTCTCGCGCAGTCCGGAGGCGACAGCAGTCGTCCGTGCGCGCGGTTATGCGGGGCCAGTGTCGCCGATTGGCTATGGTGTCGATCTCGCGACCTTCAATCAGACCGGCGAGCGCCAGGCGCCGATTGCGTCCGGGCGGGGACTGCGTATCGGCTATGTCGGACGTCTCGTCGAAGAGAAGGGTCTTGACGATGCTCTCGATGCCATGAAGCGCGCCACGGCACATGTGACATTGGCAATCATGGGCGAAGGTCCGCATGAGGCGGCGCTGAAGCAGCGCGCAGCCGAACTGGGTCTGACGGATCGTGTGACGTTTCAGGGCTGGGGCAAGCCGGCAGATGTCGCGGCGTTTCTGCGGAGCCTCGATGCGATGATCTTGCTGACACGCACTACCAGCGCCGTGCGCGAGCAGTTCGGCCGGGTGATCGTCGAGTCGCAGGCTTGCGGCGTGCCGGTGATCGGTTCGACCGGCGGCGCTATTCCCGACGTTGTCGGCAAGGGCGGCTGGATCATTCCCGAGCGCGATCCGGACGCGCTGGCGACACTGCTGGATCGGCTTGTTGGCGACCCGCAGCAGTTGCTGGGCCGCGGCGCAGCTGCGCGCGACAACGTGCTGACGCGTTTCACTTACGAGGTTGTGGCGAATGCGCTGGTGTCGGCCTGCCAACAGGCCGTCGATGCAAAGCGCGGGGCTGACCGGCCGCGCCCTTAAGCAGGCGCTTGCGATCAGGCGCCGACCGCCATGGCGCCCGGCGCAAATTCGTTCTTCGACGCCTGCACCTGCTCCAGCAGCTCGATGTAGCGCGAACCGACATAGTCCCAACCGTAATTCAGTGCTGTGGCATGCGCGCCTTCGCACAGCCGAGCCAGTGTCGCCGGATCGGAGAATGCCATCGCGATCTTCTCGGCGATGTCTGCGCCGTCCATCTTGATCTGATAACCGTTCACGCCGTCGACAAGGTAATCCTCGATCCCACCGACCGGTGTCGCAAACACCGGCGTCGAGCAGGCCATGGCTTCCATGCAGACCAGCGAGAAAGTTTCATAGGCAGTCGGCAGTACAAAGGCGTCGGCCGCAGCGTAGAGGGCCGGCATATCGGTGCGGGATCCCGCGAAGACCAGCCGATCGGCGGAGGTTGTCGCCAGTTTGCGATAGGGCGCGGGATTATCCGAACCCACCACAAGCATCCAGACATCGGAGCCGAGGCGCTCGAGCGCGCCGATGGCATGCGCCAGACCCTTGCGGCGAAATTCATGGCCGGCGAACAGCAGAAGCCTGGCGTTTGCGGGGATGCCGAATTCCTCACGAATCCTGAGACCGGCCGCGGTGTCGCGGGCGAAGCGATTGAGGTCGATGCCGTTGGGGATTACGCGGATGCGCGACGCTGGTACCTTGTAGATCTCTTGCAGTTCGGTTGCGACGCGCGGCGAGACCGCGACATACATGCGATAGCGAAGGCCGCCGATCATCCAGCGATCACGCAGGGCCACCCACAGATGCATGGGATTCAGCAGCCATGACCAGGAGCCGGCGTTGCGCTTTTCGGCGAGGCTCTGCGCATTGACGGCGTGTACGACAAGCACGTCGCCCGTCAGGCTGTCGCCGTGGCTGATGATGACGGCTTTGGGATGATGATAGGCGGCGCGCGTCGCCAGCAATGTGAAGGTGGGAACAACAAAAGCGCGACCAAGATAGCGCAGGATGCCGCGCGTCTTGATGTGCGAAAGCCAAGCGCCGACCCGCTCGATGCGCGTACCTGGCGTTGCCTTTTCGCCGACGGCGCTGGCAAGAACTGTGTTGGCGATCTTGGCGCGGCTGAATGCGCATGCGAGTTCGCTGGCCACGCTCTCAACGCCGCCGACTGAACTCAACTCCTGGACGATCTGGACGATCTCGATGGTCATGGGCCGACACTATGAAAACGGGTGAACGCCAATACCGTAGGTGCGCTGATAAGTCGCAATTTCATCAATATCCTGCTTTCGCAGGCTTTTGTCACCAGCACAACGTCTAAGATTTTCACCTTCGCGATAAGGCATATCGGCGGAAACACTCGGACACAGTCGAGCAAATGCAGCCCTGCCGCGCCAAGTAGTATTCCGCTCCACCTGGAGTCGGTAATTGGCGCCGTCGCATGCGTCTTATGGGTGCGATCCTACGTCGATGACGATCTCGTAGGCACCTTTCACCCCGCTTTGGGCCGAATAGTGAACGGCGTCATGAAGTGACATCTGAAACAGAGCGCGGAAATGGATGTTGTGACCCCGATTCAATATCGAGTCATGCTTAACGCGCGCTGTTCCAAATTGATCACGCAGGTTTCAAAGAGACACAGCACTGATCGACGGTGGGACAGTCACGGCCATGCCGCATAGGACGGACCGTGCTGACCTGGATCGAGCCGCACGCGGCGCCGATAGGCGCCTGGCGAGGCGTTTTGATACTTGCGAAAGAAGCGATTGAAATAGCCGGGATCGCGAAAGCCGAGACCATAGCCGATCTGCTCGACTGGCAGATCGAGCTGCCGCAACCGCATACAGGCTTCGTGGATCAGGCGCTGATGCACGATGGCGCGCGGGCTGTAGCCCTTCTCGCGCTTGCAATGTGCGTGCAGCTTGTCGTCAGTGACGCCGAGTGCAGCCGCATAGCGTGCGATAGGCCAGCCGTCGCGATAATGCAGTTCGACCATCTGCAGGAAATTGCCAACGAGGCGAGGACCGTCGCCGCGCTGTGCGGCATCGTCGGGGGCTTCCTCCGAAATCACCGAGCGCCAGAGGTGGAGGCACAGCAACAACACATGCGTCGATGTCATCGTCGCGCTGCCGCGGCCCGGCGTATTCAATTCACGCACCAGCGTGCTGCAGGATTCCGTGACGGCCGCAAAAGTCGTCGCGAGTTGCGCGCCTTCGCGCAGCACCAGCCGGTCGATGGTTCGCCGCAGGTGCAGCGCCTCGGCACTGCCGGCGACGGTGCGGGTGAGGACATCGTCCGACACTGAAATCAGATAGCCTTGTGCGCCGGCTTCGACTTCCAACGTGCCTTCGTGATCGCCGGGAAGCCACAACAGGCCGGGGGACTGAATGGCAACCGTGGTGCCGCGCATCGTGGCGGTGCCGCGCCGGGTTTCGATCACCAGCAGGTGCGAGCGCCTGGCTACCGACTGCCGGATGATCCAGCTGCGCGGCGCCAGTCCGGGTGCGAATCTTTCCGCATGCAATGCCGGAAGCGGCTTCTCCGCGAAGCCGGTGGGACCTGAAACGATGTGCGCGGTCTCGAGCACTGGGACAATCCGTCGCGTGAAATAGCTCGCCTACACGGATCAATACAATCTTTCCCCGGATGCGTCCAATTCCCAGCCCCAAACGCTGGACTAGTCTCCGGCCATCGAACGCCACAAGGCGTCGGTGAAAAGAATTCGGGGAGGATAACATGGTGTCAGCAGTCAAGCGCCTTGCGGCAGGACTACTCGCAGTGGTCGGTGCGGCGGCCGTCGGATGGGGCGGCGCAGCCGAGGCCCAGACGTCGGTCAAGATCGGTTATGCGATCTCGCGCACGGGCCCCGCCGCCGGCGGCGCCGCGGTAACGACGATTCCCAACTACGAGCTGTGGGTGAAGGAAGTGAACGCCGCCGGCGGGCTCAAACTCGGCGACAAGCGCGTCCCAATCGAGGTCGTCCAGTATGACGACCGGTCGAGCGCCGAGGAAGCCGCCAAGGCGCTGGAGCGGCTGATCACCCAGGACAAGGTCGATTTCATCCTGCCGCCCTGGGGCACCGGCCTGAATCTCGCGGTTGGCCCGATCCTGAACAAGGCCGGCTATCCGCACATCGCCTCGACGGCGGTGACCGACCGTGCGCCCGAACTGGCGAAGCGCTGGCCCAACAGTTTCTGGCTGCTCGGCACCAGCGCCGATGCCGCCAAGACGCTGGTTGAGCTGCTGGTGAAGCTGCGCACCGAAGGCAAGATCGGCGACACCGTGGCAATGGCCAGCATCGCCGACGGCTTCGGTATCGATCTCTCTGGTGCCGCCAGGCCAGCTCTTACAGCCGCCAAGTTCAAGCTCGCCTATGACAAGACCTATCCGGTCGGCACGCAGGATCTCAGCCCGATCATCAACGAGGTGAAGGCGCTGAACCCCGACGTGTTCATCGCCTTCAGCTATCCGCCGGACACGATCGCGATCACGGAACAGTCACGCATCTCCGGTTTCAATCCGAAGATCTTCTACACCGGTGTCGGCACGGCATTCCCGCTGTTCAAGCAGAAATTCGGCGCCAATGCCGAAGGCGTCATGGGCATCGGCGGCTGGAATGGCGACAGCCCGGCCATCAAGGACTATCTGGCGCGGCACAAGGCGTCGGCCGCGAATGGTGCCGAGCCGGATCGCTGGGCCAGTGCGGTCACCTATGCCGGCCTGCAGATGCTGCAGCAGGCGATCGAGCGGGTTGGCAAGGTCGATCGCGCTGCGGTCATCAAGGATCTGCAGAGCGGCAGTTTCGACACCGTGATCGGCAAGGTGAAGCTCGAGAACAACATGCCGACCAAGTACTGGTGGGTCGGGCAGTGGCAGGACGGCGAGTTCTATGGCGTCGGCCCGTCGGGTAACGAAGGCGCGCGTGCGCCCGTCGTGCCGAAGCCGGTATGGAAGGCGCAGTGATCGCGTCCCTCCTGCATCTGGTCTGACAGAATGACAAACGCGGTTCTCACCGGCCTAGTGCTGGGCGGCATGTACGCGCTCATCGCCATGGGGTTGACCCTGCAATATGGCGTGGCGCGGATCATGAACCTGTCCTATGGCGAGTTCCTGATCGGTGCGGCCTTTGCGTCCTACTGGCTGTTCACCGGCTGGGCGCTCAATCCGCTCGCAGGACTGGCGTTTGTCATTCCGGTCAGTTTCGGCATCAGCTATCTCTTGTATCGCGTGCTGCTCACGCCGCTGGTGCGCCGCGCGCGCACCCGCGACGCCCTTGAGGTCGATAGTATTCTGGCGACCTTCGGCATGATGTTCATCGTGCAGGGCATCATGCTGACCATGTTCGGTGGCGCTTACTTCAGCTATTCGTTCCTTGCCATTCCTGTGAAGATCGTCGGCGAAGTGTTGGCGCTCAACCGCCTGATTGCTTTTGGCCTCGCGGTCGTCGTTGGTCTGGCGCTGTATCTCACACTGACCCGCACGCGGATCGGCACCTCGATCCGCGCCGTAGCTGTTGATCCCATCGCTGCGCAGCTGGTCGCCATCGATGTGACCAGAACATCGGCGCTGGCCTTTGCGCTCGGCGGCGCGCTGGTGGCATCTGCCGGCGTGCTGATCAGCATGTTCCTGACCTTCAGCGCCACCTCCGGCGTGGTGTTCACCATGAAGGCGCTGATCGTGGTCGTGATGGGCGGCGTCGGCAATTTGCTGGGCTGTCTCGTCGCCGGGCTGGCGCTGGGACTGAGCGAAGCGCTGGTGGCGACCTTCATCGATCCCGGCCTGACGCTTGCGGTGAATTTCGCGCTGTTCCTCGGTGTGCTGCTGGTGAAGCCGGCCGGTATTTTCGGTAGGGCGCAGCGATGAGCCGTACCCAAATGATGACCGGCGCGATCTGTCTCGCAGCCGTGGTTGCGCTCGCATTCGTCCCGATGATTGTCGATGCCTATCACCTCGCGCTCGCGATCAGTCTCCTGCAATTCACGGTGCTGGCGACGGCTTGGGGCATGTTCTCCGGCCCGACGCGCTATGTGTCGCTGGCGACCACAGCCTTCTTCGGTGTCGGCGCATACACCGTCGCCGTTCTGGGCGAGCAATTGCCGTGGTCGCTGGTGCTGCTGATCGCGGCCGTGATCGGCGCGGTCATGGCCGTCATCGTCGGCCTGTCGACGCTGCGGCTGAGCGGCGTGCATTTCGTTATCTTCACCTTCGGTCTCGCCGAACTCGTGCGCCAGATCGTGGTCTGGTACGAGGTCAACAAGACCCGCGTGCTCGGGCGTTACGTCTTTGTCGATATCACCCAGAACGACATTTACTGGCAGCTGCTGGCGCTTGCCGTCATCGTGTTCGGTACTGGCTGGCTGATCGCCCGCTCGCGCTTCGGCTTCGCACTGCGCATCATCGGCGAGGACGAGACTGTGGCGCGGCATTGCGGCATCAACGTCACCATCGCCAAGGTCGCGCTGTTCACCATCACCGCCACCTTCATGACGCTGGTTGGTGCGATCATGGCGCCGCGTTTCACCTATATAGAGCCATCGATCGCCTTCAACGCGACCATTTCCTTCGAAGTGGTGATCATGGCGCTGCTCGGTGGCGCCCATCGCCTGTGGGGTCCAGCGCTCGGCGCCATTCCGCTGACGCTGCTGTTCGACTTTCTGTCCGCGCGCTTTCCCAGCACATCGACCTTGATCATGGGCGTGGTGTTCCTGCTGATCGTCTATGCGCTGCCATCAGGCGTGGTCGGCCTCTGGGAGAGGTTGAAAACCTGGCGACCCACGGCGTCGAAGATGCGGGGAGCGCAGGCATGACCCCCAGCGCAACGCCAGTGCTTCGCATCGAAGGCCTGACCCGCGCCTTTGGCGGTCTCATCGCCGTCAACGGCATCGACCTGACGGTGCATGCCGGCGAGATCGTTGGGCTGCTCGGTCCCAACGGCTCCGGCAAGACCACGGCGCTCAACCTGATCTCCGGCGTGCTGTCGCCGAATGCGGGCGTGATTGCCTTCGCCGGCCACGATATCGCGGGCTGGCCGACCCATCGCATCGCGCGACTCGGTCTCGCGCGCACGTTCCAGCTGGTGCGCGTGCTCGACGGCATGACCTGCGGCGAGAATGTTGAGGCCGGGCTGGCCTTTCATCATGCGCCGCTTGCACGCGACGCGATGGCGGCAGCTGCGGCCGGCCTGCTCGCGCGGGTCGGTCTCGCCGGCTTTGCCGGACGGCCCGCATCGGAACTCACTTATATCGACCGCAAGCGGCTCGAACTGGCACGCGCGCTGGCGCTGCAGCCGCGCCTGCTGCTGCTCGACGAATGGCTCGCCGGTCTGAACCCGTCCGAATTGCTGATCGGCATCGAGCTGATCCGATCGCTCAAACAGGAGGGGCTGTCGATTCTGCTGGTCGAGCACGTGATGGATGCGATCCGTTCGCTCTGCGATCGCTGTGTGGTCATGAGCAGTGGCCGCAAGATTGCAGAAGGGCCTGTAGCTGCTGTGCTGAGCGACCCTGCGGTGATCGAAGCCTATCTGGGAGTGCCGGCGGATGCTTGAGGTCTCCAATATCAGCGTCACCTATGGCCAGCATCACGCGTTGAGCGATGCGGCGCTCCATGTCGAGCGCGGCGAGATCATTGTCATTCTCGGCGCCAATGGCGCCGGCAAGTCATCGTTGCTCAAGGCCATCGCCGGCTTGCTCCCGTCACCAGCCAAGATCGTCAAACTCGCCGGTCGTGATCTGTCCCGTCTGCCGCCTCATGAGATCGTGGAAGCTGGGCTTGCGCTGGTACCGGAAGGGCGTGGTGTATTCGGCGAGTTGACCGTGGCCGAAAACCTGCTGCTCGGCGCCAATCCGAAGCGTGCGCGGGCTGTCGAGGCAGCGCAGCGTGCCAAGGTGATGACGCTGTTCCCGCGGCTCGGCGAACGCTTGGCGCAGACGGTGCGTACCATGAGCGGCGGCGAGCAGCAGATGGTCGCTATCGGTCGCGCGCTGATGTCGAACCCCGACATCCTTCTGCTCGACGAACCGTCCCTTGGCCTCTCGCCACTGCTGGTCCGCGAATTGTTCGCCGCTTTGCGCAAGGTGCGTGAGACCGGTGTCGGCCTGCTGCTGGTGGAGCAGAACGCCCGCGAAAGTCTCGCTATCGCCGATCGCGGCTACCTGATCGAGAACGGCAGGATCACCGGCAGCGGCACCGCTGCAGCCCTTCAATCCGACGACGCCGTGCGCCGCGCCTATCTCGGCGGTCTCGCCAGCGGCGCGGCCTGAGCATTTCAAAAACATCCAACGGAGGACATCGCCATGAACCAGATCAATCTGCTGCTCGAGAACCAGGATGTGCAGGCCATCGACGGCGCGACATTCGATCGCCTCAATCCGATGACCGGCGATATCGCCTCGCGCGCCGCGGCAGCCCAAATCGCCGATGCCAAGCGTGCCGCTGATGCCGCTGCCGCTGCTTTCCCTGTATGGTCGGCGACGGGGCCGGGAGCACGGCGCGCCATTCTGTTGAAGGCGGCCGATATCCTTGCCAGCAAGGCGCCTGACTTCATCGCACTGATGGCATCAGAAACTGGGGCCACCGCCGGCTGGGCCGGCTTCAATGTTCATCTCGCCTCCAACATGCTGCGCGAGGCGGCGGCGATGACGACGCAGATTTCCGGCGAGGTGATCCCGTCCGACAAGCCCGGCTGCATCTCGATGGCGATCCGCCAGCCCGCGGGCGTTGTGCTCAGCATCGCGCCGTGGAATGCGCCGGTCATCCTCGGCGTACGTGCGGTCGCGCTACCGCTGGCCTGCGGCAACACTGTCATTCTCAAGGCATCGGAAATCTGCCCGGGCACACATCGGTTGATCGGCGAGTGCCTGCGCGAAGCCGGTCTGCCGCCGGGCGTACTTAATGTGATCACCAACGCGCCGGAAGATGCGCCCGCGCTGATCGATGCGCTGATCTCGCATCCCGCCGTGCGCCGGATCAACTTTACCGGTTCGACCCGCGTCGGGCGCATCATCGCGCAGACTGCCGCGACATATCTCAAGCCGGTGCTGCTCGAACTCGGCGGCAAGGCGCCGCTGGTGGTGCTCGACGATGCGGATCTTGATGCAGCAGTGGCGGCCGCGGCCTTTGGAGCATTCATGAATCAGGGGCAGATCTGCATGTCTACCGAGCGCCTTGTGGTTGATCAGAGGGTCGCTGATGCTTTCGTGGCCAAGCTCGCCGCCAAGGCCGGTCATCTTGTCGCTGGCGATCCCCGCAAGGGCGATACACCGCTCGGTTCACTGATCGGCAAGGATGCTGCGGATCGCATGCAGGCGCTGATCAAGGACGCCGTGGGCAAGGGCGCCCGCGTTGTGGCAGGCGGCAGCGTCGATGGCACGCTGATGTCGGCTACAGTACTCGATCACGTCACCTCGGCGATGCGCATCTACAGCGAGGAATCCTTCGGCCCGATTGTCAGCGTGGTGCGCGTCGATGGTGTCGAGGAAGCCGTGCGTGTGGCCAACGATACCGAATACGGACTATCGGCAGCGGTGTTCGGCCGCGATATCGCCCGTGCACTGGATGTCGCGAAGCGGATCGAGTCTGGAATCTGCCACATTAACGGCGCGACCGTGCATGACGAGGCGCAGATGCCGTTCGGCGGGGTGAAGGCGTCGGGCTACGGTCGGTTCGGCGGCAAGGCCGGCATTGCTGAGTTCACTGAACTGCGCTGGATTACCATCGAGACTGGCCCGCAGCACTATCCGATCTGATCGTTTCCGTTACACGCGGCCGTCAGAGGCTGACGGCTGCGTAAGCCCTGCTGATATCCGTGGCCGCATGCTGCAGATGTTCGCGCAGCCTGATCTGGCTGGCTTTGGGCGTGCGGAATGCTGGCGTGACGAACGAGACCGCGGCGATCACACCGCTGGAATCGCGGACGGGAACGGAGACGGCATAGACATGCGGCGTGATCTCCGCACGCGACTCCGACCATCCCTGCTCGCGGATCACGGCGAGCTCGCGCACCAGCAGCCTGCGATGTGGTGCGAAGCCGGGATCGCGCCGAACGGCGTCATCGAGGATTGTCTCGCATTCAGCTTCAGGCATATGCGCGAGCAGCATCTTCGGTCCGGCGCCACGGTGCAGCGGCAAGGCCGTTCCGACCTCGAAGGTCAGGCGAATGCGTGACGACGATTCGGCGCGCTCGATACATACGGCGCGATCGGCCGATCGGCGTAGCAGGATGATGGTTTCTCCGACCTCCTGAGAGACGCGCTTCATGAAGGGGCGTGCAATGGAGGCGAGATCGGTGCCGGCTCGGGCCGCCTGAGCCAGGCCGATGACGCGCGGCGCGAGCACGAACGAGCCGCGGCCGTCTTCGTCGATGAGGTCGGCTTCGCGCAAGATGCCAATATACCGATAAGTCGACGACAGTGGCACGCCGATCTGTTCAGACAGGCTTTCTGCGGAATGCCGCGGACGATCGGTGGAGAAGGCCAGCAGGGCGCGAAGTATCTTTCGCGAACTGCCATCCGCAGCAGGAGGACGGTCCGTCTGGTCGACGCGTTTCGACGCAGTTGCGGCTCTCTTGATGGCCAACGGAACCTCCATTCGGTAATGCTTGCCAATGGAAACGGCAGCATGTGGATATCATTTGCGCACCAACAAACATTGCCGTGCGCGTACCTTCTTATAAGATAAGATAGTGTTCTCAGCAATTGAGAAGTAGCAAATCAGCCCATGAAGCTTCCGCCGCTGGACTATATTTGCCCTGCTACGCTGACCGAGGCGATTGCCGCGCTCGCGGCGCATGGTGGCAATGCCAAGGTGATCGCGGGTGGGCAGAGCCTGATGCCGATGCTTGCTTTCCGGCTGGCGGCACCAAGCGTGCTGGTCGATATCGGACGGCTGCCAGATCTCAAAAGTATCAGTATTTCCGCTGAGGGCATCGACTTTGGCGCCCTCGTGACCTGGCGGGATATCGAGCGTGATGCGCGGCTCGCACAGGCGCATCCGCTACTGGCGGCGGCCATCGCCCATGTCGCGCATTACCAGGTTCGTAACCGCGGCACCGTCGGCGGGAGCATGGCCCATGCCGATCCGGCCGCCGAGATGCCGGGCATTGCGGTGACCTGCGATGCGATGCTGACGATCGTCGGATCGACCGGGACCCGCATCTTGAGCGCAAACGAGTTCATCACCGGCGGTCTCAGCACGGTTCTGGAGGCCAACGAAATCTTGACCAGCATACGTCTCCCGCTTTGGAAGAAGGCGCGGCGCTGGGCCTTCGAGGAATTTGCGCGCCGCCGCGGAGATTTTGCGCTGGCGGGTGTTGCCGCATTTTACGACATCGACGCGCAGGGCCTGGCGTATAACGCGCATATCGGGGTCATCGGCGTTGCGGATCGCCCCATGCGACTGCCCGGTGTCGAGGCCATCCTCGATGGCCGCCGGATCGATGCCGACGTGATTTTACAGGCCGGGGCTGCCGCGCGGGACGCGGTCGATCCTGCCGATGATATCCACGCGGAGGCTGCCTATCGCCGCGATCTTCTCGGTGTGTTGCTGGAGCGGGCGCTGGCGCGTGCGGCCGACATCACTTTGCCGGAGGCAGCATGATATCGGCGCGCCCTGTCCGTTTAACCGTCAACGGCACGCAAACGACCGTCACGGTCGAACCACGCGCCACGCTGGCGGATGCGCTGCGCGACGAATTGCACCTGACCGGCACACACCTGGGCTGCGAGCACGGGGTCTGCGGTGCCTGCACGGTCATCGTCGATGGTGCCGCCGTCCGCGGCTGCCTGATGCTGGCGGCGCAGGCAGAAGGACGCGAGATAACCACCGTCGAGGGTCTTGGCAGCGCAGCGCATCTCAGTGCGTTGCAGCTTGCGTTCCGCAAACATCACGCTTTGCAATGCGGCTTCTGTACGGCCGGCATTCTCGCGACGGCGCATGCATTGCTGACCCACGAGCCACATGCAGATGAGGATCGCATCCGAGAAGTGATTTCCGGAAATCTATGTCGCTGCACCGGTTATCTGCCGATCATCGCGGCGATCATGGAAGCCCGCATTGCCTATAGCGACGTGCAATGCGAGGCGGCGCAATGAGCGATATCGCCAAACTCCTGGTCGGCAGCGCGGTCGAGCGCATGGAGGATGCGCGCTTCCTGTCGGGATCCGGCAAATTTGCAGATGACCTTGCCGTCGAGGGGATGCTGCATGCCGCGATCCTGCGCAGCCCCATCGCCCATGCGCGGATCGCGTCCATCGACGCATCGGCTGCGCTGGCGATGCCGGGTATTCACGCCGTGCTTACGGCGCAAGATATCGGCGGCACCATCCCCATCATCCCGCTTCGCCTGGCGCCGCTGCCCGAATTCGAGCCATTCCGTCAGCCTGTCATCGCAAGCGACAAGGTGCGTTATGTCGGTGAGCCCATCGCTATCGTCGTCGCCGACAGCCGCGCCTTGGCCGAGGATGCGCTGGAGACGATCAGCATCGAATTTGAAGCGCTGTCCGCAGTCACTGAGCGCGGCGCAAGTGAAACTCCGCTGTTCGACTTCGCCGAAGATAACGTTGCGCTGCGCTACGATGCCGGGTTTGGCGATGCCGATGCGGCCTTCGCGTCGGCGGACTATGTGCGCACCGAGCGCTTCAGCGTGCAGCGCCACACGGCGCTGCCCATGGAGACGCGGGGCCTTCTCGCAGAATGGAATTCATCGGCCGGTCGGCTCGTCGTCACAGGCGCGACAAAGGTTACGTTCTATAACCGCCGCGCGCTGGCGCAGATGCTGGGCCTTCGCGAGGATGACATCGATCTGATCGAGATCGATGTCGGCGGCGGCTTCGGTGTGCGCGGCGAATTCTATCCCGAGGATTTCCTGATCCCCTTCGCTGCCCGCAAACTGGCACGCCCGGTCAAATGGATCGAGGATCGCCGCGAGCATCTGATGGCGATCAATCACTCACGCGATATCGCCTGCGAATTGTCGCTCGCCTGCCGCAGCGACGGAATGATGCTGGGTTTGTGCGGCCGGGTATTCGCCGATATGGGCGCCTATATCCGCACCAATGGCGGCGTGGTGCCGGCCAAGGCAGCGCAGTTTCTGCCCGGCCCTTATCGCATCCCCAATGTCAGCGTCTCCGTCGAAGCCTTCATGACCAACAAGACGCCGGTCGGCACCTATCGCGGGCCGGGCCGCTTCGAGGCGAATTTCTTTCGCGAGCGGCTGATCGACATGGCCGCCATGGATCTCGGCATCGACATCGCCGAATTCCGGCGCAAAAACCTGATCACCGAACAGGAATTGCCATATCCGATCGATGGGCTCGTGCCCTATGAGGGGCCGACATCCTACGACACCGGCGACTATGTCGAGGTGTTCGAGCGCGCCTTGAAAGAGATAGGCTGGTTCGAGAAACGTCATCTGCAAGGCAAATTGATAGATGGCGTACGTCATGGCATCGGGCTCGGCTGTTTCGTCGAAAGCGGCGGCGCCGGCCCGAAGGAGAACGCCGCGCTTACCCTCGAAAAGGACGGCTCGCTGACGGTGGCCGTCGGCTCATCCGTGCTAGGGCAGGGTCTGGAGACGGTGCTCGGCCAGATCGCATCGGATACGCTGTCGATCCCGTTCGATCGCATCCGTGTGCTGCATGGCTCGACCACGCTGCTCGATGAGGGCTTTGGCACCTATCATTCGCGTGCGGTGGTGATGGGCGGTTCGGCCGTGCTCGACGCCGCCACCCGGCTCCGCGAGAAGATCCTGCAGCAGGCGTCCAATCATCTGGGCAGGCCCAACAGCGAATTGAAGATCGTGAACGCGAACGTCATCGCCGATAACGGCGCATCCGTGTCGCTCGTGTCGCTCGCCGCCGATAGTGAATTACAAGCTGACGGCACATTCTCCAACGATGTGCGCACCTATAGCTACGGCACCCATGCGGCACATGTCACCGTCGATCCACGTACGGGCGCGGTGAAAGTTCTCGATTACATCGCAGTCGAAGATGTCGGGCGTGCTATCAATCCGGCCATCGTGCACGGGCAGGCGATCGGTGCCATCGTGCAGGGACTGGGTGGCGTTTTCCTCGATCATCTGATCTATGACGATCAGGGACAGCTCTTGAACGCCTCTCTGGCCGATTATCTGGTGCCGACCGCGAGCGACTTTCCAGTCCTGCGCGCGGTGACGCTGGAGCTGCGGCCGTCGCCGAGCAATCCGCTGGGTGCCAAGGGCGCGGGCGAGGGCGGGATCGTTGCTGTGGCTGCAGCGACGGCCAATGCGGTGGCGGCAGCACTGGCGCCGCTCGATGTCGAGATTCATCACTTGCCGCTGACGCCGCCGCGTCTGTGGCGCCTCATCAAGGATGCGCGCGAGCGCACGACCAATGCCGCATAGGGACTGATTGTGCCGATCGATATCCATGCCCATTACGTGCCGCCGCAGTTGCTGTCCGCGATCGATGGCCGCGGCGCCTATTGCGGTGTGAGGCTGCTGCCATCAGGGAATGGCAAGCCGCCGGCCCTCGGCTTCGACTATGGTTTCAGGGTTCGGCCGTTCTTCCCGCAACTGGTCGAGCCGGTTGAACAACGCCGTGCCAGCCTCGACCGCCAGGGTCTCGACCGGCAACTGGTCGCCACATGGCCGGACATCTATGGCTATGGCCTTCAGAAAGATGCCTGCGCGCATTGGCATCGTATGCTCAACGATACGCTGGGCGAGTGGTGCCATACTAACAATGACCGCTTTTCCTTTGTCGCCTCGGTGCCGCTGGTCGACGCTGCCGATGCTGCGGCCGAACTCGACCGCGTTGTGGGTCTCGGCGCCGTCGCGGTCATGGTCCCGGCCAATGTTGAAGGCGTCAATATCGGCGAGAAGCCGCTCGATCTGTTCTGGGCCAAGGCGGAAGCCTTGGGGCTGCCGGTCATCCTGCATCCCGTTTTGGTGGATGCTGCGCCGCGTGCCGCGAAATTCGCGCTGACGCAGATCGCCCAATACACGTTCGATACCACACTCGGAATTGGCTCGATCATCTTCTCAGGTGTGCTCGATCGCTTCCCGTCGCTCTCGATCGTCCTCAGCCATGGCGGCGGCACATTTCCTTATCTGCTGGGTCGCTTCGACGTGATGCATGCGCGGATGGATCGCGCGGGGCAGGGCGATGTCGCGCAATGCGATCCATCGGTCTACGCCTCGCGCATCGGCTATGACAGCATCGTGCATGCGCCGAAAGCGTTGCGTTTCCTCGCCGATACCGTAGGCATCGAACGCGTCGCGCTCGGTACTGACGAGTCCTTCCCGCCGGCGGATCGCGATCCCCTTGCCAGCGTCAAGGCTGCGGGCTTTTCCGCTGCCGATATCGAACTGATTGCTGAAACCAATCCGAGGCGTCTGTTTCCACGCTTGCCCTGAGCTGCAGCGCGTTCTGCTGTATCACTTTCATGCGAAATAAAGAGGGACCGATCATGCTGAAACGTCTGCTTGTTGCCGCCGGTGTTGCGATGTCGATGCTGGGTCTTGCGAACGCCCAGGAGATGAAGACGGTCAAGGTGGGGACGACCAATCTGTCATCGGATATCGGTCTGTTCCTCGCGGAGAAGCGCGGTTACTTTAAGGAAGAGGGCGTCAAGGTTGAACTGATCCCGTTCGATTCCGGTGCCAAGATGGTGGCCCCGCTCGGCGCTGGCGATCTCGACGCATCGGCAGGCGCGGCTTCCGCCGGGCTCTATAATGCCGTCAATCGTGGCCTCAAGCTGAAGATGGTGGCCGACAAGGGCACCAATATCGCCGGTTACAGCTACAAGGCGCTGATGGTGCGCAAGGATCTGATCGAGTCTGGCGCGTTCAAGTCGCTCACGGATCTCAAAGGGAAGAAGGTCGCGATCATCGCCAATGGCGCGGCCGATGAGTCCGTCATCAACCAGGCGCTGAAAAAGGCCGGGCTAAAGGACGAGGATATCGAAAAGGTCTTCCTGCCATTCCCGCAGCATCTCACCGCCTTCGCCAACAAGGCGATCGACGCGGCGATCTCGGCGGAGCCGGGTGTGACGGCAATGGTGCGCAACAATGTCGCTGTGCGCTTCGTCGGCCTCGATGATTTCTATCCGGTGCAACAGACCGCCATGCTGCTGATCAATGGCAAGTTCGCCGAGGACCGCAAGACCGTCACGGCCTTCCTCAAGGCCTATCTGCGCGGCGTGCGCGCCTATGCGGCGACGCTGAAGGACGGCAAGATCGCGGGGCCCGGCGCCGAGGACATGATCAAGGACATCGCCGAAATGACGGGGATCAAGGATATGGCACTGCTGCATCAGATCGTGCCGGTGTTCATCGATCCCGACGGTCAGATCAATCTGCCCAGCGTCGAAACCGATCTCGCTTACTTCAAGTCGCGCGGGCTGGTCACCAGCGACATCGAGGCAGCCAAGGTCGTCGACATGTCCTATGTCGATGGACTGAAGCCAGTCCTGGGGCCGTTCGCGCGGCCCAAGTAAAACGGCGTAGAGAAACGTAACGATGGCAGTGCAGATGTCGACAGCAGGAATCGGGGATAGCGGGCCAGTGCCCGCGGCGAAGATCAGTCTGCGCGACGTCACCAAGCGGCATGATACGCAGTTGGCGCTGGACCGGATCACGCTCGATATCCCGGCCAGCACCTTCTTCGTGGTGGTCGGTCCAAGCGGCTGCGGCAAGACGACCTTGCTGCGCATGCTTGCCGGACTGGATGCGCCATCGGAAGGCCGGATCGATATCGCCAATCCGCAGCCCGGCCATCCGCAAAATTCCATGGTGTTCCAGGGGGACTCGTTGTTTCCCTGGATGACCGTGTGGGACAACGCCGCCTACGGTCTGACGATGCGCAATGTTCCGAAGGCGCGCGTCGATGACGTGGTTGGGCACTATCTGAACAAGACCGGCATGTATGGTGCGCGCGTGCTTTATCCGCATCAGCTCTCCGGCGGTATGCGCCAGCGCGTCTCCATCGCGCGGGCCTTCGCCAATGATCCCGATATCCTGCTGATGGACGAGCCGTTCTCGGCGCTCGACGAGCAGAACAAGACATTGCTGCACGAAGAACTGCTGCGGATCTGGGAAGAGACCCGCAAGACCGTGGTCTTCATCACCCACAGCGTCGACGAAGCCGTGACGCTCGGTGATCGCATCATGGTCATGACAGCGGGGCCGGGGCGCATCAAGACCATCGTGCCGGTGGACCTGCCGCGGCCACGCAACGTCGTCGAACTCCGGCACACGCCGGCTTACGGCGAACTGGTCTATGACATCTGGGCGCAACTGCGCGAAGAGGTCGATCGCGCGCGCAGCCGCGAGCCGGGGAGCAAGGCATGAGTTCGGTCCGCGCCCGCTCGCTGTGGGGCGATCGCACCATCAGCATCCTGTCGCCGCTGGTGCTGCTGGGCCTGTGGGAAATCTGCGCCCGCACTGGCATCGTTGATGTCAGGTTTTTCCCGGCGCCCTCGAACATCATTGGGCATCTGTTCGAGCTCGCTTCCTCCGGCGCGCTGTGGCGTCATGTGGGAGCCAGCCTGTATCGCCTCGCTGCCGGTTTTATCGTTGGCTGTGTGCCGGCCATCGTGATCGGCCTTGCTATTGGGCTCTATCGGCCGATACGTGCGGCCTTCGATCCCCTGATCTCCGCGACTTACCCAATTCCGAAGAGCTCCCTGCTGCCGCTGATCCTGCTGATCTTCGGCCTCGGCGAAAGTTCGAAGATCGCAATGGTCGCGATCGGCGTGTTCTATCCGGTGGTGATCAATACCGCGGCCGGCGTGCGACAGATCGCGCCGATCTTCCTCGACGTCGGCCGCAATTTCGGCGCCAGCCGCTTCAACATGTTTCGTACCGTAGCGCTGCCCGGCGCATTGCCGCTGATCATGACCGGCATCAAGCTCGGCGCCGGCATGGGCCTGGTGCTGATCGCCATCGCCGAGATGGTCGGCGCCAAGCAGGGGCTCGGCTACATGATCTGGAATGCGTGGGAGCTGTTCGACGTCCAGACCATGTATGTCGGCCTGTTCGTCATCGCGATCATTGGCTTCGTGATGAACGCCAGCTTCGACGCGCTGGAGCGCGCCATCGTGCCGTGGCGGAAGGGCTAGAGCGTCTTCAACTGCTCGCTCACGGCCAGCAACTGCCGCCGAATGTTGGACGCCGCAGTCACTTCCCAGAACGCGCCGCGCGTCGCCGGGCCGATGGCATAGAAGCCGGGCTGAACATGACCGGCGCTGTCACGCAGCTCACAGGTTGGGGCGACATCGAGGCCGAGGCCGTTGAAGCCAGTGCGGACGTAGCCGGTTGCGAGCAGGGATTTGATGAGCGGATCACCCAGGCGATCATAACGCTCTTCCGGGCCGGTACAGTTGAGAATCCAGTTGGTGGCGAGGTTGATCATCTCGCCGTGTCCACGCTTGCGGATAGTGACGTCATGTCCCGACGGTGTCGCAATCGCGCTGGCGATGCGACCAGCGACCACGTCGAGGAGGTTGTCCCGCTGTAACTCTTCCAGGAGTTCGGCGACGTCGGGCGCCAGCCGATGACGATGCACCATCCAGATCGCACGCAGGTGTCGCGCAAAACGGGCACGTTCGGTCTCGGAGGCATTCCTGTAGAGTTCACCGATCGACAATCGAAACGTGTCGACCATCGTCTGCCATGGAATTCCTGAGGCAACCTTGCGGCGGGTGTCCCTGAGCAACGCCGCCAGAAGGCCGCGCGCAGTGGGCACCGGGAATGACGTCATCGGATCAGGATCGGTCTGCGCCGGCACGTCGATCAGCGGCAGCAACCCGCGCCGCGAGACCATCGTGATGGGCGCGCGCATGCCGCGATGGACGAGATCGATCACCATATCGACCGCGGTGGCGCCGGTGCCGATGACCAGCACGCGATCGTCCTTTCCGATCGGATCGAGCGCGCCCGGCGTCCAGACATTGGTGATCGAGCGCGGCGATGCCTCGATGCCGGGAAATGGCGATGGTGGCTGGTTGCCAAGACAGAGGAACACCAGATCGGCGTCGATGATCGCGCCCGATGCCGTCGCAACGCGATAGCCATCGCTCTGCCGCGCCACACTCAGAGCCACATCCTGCCACGGCGTCACACGCCCGGTGCCGGTCAGTTCGTTGAACTTCGTCGAGATGTAGTCGCCATAGACCCGGCGGGGCACGAAGGATGTCGAGTAATCCGGCCAGTCAGTTTGGCCAGTCTCCGTCAGCCATTCGACGAAGCCATCATCGTCGGCGCCGAGGCCGCCCATCTTGTAAGCGGGGACGTTGATGCGGTGCCACTGGGCTTTCGCGGAATAGGCGAGCCCACGTCCGAAGGCGCCGTCGCGATCCAGCACGGTGATCGTCCCGATCTGCGGCAGCTTGGACAGAATGAGCGCGGCAAAAGCGCCAGCCACGCCGCCGCCGATAACGGCAACGCGCAGAGAATGGGGAGAGGCTGATGTCATGCTGCCAGACGATGCGAGGGAGGGGGTCGAGAGATCAAGTCGGCGGCGCGTAGGCGGCCGGATCGACCGATGTCGGGCGGCCATCGAGCGCAAGCCGGCCGATCCGCGCGGGCGTTTCGGCGATCACCTTGCCGCGGCGCACGACCGCGAGCCGCGTTGCCTTCAGGCGGATCGCTTCGATGGGATCGTGCGCCTGCAGCAGCACGAGGTCGCCGTTGCAGCCGACATCGAGGCCGTAGCCATCGAGGCCCATGATCTTTGCCGGATTGGTGGTGACCGAATCGAAGCAGAAACGCATCGCATCGCGGCTGGTCATCTGTCCGACATGCAGGCCCATATGCGCGACTTCGAGCATGTCTGCCGAGCCCAGCGAGTACCACGGGTCCATGCAGCAGTCCTGGCCGAATGCCACATTTATTCCGTGAGATCGCATCTCCGGAACGCGGGTCTGGCCGCGGCGCTTGGGGTAACTGTCGTGGCGGCCCTGCAGCACGATGTTGATCAGCGGATTGGCAATGGCCGCGACGCCGGCTTCGGCGATCAGGGGCAGCAGTTTCGAGACATAGTAGTTGTCCATCGAATGCATCGAGGTCAGGTGCGAGCCGGCAACGCGGCCCTGCAATCCCAACCGCTGGGTTTCATAGGCCAGCGTCTCGATATGGCGTGAGAGCGGATCGTCGCTTTCGTCGCAATGCATGTCGACGCGCAGGCCGCGCGCAGCAGCGATCTCGCAGAGTACCTTCACCGATGCGGCACCATCCGCCATGGTGCGCTCGAAATGCGGAATGCCGCCGACGATGCTAACGCCCTTGTCGAGGGCACGGGCGAGATTTTGCGCAGCCGTCGGAGAGCGGAAATAGCCGTCCTGCGGGAACGCCACCAATTCGAGATCGAGATAGGGAGCGACCTGCTTCTTGACGTCGAGTAGCGCATCGACAGCCAGCAGCCGGTCGTCGCAGATATCTACATGGGTACGCACCGCCAGCAGCCCCTGTGCCACCGCGAGATCGCAATAGCGCAGCGCGCGTTCGACCAGTGCCTCATAGGTGAGGTGTGGCTTCAACTCGCCCCACAGCGCGATGCCCTCGAGCAGGGTGCCGGACACATTCAGCCGCGGCAGGCCGAGCGACAGCGTCGCGTCCATATGGAAGTGGATGTCGACGAAGGGCGGCGAGACCAGATGCCCGGCGGCATCGATCACACGTCCGGCCTCTCCCGCCAGATTGGGCTGCACCGCGACGATGCGGCCCCCTTTAATGGCGATATCCTGGCCCGTGCGGCCGTCGGGAAGCGTGGCGTTGCGAATGAGGAGGTCGAACGGCATGAAACCCTTGCTGCGGCAGGTGTGATCGCCGAATTATCGACGTTGCGCTGCAGCAATGCAAGACGGTTCCACGCGGGCGGCATCCGCCGGTCCGCGCGGACCGATTTGACCTGTATCAGTGAAACGATTGTTGTGCGGCGCGGAGCAGATCGATCGGGCTCCATGGCTTGGCCATGAACAGTGTGCCGTCGGGCAGGCGGCGCACGCGAGGTGCACCTGAGGTCACGATCACATGCATATCGGGGTAGCGTTGCTTGGCGAGATAAGCGAGCTCTATGCCGTCCATCATGCCCGCGAGTTCCACGTCGGTAAAGACCATTGCAACATTGTCGCCGGATTCCTCCAGCACCAGTACGGCCGCCTCCGCGCTTTCGCATTCGATGACGTTCATCTCGCTCTCTTCGAGCAGCAGGCTGACCAGTGTGCGTTGTGCTTCGTCGTTCTCGACGACCAGCGCTGTTGACCTGTGTGCATGACCCATGGGGAAATCTCCGTGGTTTGTTGCGACAGGAAGGCAATGCATCAGTTGATCGGGAGTTCAGATAAAAGCGAGTTCCCGTGAGCAACAATGTTACTCGTGCACATGCATGCTTGAACATGATGATGCGCTCTGCAGAGCTGCAGTCAAGCCGTTACGGATGTTGAGTTTGCAATCTGTTGCATCATCTGCGGTAGCAAATAGGGCGCACCATCGTCGGTGCGTGCAACCACGACGTCGATATCGAACACGCGGCGGATCACATCGCTGGTGATCGTTTCCGCCGGCGTTCCTTCCGCTGCAACGGCGCCGTTGCGCATCACGATGATGCGATCTGCAAACCGAACTGCGAGATTGAGATCGTGCAGCACCGCGATCACAGCGGTGCCGTTGCGCGCACGCTGCCGCGAAATTTCGACCAGTTCGATCTGGTGACGCAGATCGAGCGATGATGTGGGCTCGTCGAGCAGCAGGATTCCAGGACCATGCGCAGCTTCGCCGCAGGCGAGCTGCACGAGGATGCGCGCGAAATGCGCCCGCTGCTGCTCGCCGCCGGAGAGCGTCGTCAATTCGCGGTGGCGGAAGTCGCCAAGTCCCACTTCATCGATGGCGGCATTGACGAGCGATTGCGCAGAAGCCAGCGGCTGGTTGCCCCGACCCATCTGCACGACTTCCTCGACCGTGAATGGAAAGCTCACACTAACATGTTGCGACAGCATCGCGCGCCGCATCGCCAGTTCGGCGGGCGACCAGGCGTGGAGGTCGCGGCCTTTCAGCGTGATGGCGCCGCGCGACGCACGCAGATCGGCCGAGAGCAGGCGCAGCAGCGTCGACTTCCCGGCGCCGTTGGGGCCGACAATGGCGACCATCTCGCCGCTTGTGATGGCGAGATCGACATGATTGAGCAGCGTGGCCTGGCCGATGATCAGCGAGATGCCGGATGCTGTGAGGACGGGTGTGTCGGCCATTGACGTCACAGCCCCACCAGCCCGCGCTGACGCAGCAGGATCAGCAGGAAGATCGGCGCGCCCACGGCGGCAGTCAGGATGCCGATGGGCATCTCGGCCGGCGCCACGATGGTGCGGGCGAGCGTATCGGCTCCGACCAGCAGGCTGGCGCCGAGACCGACGGATGCCGGCAGTAACAGCCGATGACCCGGTCCAATCATCAGCCGTAGCAGGTGTGGCACGACGATGCCGACGAAGCCGATCACGCCGCAGACCGATACCGCCGCGCCGGTCATGACCGACACCAGCACGATGCAGATGCGCTTGAGGCGCTCGACATGGACGCCGGAATGGAAGGCCTCGGATTCGCCGAGGATCAGCACGTCGAGGCCGCGGCTGGTGAAGAGCATCCCGATCAGCCCCAGCGCCAGCATGGGCGCAATCGTCGCCGCCTTGCTCCAGGTCGCGCCGCTGAGCGAGCCGAGCAGCCAGAACGTGATGTCGCGCAATTGCCGGTCGTCGGCGATGAACACCAGAAGGCCGATGCCCGCATTAGCGATCGCGGCGATAGCAATGCCGGCGAGCAGGAACAGCGCGATGGAGGTGCGTCCGCTGCGGCTGGAAATTCGATAAAGAATGATGGTGGTGAGCAGCGAGCCGATGAAGGCCGCAAGCGGCAGCAGGAACGGCTGCAGAAAAGCAACGTAATGCGCAAAGCGGCTGTCGCTGATGACGATGGCGCCCGCTGCAGCAAATGCCCCGCCGCTGGAGACGCCGACCAGCGCCGGATCGGCGAGGGGGTTGCGAAACAGGCCCTGCATGATCGCGCCGGCGGCGCCCAGCATGCCGCCGATCATGGCGGCGATGGCAATGCGCGGAATCCGTATCGACCACAGGATCAGTTGATCGCGCGCAGCAAATGGATTGGCGGGATCGGCAGCCGCGAGGCCGAGTGCTGCGGGCAGGCGGGACAGTGGGATGCCGGCGGCGCCAAGCGTGGCGGCAAGCAGCACCGTCAGCAGGAGTGCTGCGAACAGGCCGCACAGGACAACGATGGTTGCAGGGCGGCGCACCCGGCCCCTCGTTCTGACAAACGCAGTCAGCTTGGCGTCGGCAGCAGTCATCTTATTGACGACAGTTGACGGCGAGCGAGGCGGGCTTGAACGAGGCTGCGTCAGCGGTCAGTGCCGGATCGAGCTTCACGGCAAGGTCGCGCGCGGCAGCTGCCGTGCGTGGGCCGAAGCCGAGCAGATAGAGGCCGTCCATGGCGACCAGATTCTTGGTCTTCGCGGCGGGTGTCAGTGCGAATGCCGGGCTGGCAAACACGGTGTCGGCCTGTAGCGTATCCTTGCCGCGCTCCATCGAGAGCACGGTATCCGGCTTGGCTGCGGCGATGGCTTCATCGCTCATGATCTTGTAGCCGTCGAAACTGTCCGCGACATTCAAACCGCCGGCCAGCTTGATGATTTCGTTGGCTGCCGTCTTCTGGCCTGCGACCATGGCGCGGCCATCGAGGAAGGACATCACGAACATCACCCGTGGCGGGGCTTTCACCTTGGCGCGCAATTCACGCAGTGCGGCAAGATCGCTGGCCACGGCGTTGGCGAGACATTCGCCGCGTGCCTCGACGCCTGCGACCTTGGCGACCAGCCTGATCTTCTCCACCATGCCGGCTTCGGTAAACGTATCCGGCACCATGATCAGCGGTATCTTGGCGGCGTCGATGACGTCGATGGTTTCTTTCGGGCCGGAGCCCGCGATGGCCAGCACAAGCTGCGGATTGAGCCCGAGTACGCCTTCCGCCGAAAGCTGGCGCATGTAACCGACATTGGGTTTGTCGGCCATGGCCTTCGGCGGATACAGGCTGGTCGTATCGACGGCGACGATGCGGTCGTCAGCGCCGAGAGCATAAAGAATTTCGGTTACCGCGCCGCCGATTGAGACGATGCGGGTCGGATGGCCGATGGTGACGTCGCGTCCACGTGCGTCGCGCACAACGGCGTCTTCCGCTGAGGCCGCGGCAGAGAATGCCAGCGTGCCGGCAAGCGCTACACATTGCAGCGCATGCGCGATGCGATGACGTCGAACAGGGAGGCCGGTGGTCATTTGGTGAGGATCAGCTTGTTCTGGAACGTCAGGCGCAGGCGATAAGTCTCGTCGCCATGCGTAATCAGCAACTCACGCTGATCCGCGAACAGCTCCTTGCTGTCCATCCGGTCGCCATTTACGACCACATTGCGCCCGGCTGAGGATTTGGCGTGAGCGGCAGCGCTGCCGTCGTGAGAACCCGTATCCATAGCGCCGATCTATCCCATCCGTGAAAGTCTCTGTCATCGTTATAGGTTTTGTCGCACCTCATCGCCAAGCACTGCAGTCTATAATCAGTATAAACAGGGCGGGGATTGCTTGACCCCCCCGTTAATGAACCGTAATCGAAAATGGCAACTTGGTGGCAGGGGTCCCCGAGTCGCATTCGAAAGCCAGCAAGCTCCCTGCCTCGCGCAGCGCCAGCCAGCCACGATCCGTTGAAATTTGTGTTTGGGGATTAGGCTATGGCTCTTGGGGGCATAACTACGCGCGCCTTGTTGTTGGGTGTGTCGATCGTATCGTTGGGGGCGTTGGTCTCCGAGACCGCCTTGGCACAGGCCGCCGCGCAGGCAGGCGACGTGCAGCCGCAGAAGCCGAAACCAGCCAAGAAGAAGCGCGCAGCCGCCAAGCCGGCAGCCGTGCCGGCGCAGGTAGCTAACGCCAATGCGCAGGCCAGCCGCAGCGGCCAGTCCCTCGATGAAATCACGGTGACGGCTTCGAAGACCCAGGAGCGCGCCATCGATGCGCTGGCCCCGGTCAGCGTCGTGACGCAGGAGCAGATCCAGCTGCAGCAGCCGAGCCGGCTGAGCCAGCTTTTCTACAATGTTCCTGGTGTCTGGATGCAGGATCGTGGCGATGATCCGTCCACGGCCATCAATATCCGCGGTTTGCAGGACTTCGGCCGTGTCGCAGTTGTGGTCGATGGTGCGCGCCAGAACTATCAGCGCTCCGGTCATAATGCGAATGGCTCGTTCTTTCTGGACCCCGAACTGATTGGCGGCATCGATATCACCCGCGGTCCGACCGCCAATATCTACGGCTCCGGCGCTATCGGCGGCGTGGCCTCGTTCCGCACCAAGGATATCAATGACGTCCTGCGGCCCGGTGAGCGCTGGGGCGTGGATATGAGCGGCTCCTACGGCTCCAACAACAATCGCGGTCTCGGCTCCGTGTTCGGCGGCGTGCGCGTCGACCCGACGGTCGATGTGTTCGGCGGTGCAGTCTACCGGACCCAGGGCAACTACAAGGATGGTGCCGGTACCGAGATCGGCAATACAGGTAACGATATCGCTGCGGGCCTGATGAAAGTTACGGTTCGCCCCGCCGACGGCCATGAGGTGAAGTTCGGCGGCCTGTTCCAAGACTACAGCTACACGATTGGTCAGTTGAATCGTGGTCCAACTACAACGCCGGCCCTGGTCGCTCTGAATCAAGGTTCGTCCGTCTACGCCTCCAATGCAAAGAACTATACCGGTACGGTGACGTGGAAATACGCGCGTCCAGAGGACATGCTGTTCGATTTCAACGTCTCGCTTTACGGCAATCGCGTCGACAACGATCAGACCAAGACCTATCACTATTCGACAGCCGGCGCCGCGCTTTGCGGCCCTGGTAGCGCCGGTAACAATATTTCTGGTTGCGTTGGCGATCAGCGCGGCTACTTGCTGGATACATTCGGCGTCGACGTCAACAACACCTCGCGTTTCGATGTCGGCGGATGGCGCAATGCTGTGACCTATGGCTTCGACGTCTTCAACGACAAGGTAAAAACTTTCGACTCGCGTGGAAACTCCAACATCACCACGCCGAGCGGCGATCGTACGGTCTCCGGTGGCTTCGTCCAGCTCAAGTCTAACTATTCGAGTTGGCTCGAAGTCATAGGCGCGCTGCGCTATGACCACTATGAGCTCAATTCAAGCGGAACAGCCGTGGGTGTTAACAATGTTTCATCCAGCGGTGAGCGCCTGTCGCCCAAGATCACACTCGGCGTGACGCCGGTAGCGGGCTTTACGCCCTATGTGAGCTATGCGGAGGGTTATCGTGCACCATCCATTAGTGAAACGCTCATCGCAGGTGGCCACGCTTCCGGCGGCGGACCGACTTTCGTCACCTGTGCTGATGGTACCGCTGGCCTGTTCTGCTTCTTGCCGAACCCGAACCTCCGGGCAGAAGTCGGCAAGAACAAGGAAGTCGGCATCAATCTGAAATACAACGACGTCTTTACGTCGGGCGACAGTTTCCGCGCCAAGTTTAACTTCTTCCGCAACGACGTTGACGACTACATCGACCTCGTCGCCTCTACGCCAGTTCTCGTCAACTATGTCTTCATGGGGCGCCCGGGCAGCATCCTCAATAGCAACTTCTATCAGTACCAAAACATCGCCAATGCCAAGATCGAGGGCTTCGAAGCCGAGACGGCCTATGACGCCGGCCTGTGGTTCCTGGGCGTCGGCGCGACAGTTCAAAGCGGAAAAAACACGCAGACCAATGTCGGCCTTGCGACGATTCAGCCGCGCAAGATCACGACCACCGGTGGCGTCCGCCTGCTCGATCGCAAGCTGACAATCTCGGCTCAGTGGGCTTCGGTCGCGGCCAATACCGATATCCCGGCCGGGTATGTGCCATCGACCTCCTACGACCTCGTCAATCTCTACGTCGCCTATCAGCCGACGCAGGACATCACGTTGAATTTCGGGGTCGACAACATCCTGAACCAGTATTACCGCCCCTATGCCATTCCCGGGTCGACCAGCGATGGCACAACGCAGAACGACGCGTTGTGGACCGCCCCTGGTCCGGGCATCGTTTACAAGGGTGGCATCAAGGTGCATTTCGGCGGCGCATAATCGCCATCTGCATCCACCAGCCTCCAAGGAATCGCGCTCATGTCCGGGCGCGATTTCGGTTATGATAGGTTCTCGACGTCACGAAAGGAAAGACATCCATGTTCATCGCCATGAACCGCTTTCAGGTCAAAACCGGATCCGAAGCCGCTTTCGAGAATATCTGGGCGACCCGCGAATCCTATCTCTCGGAATTGCCGGGCTTCATCGAGTTCAGCCTGCTGAAGGGTCCGGTGGCCGAGGATCACACGCTGTATTCGTCGCATACGGTCTGGGCCAGCAAGGCGGACTTCGAGGGCTGGACCAAGTCCGAGCAGTTCCGCAAGGCGCATGCCCGCGCGGACAACAAGTCGGAAGGCGCCAGCCTCTATCTCGGTCACCCCAAGTTCGAGGGTTTCGAAGTGATCCAGTCCGAGCGCCGCAAGAGCGCTGCGGCCTGATCGCAGGCACTGCGTCTCACATCAATGATCGATCACGGAGCCATCTCATGCTGAATACGGATCTCGCCGCGCTGAAGACCTATATGGCGGAGAATCCCGGCGCCGTGATCGAGACCGTTGCGCGGGAGCGCAACGTCACGGCGCGTGCCGTGTTGGAAGCGCTGCCTTCGGAAATGGTGACCATCGGCGGTGGCGCCGATGCGTTCGTCACGGCGATGACGGATATCGCCGAGTGGGGCGAGGTGACGCTGATCGTTCACACCGAGGATGGCATCTTCGAAACCACGGCGCCGCTGTCGCCGGGCGCCATCGGCCACGGCTACTACAATCTGACGCAGCCCAAGGGGCTGCACGGCCATCTGCGTCATGAGCGCTGCGGCGGCGTGGCGTTTGTCGAACGCCCATTCATGGGCAAGTCGTCGGCCTTCGTCGCCTTTCTCAATGTCGATGGTGGCGTCATGTTCAAGGTCTTCGTGGGCCGCGACGAGACCCGTGCGCTGAAGCAGGACCAGCTCGAACGGTTCCGCGCGCTGGCCGGAAAGCTCGCTGCTTAAGGCGTCTATCCTTCCTCGTTGTCCTTCATCTGCGCCACCAACATTTCGGCAACCAGTCGCGTTGAGGGCGATGCCATGCGCGCGGCCGATTGCACCAGAGTCACCTGGGTTGACTCCAGTCTGCGGTCGCGCGGCGGTATGGCGACCAGTGTGCCGGCATTGATGGCCGCCGTCGCCGAGACCATCGGCAGGAAGGTCGCAAGGTCGGTGCGGGCAGCCACGGTCTGGGTGAAGGCCAGCGAGTTGGTCTCGCTGCACATTTCCAGCCGCACATTGGCCTGTGCGCAGGACTTGTCGAGTTCCTGACGAATGCCGAACGATGGGTCCGGAAGGATCACGCGCAACCCTGCGAGATCCTTCATCGCGTATGAGTTTTGGCCGGCGAGCGGATGCGTGGGCGCGACGATCAGGCAGACCGGTTGTCGCATGCGTCCGAGTTCGATCAGGTCGCGTCGCGGCGCGCGGCCGAAGATCAGGCCGAGATCGACCTCGTTCTGGCTGACCATCTCGACCACATCGCGAGCGCCCACGGCGGTGACAGATAGTGTGATCCCCGGATATTGCTGCGACAGGTCGACGAAGGAGTTGGGCAGGAAGCTCGACAGCATGCCTTCGACGGTGGCGATCTTCACCTGGCCGCGGCGCAGCGATGCGAATTCCTCGACCTGGCTGCGCAGTCCGTCGAGCTGGCTGCGGTTCTCGACTGCATAGCGATAGAGCACATGGCCGGCATCGGTCAGGTTCATGCCGCGCGCGCCGCGCTCGAACAGCTTGACCGCTAGCTCCTCCTCCAGCCCCTGAACTTGTCGGCTGATGGCGGAGGGGGCGATGCGGAGCGCGGCGGCGGCCTGTTTGATCGATCCGGACTCGGTAACAACGCGAAAATAGCGAATGGCGGTGGATTCGATCATCGTTGGTCCCTCGCGACTGGCTGCCCAGCGCGATGGCAGGACCTGACTAGCGTTCTGATTTTCAGACCTCTCACATCGAAATTCAATGCTTTTATTCGAAATCTAAATTTGACAGAGTTTTGATCAGGTCACGGTCCCGTCATCGATGGAGAATTTGGATGTTTCATCCCCGGCTTGCTGTCTCGGCTTTTTCCGCATCCCTCCTGCTGGCTGCGGCTGGCCTGGGAGCGACATCCTCGGTGGCCTCGGCCCAAGATGTCATCCGCTTCGGCGCACCGTTGCCGATCACCGGGCCGCTGGCGCCGGAAGCCGTGAAGCAGCAGCAGGGCTATGACCTCTGGGCCGAACAGGCCAACAAGGCCGGCGGCATCGATGTCGGCGGCAAGAAGTACAAGGTCGAGATCGTCTATTCGGACTATCAATCCAACACGCCGCGCTCGGTGCAGACCACCGAACAGATGATCACCCAGGACAAGGTGAATTTCATGTTCGGCCCGTTCGGCTCGGGCGCCGCCAAGGCCGCCAGCACGATCGCCGAGAAATACAAGGTGCCGATGCTGGCCGCGACCGCGTCGTCGTCCCAGGTCTACGACCAGAACTACAAGTATTTGTTCGGCACCTTCACGCCGAATGACACGCTGACGACGCCGCTGACGCAGCTCGTCAAGGCCAAGGCTGCCGACGTCAAGAAGGTCGCGATCCTTGCACGTAACGATCTGTTCCCGCTGGCCATTGCGCAGGAGATGGAAAAGTCCGCCAAGGCCAACGGTCTCGAAGTCGTTTACTTCGAGAAATATGCCATCAACACGCTCGATCACTCCGCGACCCTGTCGCAGATCAAATCGCTGAATCCGCAATGGGTGTTCGTCACCGGCTACACCAACGATCTCCTGCTGATCCGCAAGCAGATGGTCGATCAGCAGATGAAGGCCAATGTCGTCACCATGATCGCCGGTCCGGCCTATCAGGAATTCATCGAATCCGCCGGCCAGAGCGCCGAGAACATCTCCAGCGCCTCGTGGTGGCATCCGGCCGAACAGTACAACGGCAAGGACATTTTCGGCACCACGGCCAATTTCGTGAAGCTGTTCAAGGACAAATACAAGCTCGAGCCCGATTACGCTCACGCTTCGGCTGCCGTCTGCGGCGCGCTGTTTCAGATGGCCATCGAAAAGGCCGGCTCGCTGGACCGTGACAAGGTGCGTGATGAACTCGCCAAGATGGACGTCGTGACCTTCTGGGGGCCGGTCAAGTTCGGCGCCAATGGCCAGATCAACTCGCTCGAACCGCCGGTCTTCCAGATCCAGGCCGGCAAGCCCGTGGTGCTGTTCCCGGATGCGATCAAGCAGGGCGACTTCAAGCTCGGCGTGAACTGAGCATGATCCCGAAAAGTGGATGCCGGTTTTCGGACAAGATCATGCTCAAGCAAGTCTGCTGAGACCGGCGGGGAAACGATATGCTGGCCATCCAGGTCCTGATCAATGCACTCGTGCTTGGGTGTCTCTATGCCTGTATCGCGATCGGTTTCTCGCTGGTCTGGGGCGTGCTCAACGTCATCAACCTGATCCACGGCTCGTTCATCGTGCTCGGCGCGTATCTCGCCTGGGGCGCCTATAATTCGCTCGGGCTGTCGCCTTGGTATGCGCTGCTGATCGCCGCGCCGGCCTTCTTCGTGTTCGGCTATCTGCTGCAGCGGCTGCTGCTCAACCGCGTCATCACCGCGCCGGTGCTGGTGACGCTGACGCTGACCTTCGGGCTCGATCTGATCCTGAACAATGCGATGATCTATTACTTCAAGGCGGACTACCGGAAGCTGATCCTCAATCCGCCCACGGGTTCGATCTCGATCTTCGATGTGGTGGTACCGGTCGATCGCCTGATCGCCACGGCCTCTGCACTGGCGCTGACATTCCTGCTCTATCTGCTGCTGCGTCGCTCGAAAGTCGGCCGCGCCATCGTGGCGGTCCGGCTCGACCGCGATGCCGCGGTGCTGATGGGGGTGGACGTCAAATCGATCTATGCCACTGCCTTCGGTCTTGGTGCTGCGCTCGCCGGCTGCGCCGGTGTGCTGATGGCGCTGATCTTCCCGATCTCGCCGCTGACCTCATCAGCCTATCTCGGCAAGGCTTTCGTGGTCTGCGTGCTCGGCGGACTCGGCAGCGTGTCAGGTGCACTGGCCGGTGGTCTGTTGCTGGCGCTCGTTGAAGGCGTTGGCTCGGTCTATCTCGGCCCGGCCCATGCGGTGACGCTGTCCTTCGTCCTGCTCATCATTTTCCTTGTCGTCAGGCCGCAGGGCTTGCTCGGCCGAAAGGGTTTTGAATGACCCGGACCAATATCGCGCTTCTTGTCCTGATTGCCTTCGTGGCCGCACTGCCGCTGTTCGGCGACGCCTATGCGCTGCGTTTGGGCACCATGGCCTGCATGTATGCGATCTTCGCGCTGTCGTGGAACATCGTCGGCGGCTTCGCCGGCTATCCGTCCTTCGCGACGGCGGCCTTCTTCGGGCTAGGTGCCTACACCACCGGCATTCTCATGAACAAGGGCGTGCCGCTGACACTGTCGCTGCTGGGGTCGCTGGTGCTCTGTCTTGTGTTGGCCGCGGCGCTCGGTGCGGTGCTGCTTCGCCTCCGCGGCCATTACTTCGCCATCGCCAGCCTCTCGCTGGTCGAAGTGTTCCGCGAACTCGTCAACAACGCCACCGACCTCACAGGCGGCGGCATGGGCCTGAACATTCCGCTGGTGTCCGGCTCCAGTGTGCTGTCCGACGCGACGTTCTTCTTTTACGCGATGTGGGGATTGCTGCTGATCACCGCGCTCGTTGTCATCGCGGTGTCGATGTCGAAGCTCGGCTTCGGCCTCAACTGCATCCGGCAGAACGAGACGGCTTCGAACATGGTCGGGCTCAACTCGACGCTCTACAAGGCCGTGGCTTTCGGCCTTTCCGCCTGTTTCGTCGGCGCTGCCGGCGGTCTCTATGCGGCCTGGGTGCATTACATCGATCCGTCCGACGTGTTCGATATCCTCTATTCGGTGAAGCCGATCGTGATGGCGCTGATGGGCGGCCTTGGCTCACCGCTTGGCGTGGTCTGTGGCGCCTTTGTCTATCTCGGCCTCGAGGAAGTGGTTTGGCGCAATTACATCCAGATCCATTCCGGCGTGCTCGGCGTCCTCATCATCCTGCTGCTGCTGTTCCTGCCGCACGGGTTGATATCGCTGCATGCCGGCAAGGTCTGGCGCGGGCTGTTCGGACGAAAGGCAAAGCATGTCTGAGATCCGTCACGAAATCCTGCATCTGAGCAACGTCTCGCGAAACTTCAGCGGGCTGAAGGCGCTGAGCGATGTCTCGCTCTCGGTTAGCAAGGGTGAGGTGGTCGGCCTGATCGGCCCGAACGGCGCCGGCAAGACCACGCTGGTCAACACCATCTGCGGTGTCACGCCGGCATCGTCCGGTGTCGTCACCTTCGATGGCCGCGACATCACGCGGATCAAGACCTATCAGTCGGCGCGGCTCGGTCTGTCGCGCACCTTTCAGATCGTGCAGCCCTTTGCAGAGTTTTCGGCGCTCGACAATGTCGCTGCTGCCGCCTTGTTCTCGCAGCCGGGCGAGAGCCTGAAGTCCGCTCGCGAGGCCGCCCGCGCGCATCTCGCATTCGTTGGCCTCGACGCACAGGCCGACCAGTCCGCGGCGACGCTGACGCTGGCCATGCGCAAGCGGCTCGAACTGGCCAAGGCGCTGGCGATGAAGCCGAAGCTGCTGTTCCTCGACGAAGTCAATGCCGGCCTCAACAGCGCCGAGGTCGAGCGCGCCACCAAACTGATCCACCAACTCGCCGCCGATGGCATCACCATCGTGATGATCGAACATCTGATGAAGGTCGTGCTCAATGTCTGCACCCGCATCGCGGTGCTGCATAACGGACGGCTGATTGCCGATGGCGCGCCGCGCGACATCATCAAGGATCCTGCCGTCGTCGATGCCTATCTGGGCCAGCAATATGCACAACGGAACGCCGCCCGTGGCTGATCATCCGATGCTCGAACTGAATGGGATCTGCGCCGGTTATGGCGAAATCCAGGTGCTGTGGGGCATCGACATGGTGGTGCGCTCCGGCGAAATCACCGCGCTGATCGGCTCCAACGGCGCCGGCAAGACCACGCTGATGCGTGCGCTGTCCAGGCTGATCCCGCTGACCTCAGGCAAATATGTCTCGGAAGGCGTCGACCTGTCGAAGGCGACTGCGGCGCAGATGCTGGCTCATGGCATCGTCCATGTGCCGGAAGGGCGCCGTCTGTTCGGTGCCATGAGCATCGAGGACAATCTCCTGATGGGCGCCTATTCGCGCAGCGTCAGCCGCTCCGAGCTCAATCGCGATCTCGATCGCGTCTACACGACCTTCCCGAAACTGCGCGAGCGCCGCAATCAGGCAGCAGCTACGCTGTCCGGCGGCGAGCAGCAGATGTGCGCCATCGGCCGCGGTTTGATGAGCGCGCCGCGCTTGCTGATGATCGATGAGCTTTCGCTCGGTCTGTCGCCGCTGCTGGTGGAGCAACTGGTTGCGGCGCTGCGCCAGTTGAACTCCGAAGGCATGTCGATCCTGCTGGTGGAGCAGGACGTCACCACGGCGCTCGACCTCTGTCATCACGCCTACATCATGGATATGGGCCGCATCGTGCGCACGGGGCAGGGCGCCGAATTGCTGGCCGATCCCATCATTCGCGACGCCTATCTCGGCGTCCTCGAAGACTGACTTTGATTTCATCGCAAGAGGCAAACATGATTGAGACCGTCGAAGCCCCCAATAGCGGCTACCGTTACATGCCGGGCGTGTTCCAGTATTCCTGCGGCGTTGGCGCGCTGCCCGGCTTCGCGCTGGAGCGCGTGCGTTTCTCCAAAGTCGTTCCGCTGAAGGAAGGCTTCGCCAGGGTTGCCGAGATCATCAAGGCCGCCGGCCGGCCGCTGACCGCCTTTGCGGCCTGCGAACTGCGCTCGCCGGCACCTTTCACGGAGCAGGGTTTCATCGACTTCAACGAGATCTACATCAAGACCCTCGAAGAGTGGCGCATCATGAAGGATCGCGTGAATCCGATCGCGCGCAGTAATGTGTGTCCGAAGATCGATCCGCCGTCGGAGCCTGGCTTCCATGCCTTCTCGTTCACGACCGTCGCGCCGAATGCGCCGACCTCCTTCGTCATCGCCGGCAGCGGCGAAGCGGCTGAGGGCAAAGGTGACTATCGCGACAACACGGTACGCCTCGGCGATATCAGCCCGTCGGGTATGCTGGAAAAAGCCAAGTTCGTGCTCGACGAGATGGAGCGCCGCATGAGCGCATTCTCCGGCACCTGGGAGCAGACAACCGGCGCGCAGCTCTACACCGTGCGGGACGTCTATGCTCTGCTGGAGAGCGAGCTTGGTCGCCGCGGCGTGTTCCGCAACGGCCTGACCTGGCACTTCAACCGCCCGCCGGTCGTCGATCTCGAATATGAGATGGATTGCCGCCGCGTGCATGTCGAGCGCGTGGTCGAGGTTTAATCGCCTCAGTGATGACTGACGCGCAGATCCTGCGAGGTCTGCCGCAGTCGTCGGGTGAGTTCGCGCGCCAGGTTGCCCAGCAGCCTGGTGGCGAGCACCGGATTTTTCCTCAGGATCAGGTCGAAGCCGTCGCGCGGGAATTCGTAACAGACCACCTCGTCATCAGCGACGATGGTCGCCGAGCGTGGCACCGATTTCACCAGCGCCATTTCTCCGACCGTCGTGCCGCGGCCAAGTCCGGCGATGCGGCGTCGCTCGTGATGCCCGTCGGTACGCAGCAGCACGCTGACGCTGCCTTTCAGGATCAGCCACATCCGGTCGCCGGCGTCACCCTCGCGGCAGATCGTATCGCCGCATGCGAATTCACGCTTGGTCATCACTGCGGTCAGTTCGGCCATCTCGTTGGTGGAGACGCCATCGAGAAAGTCGATCTGCTCGAGCGTGAGTTCATCCGCTTGCCCCTGCCTCGTAGCTGAGCGGTCGAGCATGGTCTGCTCCATCCACTCCAGTGCGGAGTCGAGATCCTGCGTCATAGGCGGTGATGCCGCGTCGTGCCCGATCCCGTTGCCGATGATGGCGGCATGAACCGGTCGGACATTGCAGTAGATCAGTCGCCGTTTCTTTTCAGTCGCCTTCTGGCGCAGGGTTCGTAATGCGTTGATGCCGGACACGTCGAGGTCGGAGATGGCACCCATGTCGAGCAGGATCATATCCGTACTGTTGAACAAGTCCTTGACGCGGAGCGAGAGGTCGTCGGCATTGCCGAAGAACAGCGCGCCTTCGAGCTGCAGGATGGCGCGCTGCTGCCCGGTCTGCTGCAGGATCGCGAGATCGTCGGCCGAGCGAATGCGCTTGGAGAACAGTGTGTCGCCGAGATGGGCGCGGCGCACCAGTGGCCGGCTCATATTGATGACGAAGATGATGCAGGACAGGATGATGCCGACGATCACTCCGGAAACGACGGAGCTGAACACGGTCACGGCCATCACCGCGAGGACGACGATCAGATTATAGACGGCGTGCCTGCGAACCTGCGGCTCGCTTTTGTGTCTGACATCGGCCAGCAGTTGCAGATTCCAGCGATCGAACAGCACGATGCCGATCACCAGAAGCAGGCCGGCGAACACCGCGCGCGGCACCTGTGCGAGCACCGACGACAGCGCGAATGTGATGGCCAAGAGGCTGAGAGCTACGAAAATGCCGGTCCAGCGCGTGCGGCCGCCCATGCGATAGCCGAGCAGAATAACGGAAGGGATCGCCGATCCGCCGATGCCGCCGCCGAGGGCTGCTGCCGCATTGGCGATGCCTTGTGCGGCGAGGTCGCGTACCGGGTGGATATGCGTATCGTCGAGCTGCTGCGCCACGCGAAACGCCAGCATGGTTTCGACCGTGCCGATGATCGCCAGCACCAGCGACACCAGCACAACATGCGGAAGCACGGCGGTCAGTTCCGGCGTGATCGAGCCGTCGAACACTGCGCCGAGCGGCATTGCCGGCGGGAAGCTGACATGGATCTCACCGATGGTCGGCCCGAGGTCGAGACCGGTCGGGATGCTGATCAGATAGTAGAGCGCGGTGCCGGCGATGAAGCCTGCAAGCGATCCCGGTATCTTCCGCAGCCAGTCCGGCAGCCGCAGCCAGGCTGCTATGGCCGGATAGTTCAGAACAAAGAGCGCCAGGGCCACGACGTAAACCAGCATCGCGGGCTTGTTCGGCCACAGCGTCTGCGCGGCAAAGAACGGCTTGAACTGGGAAGTCACGATCAGCATGCCAACGCCATTGAGCAGGCCGGTCAGCACCGGGTGCGGCGCGAATTTGATGGCGCGCGTCAGGCCGAGCAGTCCGAACAGGACCTGCCACAGCCCGGCCAGGAACAAACACAGCATGATCGCGGTCACGATCATCGCGGGCTGGCTCGCAAGCGTCGCGTCATTGACCAGCGTCGTGGTCAGGCCAGCCTGCACCAGGGCCATGCTGACGCGGCTCGTCGTCACGATATAGGACGAGGTGGCGACCACGGCCGCGACGAGGCCGACGATGGCGCCGCCATACAGGCCAGCTGCAGCGCCGGCCGCGACATAGTCGGGGCCGAGCGGCGCAAACACCAGCAGTCCGCAAGCAAGGCAGAGCGGCAGGCAGACGAGGCTGGAGATCAGACCAGCGCTGATTTCCGATCGCCAGTCGACGAGCGGCTCGGCGGGAGGCGAAGCTTTGAGCACGGGCTGGCCTTCATCACAGGGGGTACCGGCCACGTCTTCATGGATGATGGTTGTTGCCAGCTTTCGCCATTATTGTGAAACGGAACTGATCCGCAAGCCAAGATCGGGGGGGCGCCTCCCGATTTCCCGCGCTACACTCCGGCGACGATCGTCTTGCGATACAGCGCGCTGTAGCTGGCAGCAGAAATATTCCAGCTGAACGACTTCGACATGGCGCTGCGGCGCATCGAGTTCAGGCGCTCCTTCGAGCCATAGGTCGCGAAGGCCCGCAGGATGCCGCCCAAAAATGACTCGGTAGAGGGTTGGGTGAACAGGAAACCGGTCTCGCCATCGACGATGGTTTCGGCGAGGCCGCCGGTCTGGTGGCCGATCGGCAGCGAGCCGAAGCGTTGCGCATACATCTGGCTCAGGCCGCACGGTTCGAAGCGCGACGGCATCAGCGTGAAGTCGCTGCCGGCGAAAATGCGCCGTGCCTCGCGGTCGTTGAAGCCGATGGCGACGCCGATCGCGTCGGGGCGACGGCGATGCGCGTCCATCAGCGCATTTTCGAGCTCGGTCTCGCCGCGTCCGGTGACAACGATCTGTCCGCCGGCGGACACGATGGCGTCGGCTGCCGACAATACGAGGTCGACACCCTTCTGATGCACGAGGCGGGCGACCAAACCGAAAATGGGCCCGCGGGAGAGCGCGAGCCCAAATTGTTGACGTACCCCGTCGGCATTGGCGCGTTTGGCTTCCCAGTCGCCCGCGCCGAACGGTCTCATGAGCTCCGCGCAGACGCGCGGATCCCAGCTTTCATCGATGCCGTTGAGAATGCCGGTCAGACGCGACTCGTTGGAGCGTTTGGTCAGCAGGCCTTCCAGCCCGCAACCGAGTTCCGGCGTGGTGATCTCGCGCGCGTAAGTCTCGCTCACTGTGGTGAGGTGCGACGAATAGATCAGGCCGCCCTTGAGGAAGGAGAGCTTGTCGTAGAATTCGAGCCCGTCGATGTGGAACGACTCCGCGGGTGCACCGATCCGGCGCAGCGAAGACTTCGGAAACAGGCCCTGATAAGCGAGATTGTGGATCGTCAGGATGGTCGGGATCTTCGCCCCGCTCCAGGCGAGATAGGCCGGCACCAGGGCCGCCTGCCAGTCATTGGCGTGGACCAGATCGGCCGACCAGTTCTTGTCGAGCTTGCCGGAGGCGAGCAGTGCCGCGGCTGAGGCGAAGCGCGCGAAGCGAATGTCGTTGTCCGGCCAGTCCCGGCCGCAGGCATCGCCATAGGGATTGCCTGGACGATCGTAGAGCTGCGGGCACAGCAGAATGTAGATCGGCAGTCCATCCTTGGTCGCGGCGAGGCCAACCGAGCAGGCGGGCATTTCCGCCAGTGCCGGGCATTCGCCGACGATCTCGATGTCAGGAAACTGCGTGACGACGTCGCGGTAGCCGGGAAGGATGATGCGAACGTCGCTCCAGATACGCAAGGCTCTAGGGAGGGCGGCGGAGACGGCTGCAAGGCCACCCACCCGGATGAAGTCGTCAATCTCTGGAGTGACGAACAGTACCCTCAAGAAATGCCCTCGTGCCCGCCGCGACTACAAGGATACAAGACTGGTCCAGCGTCTTTGGGTACTTACGGAACCGAAGGGCAATGGAACTCAGTTTTGTTACTTGCGCTGCAAAATATCTGTCTCTGCACTGCAGTATATCACATCACTTAATACGGCATTGCAAAAGAGAAATGTGAGTTCGCAAAATTATCTCTGAAATCAGTGACTGGGTGACGACGGGACGATCAGCCGCAGGAAGCTCATGACGCAGCCGAGCGCGGCAAAGCCGGCGCCGAGCGCCAGCGCCCAAGTCGCGCCGCCATGGCCGAACAGGCCGAAGCAGAAGGCGGCGAGCGCCGCGCCCATGCTCTGGCCGGTCAGCCGGGCGGTGGCAACGATACCGCTGGCGCCGCCGCTGCGGCCGGCGGGAGCGCTCGACATGATCGCCTTCATGTTCGGGGCCTGGAAGAAGCCGAAGCCGGCGCCGCAGATCACCATCCGCCAGACGATATTGGCGACGCTCGGGTCGGGCGGCAGGGTGGCCAGCAGCACCATGCCGGCGCCCAGCAAGGCCATGCCGATACCGCCAAGAAGCCCGGCGGGATAGTGGTCCGACAACCGGCCGGCGATCGGCGCCATGATGCCGACGACCAGCGGCCAGGGCGTCAGGAAGAAGCCGGTCTCGACTGCCGAACGATGCAGAACTTCTTCGAAATAGAACGGCAGCGACACGAAGGCGAGGCCCTGGACGGAGAAGGAGCAAACCGCCGTGGCCGCCGACAGCGCGAACAATGGGCGGCGAAACAGGTCGATCGGCAGCATGGGCGCAGGGTGATCGGCCTGCCGGCGGAGCAGCAGCCAGCCGAACAACAGGCCGGCAACCAGTTCGGCGACGACAATGGACGGCGCCGTGTGATGGGCGGCGCTGTCGATGCCGAGGATCAGCAGGCCGAGGCAGAGCGAGGTCAGCAGGGCACCGAGAAAATCGAAACGATGGGTGGCGCGTGTGGTCTTCGGCAGCGTCTTCAGGCTGATGACAATGGCGGCGAGGCCGAAGGGGAGGTTGATCGCGAACAGCCAGGGCCAGGTTGCAACCGACAGGATGCCCGAGGCGATGGTGGGGCCGAGGGTGAAGGCCGTCGCAACGACGAGGGCGTTATGACCGAGCCCGCGGCCGAAATGGCTTGGGGGATAAACCACGCGGACCAGCGCAGCATTGACGCTCATGGCGCCAGCGGCGCCGAGGCCCTGCAGCACCCGCGCGAACAGTAAAGTGTCCAGCGACCACGCGAATGCGCAGGCGACCGACGCGATCGTGAACAGGATCAGCCCGCCGAGATAGATGCGCTGATGGCCGACGATCTCGCCCAGCGCGCCGAGCGGCAACAGCGTGGCGACCATGGCAATCTGGTAGACATTGACCACCCAGATCACATCCGCTGGCGTGGCATGCAGGTCGGCGGCGATGGAGGGCAGCGCGATATTCGCAATGGCGGTATCGAGCGAGGCCATGGCAAGGGCGGTAAAGATGGCAAGCCGCGCCCAACGCTGCTGGCTCGGCGTCAGCCCTTCCGTCGGCTGGGGAGCCTGTGCCGCGATACCGTCTGCCATAGCTGGGGATTCCTGGGTGCGGCCGAACTGGCCGCCGATCCGCGCTATCTAGGATAGTTCGCTTTGCCCCTACAGGCGTGTAACTGCATGAGGCATATGCACATCTTTATTCCCAGCGGAAAATCCGCTTTCGGCTGATCACATCGCTGTTAGGCGATTACATGGCTGTCAGGTGATTACATCGCCGTCAGACCGGATTGGTCTTGAACCAGGTCCCGGACGCCACCGCCGTGACGATGATAGTGCCGTAGACGACCAGCGCGAAGGTCAGGCAGGCGAACAGCCAGGTCAGAGATCCCGTCAGCCGCAGCGCCAGCCAGCCGCCGCCGATGGAGATCAGGAGGCGCAGCACGCCGGCCAGCAGCGGATAGAGCATTTTGCCGGCGCCCTGCGAGGCGAAATACAGCGACAGGCCGAGACCGAAGAAGCCATATGCCGGACCGACGATGCGCAGATAGGCGCTGCCGGTCTCGATCATCTGTGGATCCGACCCGAACAGGCCGAGCCAGGCGGCCGGCCAGATCGCGGCCGCAAGGCCGACGGTTTCGGTGATTACGAACACCATGCCGCCGCCGATCAGCGCCGCCCGCAGGGCGCGCTGCTCCTGTCCCGCGCCGATATTGGTGCCGACCAGGGCGACCAGCGGTCCGCCAAATCCAAACGCCAATGGCACCATCAGATATTCCAGCCGCACGCCCGTGCCGAACCCGGCAACAGCATCGCCGCCAGCGAAGCCTCCGACCAGTGCGGTGGTCAGCAGCACCGTGAAACTCGTCTGCAGGGAGATCACCGCGGCGATGGCGCCGACGCGCAGGATGTCGGCTGACAGATCCCAGCGCAGCCGCGCCAGCTTGAAATGCACGATGCAGCGGCCGGAGAGGATGTAGCCTGCGAGCACCGCGCCGACGGTGAAGGTCGACAGCACCACGGCCCAGCCGCCGCCGGCGATGCCGAGTGCGGGGATCGGACCCCAGCCGAAGATCAGCAGCGGCGACAGCGGGATCAGTAGCACCACGCCGATACAGATCGACAGCGACGGCACGAGCATGTTGCCGGTGCCACGGATGATGCTGGCAAAGCCGTTCATCAGCCAGACCAGCACGCTGCCGCCGAATACCACGTTGGAATACTGCATGGCCGCGTCCAGTGCGCCGCCGCTGACGCCCATCGCCGTGTAAATCGCACGGCCCCAGATCAGGAAGATCGCCGAGCCGATGAGGCCGAGCAGGATATTGATAAGGGTCGCGTGCATCACCAGCGCCTCGGCATCGTCGGTGCGCCTTGCACCGAGCGCGCGGGCGATCGCTGAGGAAATACCGCCGCCCATGGCACCAGCCGACAGCATCTGCATCATCATGAAGCCGGGAAATACCACGGCCATGCCGGTCAGCGCATCAGAGCCCAGATGCGACACCCACCAGGTCTCGATCAGGCCGGTGGAGGCCTGCGCCAGCATCACCAGCAGATTGGGCCAGGCCAGCTTGACCAGCGTGGAAGCGATCGGCGCCTGCAGCAGCATGCGCGTCCGCGGGTTCATCTCGTGGACGGGCGCGGCGGTGGCGGCGACGATGGCCTGCGGCGGTTCCAGTTTCATGGTGATCCGTCCTTCTGCGGGCGCGGTTTGCTGAGCCGCCGTTGCACGCGTGCGCTGGCGGCAGGACCGGGGGCGTTGGCGTGGGTGGCTTCGGTGATTGGTTTGCCGGTACGGCGGTCAACCAGGATGGGATCGGCGGTCTCGCCGGTCTCCTTGTCGATCAGAACAACGCTTTCACCCTCAGGCGCGAAGTGCCGGTTGCCCCAGCTTTGCAGCGACCACAGCACGGAACGGAAATCCCGGCCGCGCGGGGTCACGATATATTCGTAACGCGGCGGCTTTTCGCAATATAGCCGCTTCTCCAGCAGGCCGGCCTCGACAAGGACTGCCAGCCGGCGGGTCAGCATGTTCGGCGCGATGTTGAGGTTCTTCTGGAACTGGTCGAACCGCGTCATGCCGTAGATGGCATCGCGCATGATTAGAATGCTCCACCACTCGCCGACGCGCTCAAGGCTGCGGGCAACCGGGCATTCCAGTTTCTCGAAACTCTTGCGCTCCATAGTGGGAAGATAGGGGAGTAACTATCATCATGCAAGTCACTTGGTGGTGTCTTCCCATCGTCATTCCGGGTTCACCCCGATCGCTGCGCGCTCGGTCTGCCCCGGAATGACGGGCCTGGCGGTGCGGAGAGATCTGGCCCCTTACCCCACCATCCGCTCGCGCCCGACCCAGAAGCTTGCGCGCAGCGCCTTCTTGTCGATCTTGCCAACGCCGGTCATCGGCAATTCGGTCACGAACTTGATGTGCTTCGGCGCATGGGCCGAACCCTTGCGGGTCTTCACCAGATTGATCAGCTCATCCGCATTCGGCTTCGCGCCGCCGCGGGCGACCACGATGGCGGTGACGGCTTCGCCCCATTTGTCGTCGGGCACGCCGACCACGGCGCACATCGCCACATCCGCGTGGGTGGTGAGCACATCCTCGATCTCGCGCGGGAAGATGTTGAAGCCGCCGGAGACGATCATGTCCTTCTTGCGGTCGAGGATGAACATGTAGCCGCGCTCGTCGGCGCGGGCGATGTCGCCAGTATGCAGCCAGCCATTCTTCAGCGTCTCTGCGGTCTGCTCCGGCCGCTTCCAGTATTCCTTCATCACGTGCGGCGCGCGGACGCAGATCTCGCCGGCCTCGCCGGGCGAGACTTCCTGGTCGTCATCGTCGAGGATGCGGACGTCGCAGACTGCGATGGGGAAGCCGCAGGACAAGAACAGCTCGGGCTTCCTCGGATCATGATCCGTCTTGCGCAGCACCGACACCGGATAGCATTCGGTCTGCCCGTAAAGCTGCGAGAACACCGGCCCGATCCGCTCGATGCCTTCGACCAGCCGGCTTGGTGACATCGGCGAGGCGCCGTAAAGCACGAGATCGAGCGAGGAGAGGTCGGTTTTCGACAGCGCGGGATTGTCGAGCAGCACATAGATCATGGTCGGTACGAACAGCGTGAAATTGATCCGCTCGCGCTCGATCGTCTTGAGCACGGCCTCGGGATCGAACCCTTTCAGCATATGTACAGTGCCTCCGCGCATCAGCGTCGGTAGCACCTTGGTGCCGGCGACATGACTGATCGGCGCCACCGTGAGATAGCTCGGCCGATCCGGAATCTCGAAATCCGCGAGAATAGCGCTGGCAAAGCCCGATACTTCGCGGTGCCGGCGCAAGGCGCCCTTCGATTTGCCGGTGGTGCCGCCGGTGTAGTTCAGCACCGCGATGTCATCGATAACAGCGAAGTCCCGCGCGGTGGCGCTGCCGCCATTACCGACGACTTTCAGGAGATCGATGCCGTAGTCTGCACGGCCGAGCGTGAACACATGCTGCAGGCCCTGGGCGCGCGTCGCCAGTTCGCCGCCGCGCTGCAGGAAATTGTCGGCGTCGATAATCAGGATGGTCGAGCCGGCATCCTCGATCTGGTCGACCTGGTCCTGCATCGAGCCCAGCGGATGCAGCCAGGAGATTGCGAAACGCGACAGTTGTGCGGCGACACCGGCGCACCAGGTGTCGGCGCGATTGGCTGTCAGCAACGCCACTTTGGTGCCGGGCTGTGCGCCGAGGTTCATGAACACATTCTGCAGTCGCGCGATCAGGTCCGTGGTGCCGCGATAGGTGATGGTGCCGCCGGGCCAGCTGAAAGCGATGCGATCCGGATAGCGCGCCAGCGCCCGCAAGGTCTGCGCCCCGACCGTCGGAAACGCGTTGAGCACGTCCGTCATGGAAACCTCCCCAAATGTCCTCGGCTTCTGTGGGCCGATGGTTGCGGCAAGGCTAACAATGAATGCCGGGCATGCAAACATAAACCCGTATGGGCATTGCAGCATTCGCGATGAACTTGTGGCGGCTTTCGTCGTTTGCCTGTGCTAGAAGCGGTCGAGCCATTTGAGCCGCGTCACAGGAGAATTTCATGCGCAAGTTTTTGACCGTGCTGGCAGCACTGGCGACCCTCAGCCTGACCAATTGCGGTTACAACGCGATCCAGACCAATGATGAGCAGGTCAAGTCGGCCTGGTCGGAAGTGGTCAACCAGTATCAGCGCCGCGCGGACCTCGTGCCGAATCTCGTGAATTCCGTGAAGGGCTTCGCGCAGCAGGAGAAAGACGTTCTTCTGGGCGTCACAAATGCACGCGCCAAGGTCGGCTCGGTGCAGGCGACGCCTGATGTGGTCAACGATCCCGCCGCGCTGCAGAAATTCCAGGCCGCGCAAGGCGAACTCTCCAGCGCGCTGTCGCGCTTGCTCGTGGTCACCGAGAACTATCCACAGCTCAAGTCAGACGCGCTGTTCAAGGATCTGATGTCGCAGCTCGAAGGCACCGAGAACCGCATCACCGTGGCGCGCAACCGCTACATCAAGTCGGTGCAGGATTATAATGTCGGCGTGCGCACCTTCCCGAACAATCTCACCGCCATGATGTTCGGCTACAAGGAGAAGGCGAATTTCTCGGTCGCTAATGAGAGCGAGATTTCGACCGCACCGAAGGTCGACTTCAACCCGACGCCGGCGCCCGCGAAATAGACCGGTGCCGATCAGGCCGATCCGATGAAGGCGATCAAAGCCTGTCTGCTTACCTTGCTGCTGTGCTGGAGCGCCGTCGCTCTGGCCGATGTGGCCGTGCCGGCTCTGACGGGGCGCGTGGTCGATCAGACCATGACGTTGAGCGAGTCCGACCGGGCGTCGCTCGACAGCACGCTGCGTGATTTCGAGTCGCGCAAGGGCAGCCAGATCGTGGTGCTGATCGTGCCCACCACGGCGCCAGAAGCCATCGCGCAATACTCCATCCGCGTTGCCGAAGCCTGGAAGATTGGCCGCAAGAAAGTCGATGACGGCGCGATCCTGCTGGTCGCCAAGGACGATCGCAAGCTCCGCATCGAAGTCGGCTACGGCCTCGAAGGCGCGCTGACCGACGTCACGACAAAACGGATCATGGACGAGATCATCACGCCGCGCTTCAAGACCGGCGATTTCGCGGGTGGCATCACGGCCGGCGTCAATCAGATCATCAAGGTGATCGATGGCGAGCCGCTGCCGGCGCCGGATGAATGGAAGGGCAATTCGAATGCCCTCGATCAGATCATGGAATATGCGCCGTTCCTGCTGTTCGGCGTTCTGATCTTCGGCAGTATCCTGCGTAATATCTTCGGCCGGCTGTTCGGCTCATTGGCCACCGGCGGGCTCGTCACCGCGGTGGTCTGGTTGGTCGCCGGCAGCCTGTTGTTCGGCGGCATTCTCGGCGCGGTCGCGTTTTTCTTTACGCTGATCAGCGAGGCCCTCATGTCGGGCGGCGGAGGCGGTGGACGTCGCGGCGGTGGCTATATCGGGGGCGGCGGCGGTTCCTGGTCATCAGGGAGTTCATCGAGCAGCGGCGGCTTCAGTGGAGGCGGCGGCAGTTTCGGTGGCGGCGGCGCTTCGGGGAGTTGGTGATGAGCCTCAAACGCATCGGCAACCATCTGCTCGGCAATCGCTCGCGGGTCCGCAAGGCGTTCCCGCCGCAATCGCTCGCAAGGATCGAACAGGCCATCAAGGCCTCCGAGGCCAGCCATGCCGGCCAGATCCGCTTCGTGGTCGAAGGCGCGCTGGACGGTGCCCCACTGTTCCGCAATCAATCCGCCCGCGAACGCGCCATCGACGTGTTCGCGCAATTGCGTGTCTGGGACACCGCGCATAACAACGGCGTGCTGATCTATCTGCTGCTCGCCGATCGCGATGTCGAGATCGTGGTCGACCGCGGCATCGATGCCCGCGTCGGCAAAGCCGGCTGGGAAGCCATCTGCCAGATGATGGAAGCGGAGTTTCGCGCCGGGCATTTCGAGCGCGGTGTGATCAAGGGGATCGATGCGGTGACGCGGCATCTGGCGGCGCATTTTCCGCGCGATGCCGGCTCGGTGAACGAACTGCCGGATGCGCCGGTGGTGCTGTAGCCGTTACGCCCTCTCAGCCGTCATGCGCGGGCTTGTCCCGCGTATCCACGCCTTGGCAACAAAACGAATAAAGACGTGGATGGCCGGGACAGGCCCGGCCATGACGGAGTTTTGTGTCAGAGCGCCAGTTACGCCTTCACACTCTCCCGCGCACCGACCCGCTCGAACCACGCTGCGATCCTCGCATTGCCCCGGTCCCAAGGCTGCTTCACCTTGTCGGCGAAATCGAGCCAGCAAAACAGCACGATGTCGGCCATGGTGAACCGCTCGCCGCAGATGAAGGTCTTGCCGCCCATCTGTCCGTCGAGCCAGCGCAGCCGGTCGATGGCGATTGTTTTCAGGCCCGGCGCGCCTTCGGGCACGCAGACGATACGTGTCTCGAAGCGCTTCAATCCCTCCGAAAAGCGATAGCCGTTGGCGATGTGCTGGCAGATGTTGAGATCGACGCGCTGCCGCCACATCCGCGCCTCGGCGCGCTGCTCGGGCGTGGTGCCGATCAGCGGCGGCGTCGGATGCATCTCCTCGACATATTCGCAGATCGCGACCGTTTCGGACACATAGGCGCCATCGTCCAGTTCGAGCGTCGGCATCTGCCCATGCGGATTGCGCGCCAGATGCGCGGGCTCGCGGTTCTCGCCACCCGCAAGATCGACGGTCTGGACGGGGAGGCTGATGCCTTTCTCGGCCATGAACATGCGCACCACGCGCGGATTCGGTCCGATGGAATCGTAGAGCTTCATGACGTTTCCCCGATTGTTCTGTTTGCAGGTGTTGTGCGGGCGGGGCGGGTGCGCGTCAAGCAACGGTTCCTGCCGCCGGACAAGAGGTGAAATTTTCGTAAGCACGGCAACCGGTAAGGATTTGGCAAGCAATGAAAGTTACCAAAGTGTTCATCTATTCCGGAGAATTTGATCGTGAGCGAGCACAAGGCCGATTCCACCCCAGACGTCAGCGGCGATCACGTCGACACCGGCGCCGCGGCGGCGGCCGGTTCCCACGATGCTGACATCCATGTGGATTCGCCGAAGCTCGCACCGGAGCAGGGCGACGAGCGCAGCGGTGCTGACCGCCCCGCCCAGATGCCAAAGAGGGAAGCGCCGAAGCTTGGAGCGCCCGGCCGGATCACCATCATGGCTCCCTCCCGCGAGAGCGGCCCGCATGATGGCGCATCCCGCGAGAGTGCATCGCGCGAGCACTCCTGGGAAGATTTCGTCAATTCAGAGCCGAAGATTGAGTCGGCAGAGAAGGCTGGCCGCAGCCGGATGCTGGCCATCGCCGCGATGATCGCGCTGGGTATCACCGTCGGCGCGGTTGGTGGTTCGGTCGCCATGTCGGGCCTCGGCAAGCTGTTTGCCGCCGACGATACCAAGTCGACCAATCAGGCACTGGAAGACCATATCGCTCGCCTGGACGGCGAACTCTCGGCGCTCAAGGCCGAGGTCGACCGCAACGCCAAGCAGTCCATTGCGGCGCGCGCGAAGTCTGCCGATCGTCTCGACAAGCTTGAGAAGGCGCAGGCCGAACCGGCCGCGAAACTCGCCAAGCTGAGCGAGACCGTCGAAAAGCTGCGCACCACGCCGCCTCCTGCAGCTGCGCCCGCGCCGGCCCCTGCACCGGTTGCCTCCGCACCGGCCAAGGAAGTCACGGGTTCGATCAACGCCCCGGTACCGACCCCCGCACCCAAGCCTGAAGTTGCACGCCTGCCCATGGTCGAAGGCTGGCGCATCATCGACATCGCCGGCGGCGGCGCCACCATCGAGGGCCGTGCCGGAATCTTCGAAGTCTATGCCGGTGATCCGGTTCCCGGTCTTGGTCGTATAGATGCGATCCGCAAGCAGGACGGCCGCTGGACGGTGGTCACCTCCAAGGGCCTGATCGTCGCCCGCTGATCCACCCTTCTAGCGACGAATGCGTTCAGGCCGCTGCTGGTGCAGCGGCCTTTGTTTTGCGCTAGCTTCTCGACGTGACGTCTGGGATAGCGCCGTGCGACTTCGCTTGAGCTTCATCGCCGTGCTGCTCTGCCTCGTGGCTCCCGTCGCGCGGGCCGACGAGGGTAATGGTCTCGCCGTCACCGATCCCGGAGCGCTCCGGGCACTCGAGACACGCGGCTTCGGCCTCGCGCAACTGCTCGATCCCGCGCGGACAACGCCGATCCCCAACGACGCGCTGTTTGCTCTGCCTGCGATGACACAAATCCGCGCGGCGCTGGACGATGCCTTTGCGCGCTATCTCGCCGATCATCAGAAGCACCAGCCGCGCGTGGGCGTCGGCCCCGGCCACGACGTGCAACTGTTCGACCAGGCGATGCTGACATCGCCCGACGCGCGGTTCGTGCTTGCCGGCGTCGTCAATCGCATGGACCGGGCCTATGTCGCGCCGGATACCTGCGGTGAGATCAGGCTGATCTATCGCCTCACGCGCACGGCCGCCGGCACAACGCCGCCACGCCTGCCGATGACGCTCAATCTCGTGCTTCGTGCGAAGGACCCGAACGATATGTCTGTGACATGCGCGGATCTCGCCAGGCGCTGGCTCGACTCTGCGTCGTTCACCGCGACTGGCGCCGCACGTGCGGATCGCTTGCTGAAACCGGATGGCCCGCTTGCGACAATCACAGCCGCGCATATCGATCGCATCGAGACCAATCTGCAGATCGCGCATCGACCGAAATCCGATACGCAGGAATTCCGCACCGACTATTTGCAGAACGTGTTTCGCTTCGATGCCAGTGCGAAGCAGTTTCGCGCAGCACCTATGGAGAACCAGATCGACCGCGACCGGTTGCTGGCTGATACGGCGCTCGGCCGCGCGTTTCGCGACTGGCTGCTCTCGCCCGATAATCTGCACAGCTTCGATCGCGGTACGGCTTTGATCCCCGAAAAATTCCTCGCGACATCGTCGTTGGCGTCAACACCGGTTGGCTTTGCACTGTCGGCCCTGCAGCCCGAGTTCGGGTTGATGGATGGCAAGGGGAAGGGTGTGTTCAGCGACCGCGACGTCGTGAGCGCGCTGGAACGAGCCGCATCGCAGGGCAGCGCCTTGGAGAATATCCGCTCGCCGGCCGGCTTTGCGCGGCGGCTGAACGACATCACATGCGGCGGCTGCCACCAGATCCGCGGCATCGGTGGCTTCCATTTTCCAGGCGCGGATACGCTGGCAGACCAATCGCAGGGAACGGTTCCGGCATCGCCGCATTTCATCGGTGACCAGCCCCGCCGTCGCGATATCGTCATGGCGATGCGCGATGGAAAGGCGGCGGACTTTTCACGCGGTTTCTCCGACCGGCCGCAGATGCGTGGTACCAATGAACTTGCGGGATCGCCTCTCCTCGATGGCTGGGGTGCGACATGCTATCGATCGAAGCAGAAGGGCGTCGCGGATAAGAGCTTCGCATCCTGGACCTGTGCCGAAGGTCTCGCCTGTCAGCAGATTGGCGCGGATGCGTCGTCTGCGATCGGCATGTGTTTCGTGCAATGAAATGAGGACGCGATGAACGAGACCGACAAAGAGATCAAGGAACGCGACATCGCGATCGCCGAGAACGAGAGCAAGCAGCAGACGACGAGCAGCATCCGCGTCAGCGTCTGGGCGATCGGTGTGGCCGTCCTGCTCGGGCTCGGCTTCTTCGGCTGGCTGCTGGCGCGGTAGTCAAAAAAGCACCTCTCCCCGCAGACAGGGAGAGGCGAAGTAGGCCAATTCAGAATGCTCTCTGGAACGGTTAGCCCGGCATCAGCACAGTATTCACCACGTGGATCACGCCGTTCGACTGATTGACGTTCGGGATCGTCACGGTCGAGGTACCGCCCTTGGCGTCGACGATCATGACCTTGCCGCCCGAACGCTTCACGGTGAGCTGCTCTCCTTCGACGGTGGTCAGCTTCTTGCCATCGGTGAGATCGGCAGCCGCAAGCTTACCCGGCACCACATGATAGGTGAGGATCTTGGTGAGCGTTGCCTTGTTCTCCGGCTGCACCAGTGTGCCGACAGTGCCCTTTGGCAGCTTGCCGAATGCCGCATTGGTCGGCGCGAACACGGTGAACGGACCGGGGCTGGCCAGCGTATCGACGAGGCCGGCGGCCTTCACGGCGGCGACCAGCGTGGTGTGATCCTTCGAATTGACCGCGTTCTCGACGATGTTCTTCGATGGATACATCGCGGCGCCGCCTACCATGACGGTGTTCTCGCCCTTCATCATCTTGGCAGCAGCGGGCTCGAGGAAACTCGCCGAAATCATCAGCGTGCTGAAGGCGGCGAATGACAGCAGTGCAATGCGCTTCTTGGACATGGTCGTCTCCCGGTTGACAGTGGCGTCGCCGGCGGGGAATCCGCAGGCGTGGTGATCTCGTTGCCGCGCGACATGGCGAGTGCCTGTTGCGCTAACGAGACCAGCTACGCGTTTTAGGGGAGGCGGTTTCAGGTCGGCCTGTGACCACTTCGTGATCACAGGCCGCATCGCAATTTGAAACTCTTTCGCGCGGGCTTCGTAGTCCGCGGCTTGCGCGACTATGCTACCGCGCCGGAAGCACGCAACCACGCGATATCGGCATCATTGAAGCCCGCATTGCGCAGGATCTCGTCGCTGTGTTGGCCGATGGATGGCGGCAGATGCGGCTTGCGCTTGGTCTCGCCACAGATCCAGATCGGGCTGTTGATGGTGAGGATGTCGGTTCCCTCGAACGGGATCAGCACATCGTTGTCCTTCATCTGCTGATCGTTCGGGATGTCGTCGAGAATACCGACGAAGCCGAACACGAGGCCGTTGCCGTCAAGCCGCTCGCGCCAGTCGGCGAGGTCGCGGGTCGCGAACACCTCGTCGAGGATCTCGATCAGTTCGACCGAGCGCGCATGGCGATCAGGTTTGGTTGCGAAGCGCGGATCGTCGCGCAGGTCGTCGCGGCCGAGGCATTTGGTGAAAGCCGGCCATTGCCGCTCCTCGGCAAGCAGCGACAGCATGATCCAGCGACCGTCGCGGCACCTGTAGTGATTGGTGACGGCATTGAGCGCTTCCTCGCGCGAGCGGCGCTTCTCGAATTTGGCGCCGACCAGCTTGGCCTGCGCCAGCACGCTCGACGACCACACGCCATTGGCCATCAGGTTGGATTTCACCTGGCAACCCTTGCCGGTCTTCTCGCGCTTGTAGAGCGCGGTGACGATGGCGCCATACAGCGCCATGGCGCAGGGATGATCGCCCATGCCGGCGATCGAACGCGCGGGTGTCGTGTCCTCGTCCGCCCGCACCAGATCCATCATGCCGGAGCGCGCCCACCACGCCGTCGAGTCGAAGCCGGGCTTGTCGGCTTCCGCGCCCTTGTCGCCATAGCCGGTGAAGCAGGCATAGATCAGCCGCTCGTTCAGCGGTGCGATATCCTCATAGGCAATCTTCAGGCGCTTGCGCACTGGCGGCGGGAAATTGGTGATGAACACGTCCGTCTCGGCGATGAGCTTGTAGAGCACCGCTTGGCCTTCCGGCTTGGCAAGGTCGAGCGCGAGGCTCTTCTTGTTGCGGCTCTCCATCATCCACGCATAGTTGTGCTCGCTCTTGGGATAACCGGGCAGGTTGGGCAGATTGCGATAGGGGTCGCCGGCACCGGGCGGTTCGATCTTGATGACGTCGGCGCCGAAGTCGGACAGCACTGTGGCTGCGGCCGGGGCGGCGATGAAACTCGCGCAGTCCAGCACCTTCAGCCCCTTGAACAGACCGTCTTCCATACGTCACTCCCATCGCTCTTGTTCTGCGTGTTGTTCTTGCCGTCTGCCGGAATTTAATTCCATCTGGAATCCGGTAGCGCATTTGACCCATCTTCGATGGGTGATGCAACGCTCTTCCCCTCTCCCCCAGCGCAGCGCTGCTGCGCGCCGCGGGAGAGGGTGGATCGAGCGCGTGGAGCGCGATCGAGACGGGAGAGGGCGCTACTCTTCACCCGTCATCAATACTGCATTGCCACCCGCGGCGGCGGTGTTGATCGTCACCGTCTGTTCGGTGGCGAAGCGCGCGAGGTAATGCGGGCCGCCGGCTTTCGGCCCGGTGCCGGACAGGCCGAAGCCGCCGAAGGGTTGCACGCCGACCACGGCGCCGATCATGTTGCGGTTCACATAAACATTGCCGACCGGCAGGCGCGCGATCACGCGCTCAACCATATCGTCGATCCGCGAATGCACGCCAAGCGTGAGCCCGAAGCCGCTGTCCGCAATGTCCTGCAACACGCGATCGAACTCCGACGCACGGTAACGCACCACATGCAGGATCGGTCCAAACACTTCCTTGGTCAGTTGCCGCGCGCTCTTCAGTTCGAAGATATGCGGCGCGACGAAATTGCCTGCAGGTGCCGTGCCCGCAAGGTGCACGCGTGCGTCAGTCGTCATGCGCGCAATATGCGCATCGAGTTTCTGCTTGGCCTCGGCATCGATCACCGGACCGATATGGGTGGCGGCATCACCGGGATCGCCCAGCTTGAGTTCCCGGGCCGTCCCTACGATCATCTCGATCATGCGGTCGGCGACATCGTCCTGCACGAGCAGCAGCCGCAACGCTGAGCAGCGCTGCCCGGCCGACCGGAATGCGGACATCACCACATCGTCGGCGACCTGCTCCGGAAGGGCCGTTGCATCGACGATCATCGCATTGATGCCGCCGGTCTCCGCGATGAGTGGTATGATCGGGCCATCTTTGGCGGCGAGGGCGCGGTTGATGGATCGTGCCACCTCGGTCGAGCCGGTGAACACCACGCCCGCAATGGCGGGATGCTCCACCAGCGTGGCGCCGATGCGGCCGTCACCCTGGATCAGATGCAGTGCTGACGTTGGCGCACCGGCTTCGTGAAGCAGGCTTACGGCTTGCGCCGCGATGCGTGGCGTTTGCTCGGCCGGCTTGGCGACGACCGTATTGCCCGCCATCAGCGCGGCGCTCACCTGGCCGAGAAAGATCGCCAGCGGAAAATTCCACGGCGAGATGGCGACGAAGACGCCGCGGCCACGCATGCTCAGCACGTTGCTCTCGCCGGTTGGTCCGGGCATCGTCTGGCCAGTGCCGAATTGCCTGCGTCCTTGCGCGGCGTAATAGCGGCAGAAGTCGATGGCCTCGCGGACTTCCGACAGCGCGTCATCGAGCGTCTTGTCGCCTTCCTGTTGCAGCAATGCGATGAAGGACGCACGGCGCTGTTCCAGAAGATCGGCAGCGTGGTCGAGGATTGCCGCGCGGTCTTCAGCCGGCGTGCGGCTCCATGATGCAAAGCCTGTGCGCGCTACCGTCACCGCAGCATTTGCCTGCTCGGCATTGGCATCGGCGACCTTGTCCACGTCTGGCTTGCTGGCCGCAATCTCGGCCAGCAATTTGTTCAACGCCGCGCGTTCGCCGAATTCGATGCCGCGTGAATTGGTGCGTTCCGGTCGGTAGAGATCGGCTGGCAGCGGGATCTTCGCGTGTCGTGCAGCGTCGAGCGCGCCGATGATCGCGGCCGGTCGCTGCAGCAGCGTCGTGACCGGCACAGCGTCATCGGCCGCGATCGCCACGAAAGATGAGTTCGCGCCATTCTCCAGCAGCCGCCGCACCAGATAGGCCAGCAGATCGCGATGACTGCCGACCGGCGCATAGGTGCGCCAGCGGATAGCGGGATGGTCCTTGCCGAGTTGATCGTAAAGCGCGTCGCCCATGCCATGCAGGCGCTGGAATTCGTAGCCGCCGCCGGTGCCAGCCAGTTCGAGGATGGTCGCGACCGTCAGCGCATTATGCGTGGCGAATTGCGGAAAGATGCGCGGGCGCAAGGCCAGCAGTTTTCGCGCGCAGGCGATGTAGTTGAGGTCGGTCATCGCCTTGCGCGTGAACACCGGATAGCCAATAAGCCCGCGTTCCTGCGCACGCTTGATCTCGGTGTCCCAATAGGCGCCCTTGACGAGCCGCACCATCATCTTGCGGTTATGTCGGCGCGCCAGCGCGTCGATGTGGTCGATCACATCGGCGCAGCGCTTCTGATAGGCCTGGATCGCAAGCCCGAAGCCGTCCCATCCCGCCAGCGACGGATCGGCAAAAGCCGCATCGATCACGTCGAGCGACAATTCGAGTCGGTCGGCTTCTTCGGCATCGACGGTGAAATTGAGGTCATAGCTCTTTGCTTGCTGCGCCAGCGCGATCAGGCGCGGCACGAGTTCGCGCATCACGCGCTGATGGCTCACCGCCTCATAGCGCGGATGCAATGCCGAGAGTTTGACCGAGATACCCGGCCGGTCGGGCAGAGGCCTGTTGCCCGCGGCGTGACCGATGGCCGAGATGGCCGAGGCGTAGGAGTCGAAATAGCGCTGCGCGTCGTTGGCAGTGCGGGCGCCTTCGCCGAGCATGTCGAAAGAGTAGCGTGCCGGGCGCTCGGACGGTGCGCGGGCGCGGGCCAGCGCCGCATCGATGGTTTCCCCGAGCACGAAATGGCTGCCCATCAGCCGCATCGCCTGCCGCGTCGCGGTGCGCACCGCAGGCAGGCCGATCCGCTTCGCCAGCCGGCCCAGCGTGCCCGTCGGCGTCTCGCCGGGCTGGATCGCGCGCTGCGAGATGCCGAGCGCCCACGCCGACGCGTTGACCAGGAAGGCGCTCGATTTCGTCTCGTGATGGATGAAATCGCCCTGGCCGAGCTTGTCCTCGATGAAGGCATCGGCGGTGCGCGCGTCCGGCACCCGCAGCAGCGCCTCGGCCAGCACCATTAGCGCCAGGCCCTCCTTGGTGGAGAGCGCATATTCCCGCAGCATGTCCTCGACACCGCCGAAGCGGTCGTCCTTGGCGCGGATCGCGTCGATCAGGCGCGTGGCCGTTGCGTCGATCCGCGCGTCCTGGGCGGGCGTCATGGCTGCGCCGGCCAGAAGCCCGGCGGCGATGGCTCCATCATCCGGTGCATAGGGAGTGCTGAAGGGAGGTATGAAATCGGGCGGCATGGGCATTTCCTCGGACATTCTGCAAGCTTAATCCCGGTCTGTCCGTAGTTCGATAGGAGATGTTGCAATTTTACCTTAGATAATCCGGAAATTGTCGTGCTATACACCCGATATGAGTGACATCGACAAGATTGACCGGAAAATCCTCGCCGTCCTGCAGGCTGACGGCCGAATCGCCAATGTAGAGCTGGCTGAGAAGGTCGGCCTGTCTGCGACCTCGATCGGCGAGCGGTTGAAGCGACTGCAGCGCGACGGCTATATCGAAGGCTATGGCGCGCGGCTGAATCCGCAGATGCTTGGCCTTGGCCTGCTGGTGTTCGTCGAGGTGCTGCTCGACAAGACCACGCCGGATGTGTTCGAACGCTTCGCCCGCGCGGTGCGGCTCGCGCCGGAAGTGCTGGAGTGCCACATGGTGGCCGGCGGTTTCGATTATCTGGTGAAGGCGCGCGTCGCCGACATGAGCGCCTATCGTCGCTTTCTCGGCGAAAGCCTGCTGGCGCTGCCCGGCGTGCGCGAGAGCCGCACTTACGCCGTCATGGAAGAAGTGAAGCGCGACGCACCGCTGCCGGTGGGATAGCGAGCCGGGATAACGCCGCCGTTGCCTTGCCGTTGTCTTGGCAGCGTGGAGACCCTGCGTTAGGTTTCCGCGCGTTTCTCTCGGAGCAAATCATGCGGGCAGGCTACTTCAATCTTCGTGTCGCCGATTTTCGTATTCTGATGGCGGCAGCTGTCATCGCAGTGACCGGCCTGTTCTCGATGTCGCATGCCCGCGCGATCGAGATGTCCCGCGAGGTCAGCGATCTCTACACGTCGGTGTCGATCTACCCGCCATCTGCCGGTTCCATGACCATCTGCTACGGCTTCGTCTGCCGGCGTCGCCACGCCTTCGATTTCACGCCGGCCGACAGGGCTGCGCTCACCAAGCTTCTCGCCGCAGGCAAGGCGTCGCCCGCAGCGGAGCGCGCTGCCGTGCAGAAGGCAGTGGTGTGGTGGGATCGCCGCGTCGGCCCGGTGCTTGGTACCGACAAGCGGATCGCCAATGCGGATTTCCGCTATTTCGACGACAAGCACAATTTCGATTGCTGGGACACGACGCGCAACGTCACCAGCCTGCTGCTGATCATCCAGGACTGGGGTTTGCTGAAGCATCACACGGTGGGCAATCCGCGCTATCGCGGCAATGCGCTGGTGCTGCAGACGCCGCACAATACCGCCGTGCTGCTGGACCGCGCGACGGGCACCGAATGGGTGGTCGACATGTGGACGCGCGGCTATGCACAGCTGCCGGACGTCAAGCCGGCCGATCAGTGGGTCAAGGAAAACTGAAGCAGGGAATGGAACGCCGTCGCGTCGCTGAGGCCTGCGTCACGTCAACTGGCGGCTCTAAGGAGCGGACCTCGAAAGATCTCAGCTCGGACTTTTGGAGTTAGGCTAGAGCGCACACCGCGGATCGAATTAGCGCAATCCTGCGTGAAACTGATTGCGTTGCAGGAGAGGTGCCCCTTTGGAGGAAACCGCTCGTGCCGAATGCGCTCTACATTGTTGAGGCGTGATCTGGAAAACTTCGGGGAAGCAGCCGGATCACACTGGTATCAAACCAGATGCATCAGACCTTGAGGTTCTCGGCCGAGGTCTTGCCGCGGTTGGCAACTTCCTCGAATTCAACGGTCTGTCCTTCGTTCAGTGTCGAAAGGCCAGCCTTCTCAACTGCCGAAATATGAACGAACACGTCCTTGCCGCCATTCGCCGGCTGGATGAATCCATAACCCTTCGTCGGGTTGAACCACTTCACAGTGCCTTTAGTCATCACGTCGTCTCCGCGGGATCAAAATCGATAACGAACTGCCGGTCCCCGCAAACCGGCATATCCGACATGCGCACGTTACCCGCGGATTGCCAAGCTTGATAGCTCAAACGGCGTGCAGAAATCGTCCAAACCGACCGTTCTCTGTCCAATTTGCCGGGATTCGTCGCTCTTCAGGATGTTTCCGACGCGGCGGAAGGTCGCAAAAGCAGAGTGCCAGGCTCAGCCGCGATACGACCATGCGTTGTTATCTGCACGCGAGTGATATCGCTGCAATGCAAAACCCCGGCCGAGACGGCCGGGGTTCGCAGCCCTCATGCGAGGATTAGTAGCAGACGTTAACCGTGCGCCAGCGCAGGCCGTAGGGCGTCATCACGCGGCGGCTCACATAGCATCCACCGCCGCCACCGACATAGCCAATGCCGAAAGTGGGGCCGTAGAAGCCGCCGCCATGGAAGTGGTGGTGATGGCCATGCCAGCCCCAGCCATGGGCCGATGCGGTGGACGGCGTCAGCGCCATCGCGCCGAGGGAAGCTGCTGCAACGAATGCAAGTGCGAGTTTGCGAAACATGGTCATTCTCCTTCAGTGATGCGCGAAGCGCTGGTTGCGGGATCTGTCTGTTCGATCCATCGCAAATTCGTCGCATCGATTTCGGAGCGGGTTCGAAGAAATTCTGTAGGAATTTTCTGAATGCTTGTTCAGGCAGGCAAAGCAGGTGCGCCCTGCAGGAACAGCGTTAAAGCGCGGAAACCATGTCGCTGGTCACGAGAGATGAAAGTACCTTGGCGTCTGTGATCGTGCGCACATTCATCGGCGCGGCGCGACCGCGGATCGCGACGTCCTGTTGTGGCAGCGCGTCACCCGCCAGGCCTGCAGTGGTGCTTACTTCCTCGGAGATGATGACTTCGCAAGCGAGACTCTTGGTCATGTCCTGCAGGCGCGCAGCGACATTGACCGCATCGCCGAGTGCGGTGAACACCATGTGGTCGCGATAGCCGATATCGCCGACGATGACTTCGCCGCCGTGAATGCCGATGCCGAAACGCAGCGGCTGCGGCAGGTCATGGGCGAGGGCGCGATTGAGTTCGTCGATATTTTCGGCGATGAGCCGTGCTGCCTGCAGCGCCTGTCTGCACGCGGTCTGCGGATCGCAGGCGAGGCCGAACAGCGCCAGCTCGCCGTCGCCGATGAACTGGTTGGGCTTGCCGCCGCTTGCGATCACAGCTCGCGAGACGGCGTCGAGAAAACGGTTGACGATGAACACCGTGTCGTAAGGCAGCCGCTTCTCGGCGAGCATGGTCGAGCCGCGCATGTCGACGAACATGCAGACGAGATAACGCTCCTGGCCGATCCGCGCCGGCTGCGATGCGTGAGCATTCGCGCTGGTCACCTGCGGCGCGAACAGTTGAACGAAGGTGAGGTCGGCTGTCGGTCGCAACTGGCAGGCCAGCCGGACCGCGGGGTCTGCAGCGCCGCCGATCCTGCTCAGCACGAAGGCTTCGCGCGCGGATGGTGCCGGCAATGTCTCGACACCGCTGGTGACGCGAATGCGGCAGGTCGAACAGCGCGCGCGTCCGCCGCAGACGCTGGCATGCGGCACGCGATGACGCAGGCTCGCTTCCAGCACGCTGAAGCCGAGAGGGACGCGCAGCTTGCGACCGTCGCTATAGGACAGATTGATCATCCCGGCGCGGCGTTCGACGACCATGCGGATAGCGCGGGCCGCGAGCACGATACCGAGCAGCGCGAGGTAGCCGATCAGGAGATCGTCGGTGATGTCGCCCAGTGTCTGCTGCTGTGGAACGGTGCCCATCCGGTCCGGGCCGAAATTCTCGGCCTGCCATTGCGGCGATGCCAGCTTGGCCTCGACCTCACGCTTGCCCTGAAAGATGCCGAGCAGTGCCAGTGTCGGGATCAGCACGGCAGCCGACAGAAGATAGGGCGCGAGGCTCTTGAAGTGGGCTTTCAGCCGCAGCCAGAAATACAGCCCGATGCAGCCGTGCAGCCAGGCGACGACCACCACGAGATACATCGACCACGTCTTCGCGGGCGAGGTGATCCAGCCATAGAACACCTGAGGATAGCTGCGATTGATGTCGTACAGGTTTTCTCCCAGGCGGACGGCGACCACATGGCCGACGATGAGTGCGGGAATGCTGAGCCCGAGTGCCAGTTGCAGCGGCTCGACGGCTCGCCAGCGGAACTGCCGGCGTTCGAACAGCGCCCAGATGCCGAGCACGCCATGGATCGTGACCGCCGAGTAGAAGGTCACCGCGACCGGAAAAAACTGCCAGAAGCCGGCATGAATGACGACGCCGGTCTGCAACGCGTCGAGCGAGATATTGCCAAGCGCGTGATTCAGGAAATGGCTGAGCAGATAGGTGAATAGTACTAGTCCGCAGACCAGCCGGACCTGGCGCAGCCCGATGCCGCGCCACCACGCGGTGGCGGGGGCCGTCCGGGGCAGGTTGCTGGCGGGATTGAGCGAGGCGTCCATGGCGAAACCCTACGGCGAGACGCGCTCCGATGCCATCCGGAGCGGCCTCCGGACAGACCTTATCCAGCAGTAAAGTCAACAAGTTGACAGCATGGCGAAGTCCGCCGAAAAGCTCGGCGATGACGTCTTTTCCCGACCCTTACCTCGATCGGAATGTATCCCGCCGCGCCTTTTGGGTGATCGGCGCATCGCTTGTCGCGCTGACCGCGATGCGGCTGGTCTATGCCGGGCTATTCGATCTGCGCACCGATGAGGCCTATTACTGGACCTGGTCGAAGGAGAGCGTGCTGTCGTTCCTCGATCATCCGCCAATGATCTCATGGTTTATCCGTGCGGGCACACTGATCTTCGGCGACACGAATTTCGGCGCGCGTTTCGCTGGTATCGTGGCGATGGCGGTGACGCAATTGCTGCTCGCCGACATTGTTCGCCGCGTTACGCAGGATCTGCGTGCGGTGCTGCTGGCGGTGCTGATGTCGGAAGCGGCGCTGTATTACGGATTGTTGATGGCCAAGGTCGCGCCGGATGTGGCGTTGATTCCGTTCGCCATGGCGATGCTCTGGTCGCTGGTGCGGCTGGCCGAAAGCCATGACGGGCGCTGGTGGCTCGCTGCCGGCGCCTTTGGCGGCTTCGCATTGCTGTCCAAACTCACGGTGGTGATGTTCGTGCCCGGGATTCTCGCATTCATGCTGGTGCCGGAATGGCGCGGGCGCTGGCTGCGCAGCCCGTATCCATGGCTGGCCGTGCTGATCGCACTGGCGATCTCGTCGCCGGTCCTGATCTGGAATGCCGGCCACGACTGGGCGTCGTTCAGGTTCCAGTTCATCCGCGCCACCACGAACAACGAGGTGTCGCTGCGCACGCTCGGCGATTTTCTCGGCCTGCAGTTCGGTCAGGTCGGCTTCATCCTGATGCCGGTCATTCTCTCCGCGGTTGTCGTCACGGCATGGCGTGGCTATCGCCGCCGCGAACCGGTCGCGATCCTGCTCGCCACCTGCGTATTGGTGCCGTTTTTTTCTTTGCATGGAAGTCGCTGACCCTGCGTGTCGGCGATACCTGGCCGATGTTCCTGTGGCCCGCCGGCATCGCTGCAGCGGCGATCAACCTGACGAAACTGCCGGTCGACGGCTGGTCGCCGCGCATGGTGCGTGCCTCCTATGGCTGGAGCATCGCTGCCATCGTCACCGGGATTCCGCTGGTAGTCCTGGTGTTCCTCTATAGCGTGGCCGCGCCGTGGAATCTGATCGGCAAGAACGATCCGCTCGGCGGCGAGGGCGGCTATCAGGTGCTGGCCGACCGCGCATTGGCGGAGATGAAGACCACCGGCGCCACGTGGATCGCGACGACCGACTACCGCACCTATGCAATGCTGCGCTGGCATCTGAAAGACAAGGTGCCGGTGGTGCAGGTCAACGAGCGCGCCAGATTTATCGGTTTCCGCGATCCCGGCATGGACAGAATTAAGGGGCACACCGGACTCTACATCGCGCAGACCGCGGACAATCAGCGCCCGCTGCTGGCGACGACGAGTGCAGTGCTCACGCCTGTTGTCGAAGTCGATACCATCTGGCGCGGCACGGCCATGAAGCACTATGCGATCGACAAGCTCACGGGCTGGACGCCGGACCTGACGCCGAAGCCTGATACGCCGTTCTATCGCTGGCCGGCGCTGGCGGAGATGTCTGTGCCGTCACGCATTCAGCTGGCAGCGCGCTGAGGACTCTCTCCCGGCTGACGAGGCGAAAGCAGGTCGCGACTGGCGCCTGCGACGTCCAGATCGATGCCAAATATGTCTTTCAGTTCGATCTTGCCGGCATCTGTTACTCTAAAGGCGCGGGTCGCACCCGTTCGCGCAACCCATCCGAGTTCCAGAAACCGCCGTTGCAGCTCGGCGCCGACCAATCCACCCACATGATAGCGCCGCTCGCTCCAGTCGAGACAGGCCCGGCAGAAGATGCGCTTGCTGCGACGGTCGGTTTCAAGCTTGGCTCCGAAGTCGCAGAGGAAGCGGTGGCCTGCGTCGGTCAGGGCTCCGCCGTCTGCACTCAGATGCATGTAGTCTCGTGCGATCAACGCGTCCGCGACTGCAACGCCCAGCCGTCCGGCCATGTGATCGTAGCAACTGCGCGCAAGGCACAGTGCTTCATCGCGGGCGGAGCGCGGTCGATGCCTCGGTGGCATTTCCAGGGCTGCGACGGCGATCATGCTTTCCAGCATCTGGGCCACGAGCGGTGATGTGATCCGATAGTAACGAAACCGCCCGCTCGGTGTTACCGATATCAATCGCGCGTTGAGCAGCTGAGCCAAATGTTCGCTCGCGGTGGGGCGGGATATCCGGGCCTGAAACGCCAGCTCGGTTGCCGTAAGCGCCTGACCTCCCATAAGTGCCGCAAGCATGGTCGCGCGCGCCGTGTCGCCGACCAGCGCTGCGACTTCGACCATGTTTGCGGAGGCGACCATATCCCAGCGTAGCGGCTCGCCGGATAATCCGCCACTCCCGTCGGTTCGGCCGGCGCCGAACCAATTGGCCCGGCGCCGGCCGCGGCCCGTGCGATGATGCGATCAATAATGGCAGCCGGGAGCGGAAACATGCAGGCACAGTTCATTCGCGTCGAACCGTTCTCATCCTATTTCGAAGCACGGAAGGTTCCTGTCGCGCCGGCCGTGCGCTACGGCGATCTCGTCTATGTTTCGCAACTGCCGCCCTATGATCCTGAGACCGGGGAGATCAGGCGCTTTCCGCTGGAGCGGCAGATCGAGATCGTCCTCGATCAGATGGCGCTGTGTCTCACGGCTGCGGGTTCATCGATCGACAGGGTGATCAAGTGCAATGTCTATTGCACCGGGGCCGATCAGTTCGAAACCATCAATCGGGTTTATGCGCGTTACTTCTCGGCGGATCCGCCGGCGCGCGGCTTTTTCATCGTTGCGGGATGGCATGGCCCGTTCGACGTTGAGGTCGACTGCGTGGCCGCAGTCTAGAAGTAGTGCGGATTACGCGTTCTCTTCCCCATCCCGCTTCCGCAACAGATCCTTCGCGAGATCGCCAAGCTGCGGGCGTGGCAGCGCCGTGAATGGCAACGGCCGCGTCACATCGATGGCGGCGAGACCCAGGCGGGCCGTGAGCAGGCCATTGAGCACGCCTTCGCCGAGCCGCTGCGAGAGTTTCGCGGCGATGCCGTGACCGAGCACCTGCTGGATCATGCTGTCGCTGGCGGCCATGCCGCCGGTGATGGCGAGATGGCTGATGGCATGACGCATCAGCGTGATCATCCCGAGCGTCCCCGGCCGGCCGCCATAGAGTTTTGCGAGCTGCCGGACCAGCCGGATCGCCGCGGCGGCGACGAACAGCACATCGACCACGGCGCGCGGGCTGACAGCGGTCACCACCGAGACGCGCTGCGCGGCGACCGAGACGAGGCGGCGCGCTTCGATGTCGAGCGGGCTCATCAATTCACGTTCGGCCACGCGAATGAGATCGGCGCCGTCGATGATATCGTCGGCATGGCCCTGCAGGGCCGTGCGGGCGCGGGCGAGGCGCGGATTGGTGTGGGCGAGTTTCAGCAGGTCGGCGAGCACGGCGCGGCTCTCGGCGCGGTCATCGCTGGCGATCACGGCGAGCGCGCGGGCATGCAGCTTCTCGATGGTGGCGAGGCGCATCAGGCTCAGCGCCTCGCGGGTGATGATGGCGATCAGCGCGATGCTGACCAGCGCAGCGAAGCCGAGGCCGAGAAAGCCGAGGCCGTCATTGATGGCGAACAGGTCGCGGACCAGTTGCGTGACGCCGAGACCCGTGCCAAGCAGCACGAGGCCGCCGAGCCCGGTCCAGAACAGCGTGCCCCAGCGGAAGCCGGTCCGTACCGGCCGCAGCGGCTCGTCGATGACGACGGGCATCGCCATCGGATCGGCTTCGGGTGTGATGCGGATGGTGCCGCGGGCGAGGCGGCCGGCATCTTCGTCGGCGTCCATCACGGTGACGTGGGGATCGTCGAGCCGGAACGTGGCCGGGCGGCGCGTACGGTCGGTCATTGCAGCCTGTCTCCGATCAGGAACTGGAGCGCGCGGTCGAGGCGGATGTGAGGCAGCGCCGGCTCCTCGCCGCCGTCGCGGGTGAGCAGCGGCGGGCGGAAGCGCAGGAAGCGATAGTCGGCCTTGTCGGCGGCATCTGTCGAGAGGCCCTTGAAAGAACCGCCGGTGAACAAACCATCGAGATCGGTCGGCAGATCGCCGGGGAAGGTCGCGACTTCGGTCTCGCCGTCGAAGGTCTCGCCATTGGCGACCTCGCCGGCGGCGGGCGTGCCCAGGATCGACGGTAGCTTGTCGCGGCCGCGTTGCACCAGCGCTTCCTTGGTGGCGCGCACGGCGGCGATGGCGACGACATCGACGGATGCACCAGCGAGCTCCGAGCGCGCAACGGCTTTGGTTACGGTACGCCTGAGCACATCCTCCAGCCGGTCGTGGCTGAGGTGATGCAGATGATCGGCCTTGGTCGCCGCAAACAGGATGCGATCGACGCGCGGGCGGAACAGCGTGCTGAGGATCGTGCTCCGGCCGATGCGGAAACAATCGAGAATGCCGGCGAGCGCCGCTTCGAGATCGTGCAGCGCTTCGGGTCCCGCATTGAAGGCAGAGAGCGCATCGACGAGTACGATTTGCCGATCCAGCCTGGAGAAGTGATCGCGGAAGAAAGGGCGGACGACGACGTCCTTGTAGGCCTCGTAGCGTCGCTTCATCATCGCCCACAGCGAACCATCCGGTGCGCTGCCATCGCTGGCGACGTCGAGCGGCGCAAAGGTGAGTGCCGGCGAGCCTGCAAGATTGCCCGGCATCAGGAACCGGCCCGGCGGCAGCAGGCTCATGGCGAAGCGTTCGTCGCGGCAGGCGCGCAGATAGTCGGTGAAGAGTTTTGCTGCGATCAGTGTAGCCTGCTCGTTTTCCGGCGCATTGGGATCGAGCGTGGCAAGATGCGCGTGAAACGCCGCAGCCAGCGCCGCGCGCGGACCCTGCCGCGACAGCGCAAGGCTCTCCGCCGACCATTCCTCATAGCTCTTGTTGAGCAAGGGCAGATCCAGCAGCCATTCGCCGGGATAGTCGACGATGTCGAGCGTGAGCTTGCGGTCGGCGCCGCTCGTGCGCTGATAGTCGATGACCAGACGCAGCTCGCTGATATCCGTTGTCGAGTTCGGCCAGCGGCGCTCATCGATCAGCGTGCGTAGATGTTCCTCATAGGCAAAACGCGGGACGGCATCGTCGGGCTGCGGCGCAAGACGCGCTTGCGCGATGCGCCCGGTGGCCAGCGACTCGAACACCGGAAAGCGTCCGCCGCGCGTCAGGCCATGCACGAGTGCAGTAATGAAGACCGTCTTGCCGGCGCGCGACAGGCCTGTGACCCCAAGCCGCACCGTGGGATTGAACAGACCATCGCCATAATCGAGCAATGCGCGCGCAGACAGCCGCGCTTCTTCGACGAGTTCGGACAGGCTGGGCATCGTGCGGGAAAGCTCATCATGGTGAATGGTGCGCGGGTGTTGATCTGCCTTTAAAAATGGCGATTGTCTGGCTGAAATCAAGTTCGTCACGAAAGCGTCGTCACTTCGTCGTTTGGCTTTCGTTGACGATCTCCAGCCTATGATCTATCGCTGATTTCAGGGGAAGTCACAGGCGGGCTTACGGGGCAAGCTCACCGCATAGCACCGGCCGGGTTGACGCCACCATGACCGTTTTTCGCATCAAAGAACTGACCAGCAATTCCGCTCACATGGTGGCCGGCGCGATCCGCTGGAATTACGACCGTGCCGAGCTGATCGCCGACGGCATCGTTCACGGGCTCGGCGTGTTCTCCGGCCTGATCGCCGCCACGGTTCTCATCGTCCTCGCTGCCGTGTTTGCGACGGCGTATGAAGTCGTGACCGTCTCGGTCTATTCCGTCGGCCTGCTGGCCATGCTGGTGCTGTCGGCCATCTACAATATGTGGCCGGTGTCGCCGCGAAAGTGGTTCCTGCGTCGCTTCGATCACTCCGCGATCTATCTTCTCATCGCCGCGACCTACACGCCGTTCTTTGCGCAGATCGCCAATACACGGCTCGCGATCTCGCTGCTCGCCGGCGTGTGGAGCGTCGCCATCACCGGCATCGTCATCAAGCTCGTTTATCCCGGCCGTTTCGATCGCCTTGCGGTCGTGCTCTATCTCGCCATGGGCTGGAGCGGCTTGATGGCCTATGACGCCGTGTTCACGCCGCTGCCGCCGCTGACCATGTGGTTCGTCGCCGCCGGCGGCACGCTGTATACGCTGGGCGTCGTATTCCACGCCTGGCAGCGGCTGCGTTTCCAGAACGCCATCTGGCACGCATTTGTCCTGCTCGGCGCCGCGTGCCACTATACGGCCGTGCTCGACATGGTGCTGAGCACCTAGGGCATGATCCCGGAAAGTGGATACCGGTTTTCGGATCGGATCATGCTCTAACAAGAAACAAAAACATCAAGGGGAGTGCGGCATGCAGGTGACCGGTAAGGTCGTCGTCGTGACCGGTGGCGCCAATGGCATCGGCCAGGCGTTATGCGAGACATTTCATAAAGCGGGTGCAGCGAAAGTTGTCGTCGTCGATCTCGACGGTGAGCGTGCGACCGCCGTTGCAGAGTCCATCGGCGGCGCCGCGTTCCGATGCGATGTCGGCAAGGAAAAAGACATCCAGCATGTGATCGAACTGACCGAACGGCATTACGGGCCGATCGCGCTGTTCTGCTCCAATGCCGGCATCGGCGGCGGTTTCGATCCCATGAGCCCGAATGCCGGTGGCACGTCGGATGAACCATGGGCGCGGAGCTGGGCGATCCATGTGATGGCCCATGTCTATGCCGCGCGGCATCTGATCCCGCTCTACAAGGCGCGTGGCGGCGGTTATTTCCTCAATACGATCTCGGCCGCGGGGCTCCTCTCGCAAGTCGGCAGCCCTGCCTATTCGACCACCAAACATGCCGCGGTTGGCTTCGCCGAAAATCTCGCGATCTCGCACCGGGCGGATAACATCAAGGTCTCGATCCTCTGCCCGCAGGGCGTCGATACCAACATGCTGAAAAACATCCCGAAAGGCCCGCAATCCAATGACGGCAACCTGTCGCCGGAGCAGGTCGCGCAGGATGCGCTGGCGGGGATCGAAGCGGAGACCTTCCTGATCCTGCCGCACAAGCAGGTGATTGATTACATGCGCAAGAAGACCGAGAACTACGACCGCTGGATCGGCGGCATGGCGAAGATCCAGGCGAAGATGCGGGAGACGTTTGGGAAGGCTTGAGGTTTGTGGGGAAACCCCAGCCTCTCACCACGTCATGGCCGGGCTTGTCCCGGCCATCCACGCCTTTCTTTGCTGCAAAGACGTGGATGCCCGGGACGAACCCGGGCATGACGGAGTTTCTGTTTTAGGCGATGGCGTCGTTGTCTGGCGTCGCAACTACTCCGCCGCTTCGAGCTTCGGCGGGCGCGGCCAGATCACCGGGACCGGCGGATCATAGGCCTGGATCGGCGGCAGGTTTCCGGTGAATTTCTCGACATTCACCACCGTGAGCTGACCCGTGCAGCCCTGCGCGAGGCGCGAGGTGCCGGTGTCCCTTGTCAGCACGTTCGGATTGCCGTGCACGCAGAGCGGCTTCTCCTCGTTCGGATCTTCCGGATCGTAATAGGCGCCGGTCGGCAGCTGGATCACGCCGGCCATCACGTCCTCGGTGACGACGACGGATGCGAGACACGAACCGCGCTGATTGAACAGCTTGATGATGTCACCGTCCTTGATGCCGCGCGCGTCCGCATCGACCGGATGCATGCGCGCGACTTCGCGGCCGCGGCGCTTCTCGGCGGAGCTGTGCCCGCCGAAGTCGAGCTGGCTGTGCAGTCGCGAGGCCGGCTGGTTGGCGACGAGCTGCAGCGGGTTGGTCGCATCGACCACGTCTTCGGGCGCGAGCCAGACCGGATGGCCGGGGCAGTCGTCGTAATTGAAGCTGGCGATGGTGTCCGACGTGATCTCGATCTTGCCGCTGGTGGTCGGCAGCGGCGTGCCCTCGGGATCGTCGCGGAACGCGCGCAGGGTGCCGCCGTCCAACGGTAGCTGTGGCAGCATTACTTCGCCGGCCGCCCAGAAGGCATCGAAATCAGGCGCATCCAAGCCCTTGGCTTTGAGCCCGTCGTAAGTAGGTTGATAGAGATGCTTCAACCATTCACGCGGCGTGCGGCCTTCGGTGAAAGCATCGGCGGCGCCGAGACGCTCCGACAGGCCTGTGAAGATCGCGTAGTCGTCGCGCGCGTCGCCAAACGGCTCCGCCATCTGATGCATCGCGACCATCATCGGATCGGTTTGCGAGCTGCCGATGTCCTCGCGCTCCAGCGACATGGTGCAGGGGAGCACGAAGTCGGCATGGCGCGCCGATGCGGTCCAGGCGAGGTCGTGCACCACCAGCGTGTCGACACGCGCGAAGGCCTTGCGCAGGCGGTTGAGGTCCTGATGGTGATGGAACGGATTGCCGCCGGCCCAATAGACCAGCTTGATATCCGGATAGGTCATGTGTGCGCCGTTATATTCGAACGGTGCGCCGGGATTGAGCAGCATGTCGCTGACGCGCGCCACCGGGATGAATTCGCTCACGCCGTTCTTGCCCTGCGGCAGGCCGGCGATCGGCACGGCGTTCTGGCGGCGTCCGTAATTGGCGATGGCGCCGAGCGCATAGCCGAAGCCGCCACCGGGCAGGCCCGATTGTCCGAACATCGCCGACAGCACCGAGGCCATCCACACCGGCTGTTCGCCATGCTTCGCGCGCTGCAGTGAATGCGCAACAACAAAGAGCGCGCGCTTGCCGGGCAGGCGACGCGCAAGCGTGAGTATGGCGTCGGCCTTGAGGCCAGTGATCGCAGCAGCCCAGGCAGCGTCTTTCGGCTGGCCGTCGCTGCGGCCCATCAGATAGTCTTCGAAAGTATCCCAGCCGTGCGTATGGCTGTCGAGGAAGGCGCGGTCATGCGTGCGGTCCATGACAGCGGTATGCGCGATGCCGAGCATCAGTGCCACGTCGGTGCCGGGACGCGCGGCGACCCAGTCCTGGTTCACTTCATCTGGCAGGTCGCTCTTCAGCGGCGAGATCAGCACGAGTTCGCCACCACGCTTGCTGAGCGCGACCATGTCGCGGTGTTCGGTGTGCTTGCTGATGCCGCCGCCGGCAACGCGCGAGTTCTTGGTGTTCATGCCGCCGAAGGCGAGAATGATATCGGTGTGCTCGACGATTTCGTCCCAGCCGATATTGCGGCGGGTCATGTCTTCGTAATTGCCGAGGATGTGCGGAATGAGAACCGTCGATGCGCCGGCCGAGTAACTGTTGACGGAGCGCACATAGCCGCCGAGCGCGACATTCAGAAACCGATGGATCTGACTCTGTGCGTGATGGAAGCGTCCGGCACTCGACCAGCCATAGGAGCCGCCATAGATCGCCTTGGCACTGTGCGTGTCCTTGACGCGCTTGAGTTCGCCGGCGAGCAGGTCGAGCACCTCGTCCCATTCCATCTCGACGAATGCATCGCGGCCACGCCGATCGTCCGGGCCGGGGCCGTTCTCGAGCCAGCCACGACGCACCATCGGCTTGGCGATGCGCGCCTTGTGGCGGAGCGCGTCGGGAAAATTCTGGATGATCGGATTCGGATCGGGATCGATCGGATGCGGTGTGATGACGAGCTTGCCGTCGACCCATTGTCCGGAAAAGGCACCCCAGTGGGAGCTGTGCGTTTTCTTCGAGGAGTCGCCTGCCTGCTTCGTCATGCCTGAGCTTCCGTTATGATCCCGTCATATCAGTGCTTCTGTCCATAAAGCACGGGAACGGCCGAGTCGACGATGACTTCGACAAGGCTGACGCCCGGATGTTGCAGAGACTGCGCGAAAGCACCCGCAAGTTCCGATGATTTGTCGACGCGGACGGCATGCGCGCCCATACCTTCGGCCAGTTTGACGAAATCCAGACCGGGCAGATCCAGCCCGGGAACATTACGCACCTGCATCACCTGGCTGAACGAGCGCATCGCGCCGTAACCGGAATTGTTGATAACCACTATAGTCAAAGGCAATTTGCGCTGCGCGGCGGTCCACAGCGCCTGGATTGAATACATCGCCGAGCCGTCGCCGATCAGGCAGACGGTGCGACGATCCGGATAGCCCAGCGCCATGCCGACAGATGCCGGCAGCGAGTGGCCGAGACCGCCTGAGGTCATGGTGTAGAAACTGTTGGCGCCGCGCATCGGAAGATACTTCTGCATCGCCGGGCGATGCGAGGGCGCTTCTTCCACCAGCATCGCATCCGATGGCATGGCCCGCGACAGCGTGTGCAGCAGATAATCTATCGGGATCGGGTCAGCGCCCGCGGGGGCGGCGGCAGGATGCGGCCCTTGGCGACGTTTCGTTGTGTGTCTGGTAGCAGATCGAGCAGCAGCGTCAGCGCCGGCTTCATGGTCGCGATGATGCTGGTGCCGATCGGCGCGACGGCGGCGGAGTCCACATCATCCGTGATCTGGAAGATCGTGGTATCGCCGTCGAAGATCGCCGCATGGCCTTCGACGTGGAAGGTGAAGACCGGCGCGCCGATGACGACGACGAGGTCGTAGTCTTTCAATGCGTCGGAGAGTTGCGCCGGCGAGGCATGCAGGAAGCCGCAAAATTGCGGATGGCGTTCCGGGAAACTGCAGCGTGCCGAGAACGGGCTGACCCAGACGGCGGCTTTGGTCTTCTCCGCGACTGATACCATCAGATCGACGGCCTCCGCGCGGTCGATGCCGGGGCCGACGATCAGCGCAGGGTTCCTGCTGTTGCCGAGTGCGGCGATCAGTTCCTGCATCGCCTTCGGATCTGGCCCGAGCTCGCGGCTCACATGACGCGCCTCAAGAGGTTGGGCCTGATGCGTCCAGTCGTCGATCGGCACTGATACGAAGGTCGGTCCGCAGGGCGGCTGCATCGCCACGTAATAGGCGCGCGCGATCGCGGCGGGCACGTCCTCGGCGCGTGCGGGCTCGACGCTGTATTTCACATAGGGCCGCGGAAATTCCGAGGCGCGTTCGGCATAGAGAAACGCCTGCAGCGGCAGAATGCTGCGCGCCTGCTGGCCTGCGGTGATGACCATCGGCGTCTGGTTGCGATGCGCGGTGTAGATATTACCGAGCGCATGGCCGACGCCGGCCGCGGAATGCAGATTGACGAAAGCGGCATTGCGCGTCGCCTGCGCATAACCGTCGGCCATGCCGATCACGGAGGCTTCCTGCAGGCCGAGCACGTAGTCGATATCGTCCGGCCAGTCGGACAGGAACGGCAGTTCCGTCGAGCCGGGATTGCCGAACACTTTTTTGATGCCGAAGCCGCGCAGCAGGTTCAGCGTGGCATCCTTGACGGTCACGGGAGTACGGGCGGCGGTTGTCTTGCTGTCGCGGGCCAAGGTCGTTTCCTCACGGGATCGGGCAGTGGTCTGCCGTGTGTTGTTGACTCATCAACAGCAGGAGGGGGCCGGGAGTCAATCCGGGAGGTGGGGTGAAACCGCGCTGACGGAGCGGAGGCGCGCCGTCGCTCCCTCTCCCCGCATCCCCGCGAAGCGAAGCTTCGCTAGGCGGGGAGAGGGGTGGGGTGAGGGGCGGGGCACATCGCCCGCGAAAGGCTGGGGAGATTGCGGATCGAAAAGTCGAGATCCGATAGGTGAGGCCACTGGGTCTTTATGGCGCGCTTCCCCTCACCCGCCGCGAAGGCGCGGCAACCTCTCCCCGCGCAGAGCGGGGAGAGGTAAGATCAGCGCGTCGTTGTGGTTTACCAGCTCGCCGTCGCCTTCATGGTCGGCGCGCCCTGGTCGTTGGCGGTCCAGACCTCGAAACCATCCGCCGTCTCGTTGGCATTCACCGAAAAATCCGCGCCGTCGAACAGCGGTGACATGCCGCGATAGCTGAACTTGGCCGGTGCCTTGCCACCCTTGAGCTTGGCGGCGAATTCGACCAGCAACGCAGCCTGCAGCGGGCCGTGGAACACCAGGCCCGGATAGAACTCGACCTTGGTGACATAATCGCGGTCGTAATGGATGCGGTGGCCGTTGAAGGTCAGTGCACTGTAGCGAAACAGCAGCACGGGATCGGCGTAATGCGTTTCCTGATGCTTGGCCGCAGGCACGTCCTTCGGCGCGGGCGCCGGCGGCGCCATGCTGGTCGGCATGTCCCGATAGACGATGTCCTGCCGCTCACGGATGGCGAGGCCGCGCTTGGTGGTGATCAGGTGCTCGACATTGACGAAGCACAGCGCGCCGGTGGAGCCGGTCTTGAGATTGACGTCGAGGATCTTCGAGGACCGCGTGACTTCGTCGCCGACAAGCAAAGGCTCGATGAACTGCACTTCGCCGCCCGCCCACATGCGGCGCGGCAGCGGTACCGGCGGCAGGAAGCCGCCGCGCGCGGGATGGCCGTCCGGTCCGAGCTTGTCCATCGCAGCGACCGGCTGCGCCAGGCACCACTGCGTGGTGAACGGCGCGGCATCGCCTTGCTTCGGCGTGCCGATGTCCAGAAACAGCGTCGCGCGCAGGCCCTTCACGAGCTGCGCAGTCACGACGTCGGAGGCCTCGTCGGTGCGACCGATCCACTGCTTGAGATGATCGATGTCGAGTGTGTCGGTCATGACGACCTCCGTGTGATCTTGAAGTTTACTTCTGCACTTCGCCGATGCCGGGCACGGCGCCGTAACTGCGCGGCGCATCGACCCAGATCGCCGCCGGCGCCGGATACGAAACTTCGCCATTCGGCGTGTTGACGGTGATGCGGCGCAGATGCGGATGGGTGGTGAGGTCCGCCATCGTGTTCACTTCGGCAAAGGCGATATCGGCGGCGGTCAGGCGCTTCAGGAGTTCGTCGCGGCTGAGCGATCCGAAGATGTCGCTGACGGTCTGGTCGGTGAAGGCGCGGTTGCGCACGCGCTCGACGCCGTTGACCAGGCGTGGATCACTGGCCAGCGCAGCATCGCCGAGCACCTTGGCGCAGAGGATCTTCCATTCGCGCTCGCTCTGGATCGAGATCAGGATGTCCTTGCCATCCCTGGAGCGAAACACGCCGTAAGGCGCGATGGAGGGATGCGCGAGGCCCATGCGCTTCGGCTCGTTGCCGGCCTCGGCATTGAGCAGCGGCACGGTGAGCCAGTCGGCCATCACGTCGAACATCGAGATGCGGATATCGGCGCCTTCGCCCGACACCGAGCGGCCGATCAGCGCTTCCAGGATCGCCGCATGCGCGGCAGCGCCGGTGGCGACATCGACGATGGAAACGCCGACGCGCGACGGGCCTTCGGGGCCGCCGGTAATCGACGCCAATCCGCTCTCGGCCTGGATCAGCAGGTCATAGGCCTTGCGATGGGCGTAGGGGCCGGTGTCGCCATAGCCGGTGATGGTGCAGCAGATCAGCCGCGGATAATCCTTGCGCAGCCGCTCGCGCGTGAAGCCGAGCTTGTCCATCGAGCCCGGCTTGAGGTTCTGCAGCAGCACGTCGGCATTGGCGATCAGCTCTTCCATCGCCTTGCGGCCCTCGGGCGTCGCAAGATCGACCACCACGGAATCCTTGCCGCGGTTGAGCCAGACGAAATAGCTGCTCTGGCCCTTGGCCGCGGCATCGTAGCCGCGGGCAAAATCGCCTTCCGGACGCTCGATCTTGATCACATGCGCGCCGGCATCCGCGAGACGCGAACTGCAGAATGGTGCAGCCACCGCCTGTTCAACAGCGATGACGGTCAGTCCCTTGAGCGGCAGCATGTGTCTATCTCAATACGAGCGCGGCATGCCGAGCACATGCTCGGCCACGAAGGACAGGATCAGGTTCGTCGAGATCGGCGCCACCTGATACAGACGCGTCTCGCGGAATTTGCGCTCGACGTCGTATTCCTCGGCGAAACCGAAACCGCCATGGGTCTGGATACAGGCATTGGCCGCCTCGAAGGACGCATCGGCCGCGAGCATCTTGGCCATGTTGGCCTCGGCGCCGCATTCCATGCCGGCTTCGTATTTGCGCAGCGCTTCCTTCACCATCAGCTCGGCCGCGCGCATATTCGCATAGGCCTTGGCGATCGGGAACTGGATGCCCTGGTTCTGGCCGATGGGTCGGCCGAACACCTGACGCTCCTTGGCGTAAGCGCTCGCCTTGGCGATGAACCACTTGGCATCGCCGACGCATTCGCTGGCGATCAGGATGCGCTCGGCATTCATGCCCGAGAGAATGTAGCGGAAGCCCTTGCCCTCTTCGCCGATCAGGTTTTCCGCCGGCACCTTCATGTCCGTGAAGAACACTTCGGTGGTGGCATGATTCATCATGGTGCGGATCGGACGGATCTCGAGGCCGTTCTTTTTGGCCTCCTTCATGTCCACCAGAAACACCGACAGACCGTCGGTGCGCTTCGCTGCCTGCTCCTTCGGCGTGGTGCGCGCGAGCAGCACCATGAGGTCGGAATATTCGGCGCGGCTGGTCCAGATCTTCTGCCCGTTGACGATGTAGTCGCCGTTGTCGTCCTTCTTCGCCACCGTCTTCAGCGACGATGTGTCGGTGCCCGAGGTCGGCTCGGTGACGCCGAAGGCCTGCAGGCGAACTTCGCCACTGGCGATCTTCGGCAGCCACTTGGCCTTCTGCTCGTCATTGCCATGACGCAGCACCGTGCCCATCGTATACATCTGCGCGTGGCAACCGCCGCCATTGCAACCGGCGCGCTGGATCTCTTCGAGGATCGCCGCTGCAGCGGACAGCTTGAGGCCGGAGCCGCCATATTCCTCGGGGATCAGCACCGACAGGTAGCCGGCTTCCGTCAGTGCATCGACGAAAGCCTTCGGATAGGCCATCTCGCGGTCGAGCTTGCGCCAGTATTCACCGGGGAACTGTGCGCACAGTTTGGCAACGGCATCGCGGATATCGTGGAATTCGTCCTGTTCCGCGGGATGGTGTTTCGTCAAGGAATTGAGCTTCTCTTCTTGAGGGGAAAATTATGAATCCTGACCGGCATTACGAAATCCTCCGGTCTTACGTAATTTTAACCGGGAGGGTCTCGTAGCCTTTAACGAAGCTCGAATACACGCGCTTGGGTTCCCCCACAACTTCGATGTTCTCGAACCGTTTCAGTATCTCCTCCCAAACGATCCTCAATTGCAACTCCGCCAGGCGCATGCCCACGCAACGGTGTATGCCAAAACCGAATGACAGGTGAATCTTCGGCCGCGCGCGGTCGATGATGAACTCGTTGGGGCGCTCGATCACCTCCTCGTCGCGGTTGCCCGAGACGTACCACATCACCACCCGGTCGCCCTTTTTGATAGTCTTGCCGCCGAGTTCTGTATCCTGCATGGCGGTACGGCGCATATGCGCCAGCGGCGTCTGCCAGCGGATCACTTCGGGGACCATGGTCTCGATGAGCGACGGATTGTCGCGCAACTTCTGATACTGGTCGGGGTTCTCGTTCAGCGCCAGCACCGATCCGGTCATGGTGTTGCGGGTGGTGTCGTTACCGCCGACGATCAACAGGATGATATTGCCCATCAGTGTGTCGGGATCCATAAAGCGCGTCGCGTCGCTATGCGCCATCATGGAAATCAGGTCATTCCGCGGGTCGGAATTCACGCGTTCGTTCCAGAGTTTCTGGAAATAGGCGGCGCATTCATCCATCTCGCGGCGGCGTTCCTCTTCCGACGACACGATTCCACTTTTTGGCAGCGCGGTGGACACGTCCGACCAGCGCGTCAGCTTGCGGCGCTCCTCCCACGGGAAGTCGAACAGGGTCGCCAGCATCTGTGTGGTGAGTTCGACCGAGACGCGTTCAACCCAGTCGAAGGTCTCGCCGCGCGGCAATCCGTCGAGCACCTTGCAGACGCGACCACGGATCAGCACTGCCATCTCGTCGAGATGCGCTGGTGTGAACATCGGCGTCACGGTCTTGCGCTGTGCGCTGTGCTTCGGCTCATCCATGGCGATGAAGCTCGGCCAGTCATAGCCTTCCGGCACGTCGCGGATCGCGATGCCGCCATGCTTCACGTCGGACGAGAAGATGCCGTGATTGGTGTCGACCTTCATGATGTCGTTGTACTTGGTCACCGACCAATAGGGCTCGATCGGTGCATTGGTGCAGTAGTGCACCGGTTCTTCCTTGCGCAGTCGTTCGAAGAACGGCCACAGCGTATCGGTCGCGAACAATTTCGGCGCGCCGGGATGGAAGTCCTTCAGCGGCGTCGAATAGGCGATCTCGCGCGCGACGCGCTGGATCTCGGCTTTGTCAGGATTGATCCTGGCTTGGATATTCATGACGTCTGCTCTCCAAAAAATCGATCCTGAGCCGTTGCGGTCGCTGGTTCAGCCAGCGATCCGCACAGGCAGTGTTTCATAACCCTTCACGAAGCTCGAAAAGACGCGGCGCGGCTCGCCGACGACTTCGATCCTGTCGAAGCGCTTGATGATCTCTTCCCACACAATCTTCAATTGAAGTTCGGCAAGTCTGAGGCCGACGCAGCGGTGGATGCCGAAGCCGAATGACAGATGGCGGTTCGGGCGTACGCGATCGATGATGAATTCGTTGGGGTTTTCGATGACCTCGTCATCGCGGTTGCCCGAGACGTACCACATCACGACCTTGTCACCCTTCCTGATCTGCTTGCCGCCGAGCTCGGTGTCCTGCACCGCCGTGCGCCGCATATGTGCGAGCGGCGTCTGCCAGCGGATGATCTCCGGCACCATGCTCTCGATCAGCGCGGGATTGGCGCGCAGCTTGTCATATTCGCCGGGGAACTGATTGAGTGCGTAGACGCCGCCGGACATCGAATTGCGCGTGGTGTCGTTGCCGCCGACGATCAGCAGAATGATGTTGCCGAGAAAACTCTCCGGATCGAGATGCCGCGTGGCCTCGCTATGCGCCATCATCGATATCAGGTCGCTCTTCGGCGGCGCATTGAGTCGCTCCTGAAACAGTCGCCCGAAATACTCGCCGCATTCGCGCAGTTCTCTCTGCCGCTCCAGCTCGGCCTCCGGCGTGGGCGGCAACATTGTGGCGACATCCGACCAGTGGGTAAGCTTGCGGCGCTCCTCCCAGGGGAAGTCGAACAGCGTCGCCAGCATCTGCGTCGTGAGTTCGATCGAGACGCGATCGACCCAGTCGAAAGTCTCGTTGCGGGGCAGGGAGTCCAGCACCTCGGCAGTGCGACTGCGGATCAGGCTGGAGAGTTCGTCCATGTGGTGAGGCGCGAACATCGGCGCCACCGTCTTGCGCTGGGCGCTGTGATGCGGCGGATCTGTGGCAATGAACATCGGCCGGCGAAACTGCACACCGGCGTCGCGGATGGTGATGCCGCCGAATGCCGCGGCGGAGGAGTAGGTGGCGTGATTGGTCTCGACCTGCATGATGTCGTTGTATTTGGTCACCGACCAATACGGTCCGAACATGCTGTCCTTGCAGTAATGGACGGGATCCTCGTGGCGCAGCCGTTCGAAATAGGGCCAGAACGTATCGGTGCGGAACAGCTCGGGATTGCCGGGATCGAACTCATCGAGCGGCATTCCGTAAGCCTGGGCGTGAGCGGCGGCTTGGGCGGATTTGCTGCTGTCGGAATCCTGGACGCGATCGAGCATCGGTTCTCTCCCCTGGCATGCCTTCCGTGGTTGGTCCCGGAGGGCTTATTTGGATGAATTACAACCCGTTGCGGGGCCAAGAGCAAGGACCACTTTATGCCTCTTCTCAGCCCGTTCGGCCCGTGACATGGTGATTTCAATCAACAAAACCGGTGCGCTTGCGCGCCGTTCTGACCGGAGGCGACCCTGTGATTTCGAACGCTCAACGGATGTTCAATTTTGATCTCGGCGAGACCGCGGATGCGATTCGCGAGACCGTGCGTGATTTCTCCCAGAACGAGATCGCGCCGCGCGCCGAAGCCATCGACAAGACCAACCAGTTTCCGCTCGATCTCTGGCCCAAGATTGGCGCGCTAGGCCTGCACGGTATCACGGTGGAGGAAGAGTTCGGCGGCGCCGGGCTCGGCTATCTCGAACACGTCATTGCGGTAGAGGAGATTTCGCGCGCCTCGGCGTCGGTGGGGCTGTCCTATGGCGCGCATTCGAACCTTTGCGTCAATCAGTTGCGTCGCAATGGCAACGAGGCGCAGAAGCGCAAATATCTGCCGAAGCTGATCTCGGGTGAACATGTCGGATCCCTCGCGATGTCCGAGCCAGGTTCGGGTTCGGACGTGGTGTCGATGAAGACCCGCGCCGACAAGAAGGGCGACCGCTACGTTCTCAACGGCAACAAGATGTGGATCACCAACGGCCCGGTGGCGCAGACGCTGGTGGTCTATGCCAAGACCGATCCGGCTGCCGGACCGCGCGGTATCACCGCCTTCATCATCGAAAAGGGGATGAAGGGTTTTTCGACGGCGCAGAAGCTCGACAAGCTGGGTATGCGCGGCTCGGATACCTGCGAACTCGTGTTCGAGGATTGCGAGGTGCCCGAGGAGAACGTGCTCGCCGAGGTCGGTCGCGGCGTCAATGTCCTGATGTCCGGCCTCGATTACGAGCGCGCGGTGCTCGCGGCAGGCCCGCTCGGCATCATGCAGGCCTGTCTCGACGTCGCGCAGCCTTATGTGCACGAGCGCAAACAGTTCGGCGAGCCGATCGGCAATTTCCAGTTGGTGCAGGGCAAGATCGCTGACATGTATGTCGCGCTGAGTTCGGCGCGCGCTTACGTCTATGCGGTGGCGAAAGCATGCGATCGCGGCGAGACCACCCGCGAGGATGCCGCCGGCGCCATCCTCTACGCGTCGGAGCGCGCCACACAATGCGCGCTCGACGCGATCCAGCTGCTCGGCGGCAATGGCTATATCAACGACTATCCCACCGGCCGCCTGCTGCGTGACGCCAAACTCTATGAGATCGGCGCCGGCACCAGCGAGATCAGGCGGATGCTGATCGGGCGGGAGCTGTTCGCGAAGAACGGGTGAAGGGGAGATCCCCTGTATCTGGAGCGCTGACCTCTCCATTGTCATTTCGGGGCGTCCGCCTGGGTTCGTCATTCCGGGGCGCACGAAAGCGGCGAAGCCGCTGAAGTGCGAACCCGGAATCCCAGAGTGTTTGGCGCTGACTAGAGACTCCCATGCTGGGATTCCGGGTTCGCGTGCGCGAAGGCGCGCCCGCGCCCCGGAATGACAGTTCGGGGCCCCCAAACATTTTTTCCTATCCTTCATTGACAACATCCCTTCAAGGTTTATATTCTCCTCTGTCCTGCCCACCGAGAGGGGCGATCGCGATCGTCACGTTCGCGGGGCAGGATGCGGTGGACGCCGGAGATGCGGCGTTACGCGGTTCATGGGTGACGTCTGTCTTCGGGCAGGACGGATCTGCGCCAGCACTGCCACTGGCAAGGAGACGACCGGCCTTGGGATGGAAAGACCCTCTGGACAGTGTGACGGACGACCAAGTCAAAACGCGTCCGGCTTACTCGCTTGAGGCTCCCTGTCCCTCCGCCGTGGGACCATCATTTTGGTGATCGGACCGTTCGCCAAGGCAAAGTGCAAGCAGGCTGAAAAAACACCGTATGCGGAACGTCGGGCACTTTGCTCGGCGCCTCCGAAAGTCCTGATGCACTCACAATTGCGGAAGACCGCATTTGGCATCAGGCCCAAGGGTGCAACGGGCACCCGGCGTTCCGCACGCCCTCTCAACAGAGGGTGGGAATGCGAGACACGACGGCGCCCCCGCGCCGCAAATAATGGGGGTGATGACGCATGTCTGCAGAGCCGTGGCTGTTTGACAAATTGAATCAAGAGCGATGCAGAAGCGCGGCTGTGTGCGCCATCTTCAGAGAGATTCAAAAGACATCGCCACTTGATCCACCTCAATCCGGTCACGGCAAAATGCGCAGATGATTGGCTCATGGCGTCGATCGACGCACCATCGCAAGCAGGAGCAGGATCATGCCGAAAATGAAGGCTGCGATATTCGTGGAGCCGGGTCGTATCGTTCTGGAGGATAAGCCGATCCCCGCTGTCGGTCCGCTCGATGCGCTGATGCGCATCACGACCACCACGATCTGCGGTACCGATGTGCATATCCTCAAGGGTGAATATCCGGTCGAGAAAGGGTTGACCGTCGGACACGAGCCGGTTGGTATCATCGAGAAGCTCGGCAGTGCCGTCACCGGCTATCGCGAGGGCCAGCGCGTCATTGCCGGCGCCATCACGCCGAGCGGCCACAGTTATGCATGTCTCTGCGGCTGCTCATCGCAGGATGGCGCTGGAACGAAGCATGGCTTCAAGGCCAGCGGCGGCTGGCGGTTCGGCAATACGATCGACGGAGCGCAGGCCGAGTATGTGCTGGTCCCCGATGCCATGGTCAATCTCAGTCCGGTGCCCGACGCGTTGACCGATGAGCAGGTACTGATGTGTCCGGACATCATGTCAACGGGATTTGCGGGCGCCGAGCGCGGCGGCACCAGGATCGGCGACACGGTGGTGGTGTTCGCGCTGGGGCCGATCGGACTCTGCGCTATCGCCGGTGCCAAGCTGATGGGCGCGACCACGATCATCGGTGTCGATACGGTGCCCGCGCGCATCGAGGTCGCCAAACGGCTCGGGGCCGATATCGTGGTCGACTTCAAGAAGGGGGATCCGGTCAAGCAGATCATGGACCTGACTGACGGCCGCGGCGTCGATGTGGCCATCGAAGCGCTCGGCACGCAAGGCACCTTCGAATCGGCACTGCGCGCGCTGCGGCCGGGCGGCACGCTGAGCAGCCTTGGCGTCTATTCGACGGATCTACAGATTCCCCTGAGTGCCTTTTCGGCGGGGCTCGGCGATAACACGATTGTCACCAGCCTGTGCCCCGGCGGCAAGGAGCGGATGCGACGGCTGATGAACGTCGTCGCCTCCGGCCGTGTCGACCTGACGTCGCTGGTCACGCATCACTACAGGCTGGACGATATCGAAAAAGCCTACGATCTGTTCTCGCACCAGCGCGATGGCGTGCTGAAGGTCGCAATTACGCCGTGAGACTAAAGGCTGCCAGCGCGAAGGGCTGCGCTGGCTGCCTTTGACACGCTCACATGGCCAGGAACGAGCGATTCCAGGTCGGGCTGATCAACACCTCATTGATACAGACATGCGGCGGCATGCTGGCAATGAAGGCGATGGTCTTGCCGAGATCGTCCGGCTGCAGCATCCGCGCCATCACCTCGTCGCTCGGCGGCACCGGACGGTTCTTCATGATGTCAGTGGCGACCTCACCGGGGGAGAGACAGCAGGCGCGCAAGCCGTTGACGCATTCGTCCATGTTGAAGGAATGGGTCAGCGCCAGAACCGCATGTTTGGTGGCCGTATAGGCCGGCCCCGTCATTTTCGATACGATGCGCCCGGCCCACGAGGCGACATTGATGATGCAACCGTCCTTCTGTGCCCGCATCGCAGGCAGCACTGCGCGCATGCAATACATCACGCCATTGAGATTGATGTCGACGATCTGGTCCCAGCCATCCTGCGTGACGTCTTCCCAGCTCCGCTTCGGCAGGTTGACGCCGGCGCTGTTCACCAGAAGATCGATACGGCCATGTTTGGCGAGAATGGCCTGAGCGACTTTGTTGACGTCGTCGGCATTGCTGACGTCCAGCGCCATTACCTCGACCGGCTTGCCGCCGGCGCCGAGTTCATCGGCGACGCCCTTCAGGACATCGGCGCGGCGGCCGGAAATGACCACCGTCCAGCTATCAGCCAACAGCGCCTCTGCGCCCGCTCTGCCGATTCCGGTGCCGCCGCCGGTCACCCATGCGATCCTGGTCTTGCTGCTCACGATTTTCTCCCTGATCGTTTCTTGCTTCACGATGTCCATCGTCTTGCTTCACGAAGGCCAAAGTGTTCAACAATAATCGTGCCGGCGCCAGTGCCGCCAACTCATGAGCCTCATGCCGATCATGCCGACCGAGACAAAACCGCCCATCGATCAGAACCGCCTCTGGGACGACCATATGGCGCTGGCCGCCATCACTGATCCCGACAAACCGTGGACGCGGCGATCGTTCTCGCAGCGCTTTCTCGAGGGACGCGCCTGGCTGCGCGAGCAATTCATCGCTGCGGGCATGACGGTGCGCATGGATGCCGGCGCCAACATGATCGCCCGGCTTGAGGGCAGCGTTCCGGGCCTGCCGCCGATCATGCTCGGGTCGCACTCCGACACGGTGCCTTCCGGCGGCCGCTTTGATGGCATTTCGGGCATCCTCACGGCGCTGGAAGCGGTGCGTGCGCTGCAGGCGTCCGGCTACAAATCGCGACATCCGATCGAGATCGTGGATTTCCTCGCCGAGGAGCCCAGCGAATATGGTCTGTCCTGCGTCGGCAGCCGCGCGATGGTCGGCGAACTCGATGCGAAAATGCTGACCTACACCAATGCGGCCGGTGAGACGCTGGCCGATGCCATCAAGCGCGTCGGCGGCGACCCCGCGGCCATTGCCGCGATGCCGAAGCCGGAATTCGTCGGCTACCTCGAATTGCATATCGAGCAGGGCGTCGTCCTGGAAAGCAAGAAGCTCGATCTCGGTCTCGTCACCGGGATCGCCGGCATCACCCGCGTCGAGATCGTGCTGCAGGGTGCCGCCGATCACGCGGGCTCGACGTTGATGGAATATCGCAGGGATGCGAGCCTGCCCGCTGCCGAACTCGTGCTGCTGGTCGCCCAGCAGGCCAGCGCCTTTGCCGCGCGCAAACAGGGCCATTTCGTCGCCACCACGGGGATCCTCGAGATCAGCCCGAACGCTGCCAATGTCGTGCCCGGCGGCGCGCGCATGATCCTCGATATCCGCGCCGAGAAAGCTGCGCTGGTCGATGAATTCGTGGCGCTGCTCGATCGCGAGAGCCTCGCCATTGCAGGGCGAGCCAAGGTCGAGCGCGAACACTTCGCACTGATCTCGCAAAATCCTCCCGCGCCTTGCGACGATCATCTGCTCGACGTTCTCGGGCGTAGCGCTGCCAAGCTCGGCTACTCCACGACGCGGCTGGCGTCGGGGGCCGGTCACGATGCCGCTTTCATGTCGCATGTCGGCCGCAGCGCGATGCTGTTCATTCCGTCAAAGGACGGCAAGAGCCATTGCCCGGAGGAATGGTCGGAGCCGGAGCAACTGGCCGTCGGGGCGGCAACGCTGTTCGAGGCGGTGCGGCTGCTCGACGGACAGAACGACTAGCCGGCGGTGCGTTCGGCCAGCATGCTGCGTTGAGCGGAGGCGAGGTAATCCCCAACCTGCTCGATGCTCATGGGCTTGGCGAAGAAATAGCCCTGCATGAGACGGCAGTTCTCCTTTTGCAGGAAGTCGACCTGTTCGCTGTTCTCGACACCTTCGACGATGCAGTCATGGCCGAGGCCGGCGCAGAGGCCTAGCATGGTGCGCAGGATCAAGCGCGAGGCATCGTCGGTTTCGATATTGCTGATGAAGCTGCGGTCGATCTTGACCTTGTCGAGTGGCAATTCGCGAATACAGCTCAGGCTCGAATAGCCGGTTCCGAAATCGTCCAGCGAGATGCGGGCTCCCAGAGTCTTCAGGGCATTCAGCGCTTCAGTCGCTTGCGCGAGATTGCCCATCACGGCCGTCTCGGTAATCTCGAAGTCGATGCGGCTGGCCTTCACCCTGCTTTGCTGGACAACAGCAATGATCTTGAGGATCGACAGGGGAGAGGCGACGTCAACCGCAGAGAGGTTGAACGAAATCCGGACGTGCTCCGGCCATGTGGCTGCGCCTTCCAGAGCCTTGCGAAGCAGCAACGGGGTCAACTGGCCGATCATGCCGGAACGCTCGGCGGCAACAATGAAGCTCATTGGCGGAACATTGCCGAGCTCCGGGCTCTTCCAGCGCGCCAGGGCTTCGAAGCTCGCAGGCTGTTGTGTTTCTGCGTCGATAATCGGCTGGTAGGCGATCCACAATTCCTGTTCGAGGTCGGCACTAGCCAGGGCCCGACTCACAGAGGAGGCCTCGCGGATATCGGCTTCGTGTTCTGCAGAAAACCGGACGGCCTTCCCACGCTTGTGCTGCTTGGCAAAGAACAGCGCGTAATCGGCGCGCTCGAACAAATCCTGCGCGGTCTTGGCTGTGTCCGGAAATTCCGCATATCCGATCGAGCAGCTGATGCTTACTGTAATGTCATCAATCTCGAACGGGATGTCGAATAGGTTCTCGATGCTCTCTTCCGCCTCAACAATTGCATCCGGGTCGAGCAATTGGTCGCTGAACATGACGAATTCGTCGCCGCCCAGTCTGCCCAGAAACACGTGAGGGGCGAGATGTGCGCGCAGTCTGTCTGCGACTTCGACGAGCAAGCGATCACCCGTGTGGTGCCCATGGATGTCGTTGATAGGCTTGAAGCCGTCAAGATCCAGGATACCGAGCAGCAGGCCGCCGCTACTGTGCTCAGTGTTGACAATGCCGCGCTCGAGCTCGGCAAAGAAGTTCCGGCGATTGGGGAGACCGGTGAGGCTGTCGATATTTGAATTCCGGAAATTCTTGTCGCTCAGCACCTGCAGTTCAGCCTGCTTGATACGCAGCGCCTTCTCCGAATTCACCCGCTTCTCGAAGTCGGAGTAATTGCCGAGCAGCATGAAGAGAACGGCCCCGATAACCACGACGAAGTTGAAGGCGATGGAGACGAAGACCACATTGTCGCTGGAGCCGAAAAAGAACGCGAAGGGCACGACAACCAGCGCCATCACGATCAGCGCTGCCGCGCGCAGATGCATGAGGCAGAAGCCGCAGCCGATCGATGTCACGGCCATAAAGAACGCAACGTGGCTTTTGCTATAGGCGTCGCCATAGGGAAACAGGCTGAGGCTCCAGGCAGTGAACGCGACGCCGAGAATGCCTGCAAAGATGATGGAGCCGGTGAGCTTTTCTACGGCCTTGTTGAGTGACAGCGTGGTGTGCCGCGCTCTCAGCCAGCTCAGTATCCGGATCACACAAATTGCATCGAATGCAGCGGGGAGATAGACGGTAAGCAGATGTGGCGCCGTACCATAAAAGGTGATCGCAAGTGCCGTCGTGTTGACGACCACCAGTGCATACATCATCGGCACCTGACGGGTGAAGGCAGCGAGTTTTGCTTCCACCAGTTCGGGGTTTTCGCGCGGCACCCGGAAGATCGTTCCGATTTGTGATGCCGCCATTTCGAAGTAGTTCAGCATCGTACCGTCCTGGACTCTGCACTCGTGAGTTAGATACCTATCGCAACTTCTTTAAGATTGGCCTGCCTCGGCTGCTGAAAGTTCGAGATAGTAACCGATTGTTCCGATTGGTGTATTTTCCTCGGATTGCGATGGTGCAAGTGCGAAAAGGTCGGGGGTGGTATTATGAAACCGACCTTGCATCATCGACATCGCAGCGGCATGAGGTTGAAGATGGTCCATTCGCCGTGGGTGAGAGGAAGGACATGACAACAGCGAGCAGGGTGTTCGAATGATCTATGTGAGCTCGCTCGGGGGCCTTGCTGCTGTGGCAGATTTGCTGCCGTCCTTCGATCTGCTGACCCTTCTGTCGCCCACAACGAGCGAGCGCGACTGGAGCGGGTTGGCGCGTGAGCGTCATGTGGAGCTGACCTTTCACGATATCGTTGAAGTGACGCCGGACCTGATCGCGCCCGATGCCGACGTCGTGGATGCCATTCTTCAATTTGGCCGCGGCAGCATCGCTGATCGCCCGATGCTCATTCATTGCTGGGCCGGCATCAGCCGTTCCAGCGCTGCGGCTTACGCCATCGCCTGCGATCGCAATCCTGGCTATGAGGCGGCAATTGCAGATGAACTACGCAAACGTTCGCCCTATGTGACTCCGAACAAATTGATGGTGCAATTGGCCGACGAACAGCTTGGCCGCAAAGGCCGCATGGTCGAAGCCATCGCGTGCATCGGCCGCGGCGCTGACGCCTTCGAAGGTGAGCCCTATCGATTGCCGTTGAGCTGGCCTATTTGATCAGGGCTGCGACGCCAAGCAGAAAGCCGATCTCGAATAGTTGCTCGACGGCACCGAGCACGTCGCCGGTGTAGCCACCGATTAGACGGCGCGACCAGAGTGCGAGCAACGCGGCGAGCGCTGCGCCGAGCAGAAGACCCGCAGCGAGTGAGGCGAGCGAGACGAGCGCCAGCGGGATCGCCGCAAGCACGATCACAACAAGTGCAAACAACGATTCCTCAAACCGCACGGGCGCTTCGGCGTAAGTGACCTTCATCGCACTGGTATCGCCGCCGTAGGGCAGGCGGTTCATCACAAGGGCCGGCATGGCGCGGGCTGCGGCGTGGACGGCGATCAGCGCTGTCGCACCTGCCCACATCGGCAATATGGCGAGCGCCGCAATGCGCAGCGCCGTGCCGAGGCCGAGTGCCAGAGCGCCGTAAGTACCGATGCGGCTGTCCTTCATGATCGCAAGACGCTTCTCGATGGTCCAGCCGCCGCCGAAACTGTCGGCCGTGTCGGCCAGGCCATCTTCGTGCAGGGCGCTGGTGATGACGATGCTTGTTGTAATCGCCAGCAAAGCCGCGATCAGCGGTGACCAGAATTCGCTGGCAACGAGAAACACGATTGCGGATGCGGCGCCAATGCCGGCACCGACGATCGGAAAATACTTCATTGCACGCGCAAGCCAGTCAGCCTCTTGCGCGTCGCCAGTTGCCGGTACCGGCAGCACCGTCAGGAAACGGATCGCATTCAAGAGATGCGGATCCAGTCTCATCTAGATCTTTCCGGCCAGCACGTCGTCGAGGCTCGCAACGTCGGTCAGCATGCGCGCGGCGGCACGGACCAGCGGCACCGCAAGCAGCGCGCCGGTGCCTTCACCGAGCCGCAAGCCGAGATCGAGTAGCGGCGTCGCATCGAGTGCGTTCAGCACGATGTCATGGCCGCGTTCGGCCGAGCGGTGTGCGAAGACGCAGTAGTCGCGTGCAGCCGGGGACAGGCGAACGGCAAGTAATGCCGCGGCGCTGGAGATGAAGCCGTCGATGATCACCGGCCGCCGTTGCGAGGCCGCGCCGAGGATCGCTCCGGCCATGCCTGCGATTTCCAGTCCGCCGAATTCGGCAAGCACATCCAGCGGCGCAGTTGCGTTGCTGCGTGCAGCCGCCTTCGTGATCGCCTCGCGCTTGCGCGCCATACCCGCGTCGTCCTGCCCGGCACCAATGCCGATACAATCATCCAGGGGGGCCGGCGCGAGCCGATGAACCACCAATGCCGAGGACGCCGTATTGCCAATTCCCATCTCGCCGAGCGCGATGATGTCGACGCCGGCCTTGATCTCACCGACGGCGATCCGGTAGCCGCGCGATAGTGCATCCGCCGCTTGCTCTGCTGTCATCGCAGGTTCGCGCGCCGCGTTGGCGGTGCCCATGCGGACCTTGGCGTCGATTAACTTCGGATGGACAGGCAGTTCCGCAGCGACGCCGATGTCGATCACGCGGACGTCGATATTGTTGGCCGTGGCAAATGCATTGGCCGTGGCGCGGCCGGCCAGATAGGTCATCACCATCGCAACCGTGACCGCCGACGGATATTGCGACACGCCTTCGGCCACGAGTCCGTGATCCCCCGCAAATACCAGCAGCACGGCATTGTCGCCGCGCGGTTCGCCGGGATGCCGGATCATGCCGAGCTGCAGCGCCAGGTCCTCGATTCTCCCCAGCGATCCCGGCGGCTTGGCCTTGCCGTCGATGACGGCACGGATGCCTGCCGCGATCTGCGGGTCAACAGGCGTAATGGCGGGCGGCTGCCACAAGGGCTGGGAATGGGCGGACATGAGGTTCCTTTTCGCGGCCTAACTGACGCAAGACGACCTGCAAGGTCAACAGGTCCGGGCGACAGTCCGTCGGCGCGGTTGACCCCGGCGCACCCGGCAGATAGCGTCTTTTGCGATGGTCCTTCCGCGTGGAAGGTGAATAGGGAAGCCGGTTTGAGGCCGGCGCTGCCCCCGCAACTGTAAGCGACGAGCCCGCGCCGGTGCCACTGGGAATTCTTCAGAATTCTTGGGAAGGCGGCAACAGGCTTTGACTCGCAAGCCAGGAGACCTGCCATCACGAACTGTGCTTTGGAGGCGTCGTCGGGGCGGGGTGCACCGGACGGGAGCGAACCGACGGCAATGCTGTCGGCGCGATCCAACAAAGCTCGTAAGCCCGTGAGGGCGTGAACTGAGCATGTAATGGATCACGACAGCGCCGATATCTCTGGCGAACAAATTTCGGTCGAACCGCCGCGCCCCGTGCCGGCTGGTCCCGTGGTCGTGAGCGTTTGCATCAGCTGCAAGGCCGCCGAAACCGGCACGATCGTCGGGCCGGACATGTTCGATGCCGTGAAGGCCGCGCTCGGCGATGGCGATGCCGCCGTGATGGTGCGTCCGGTGCAATGCCTCAGCGTCTGCAAGCGACCGGCGACGGTCGCGGTGACAAGCCCCGACGGCTACACATTCCTGTTCGGTGATCTGCAGACCGACAGCGGCAGCGCGGCGCTGGTGTCCTTCGTGGAGTCTTATCAGAAATCCGACTACGGTCTGGTGCCTTGGCGGGAACGCGCCGAGGTGCTGCGCAAGGGCATGGTGGCGCGCGTGCCGCCGTTGCGTTGGTCGCCTGAAGACGGGCGTGCGCCAAAATGACCGCGGCCTCCACCACGTTGGTGCTGGGTGGTGCGCGCTCGGGCAAGTCGTCCTTCGCCGAAAAGCTGGTCGATGGCATCGGCCTGACGAAAATCTATCTGGCCACTGCGACGGCCGGCGATAAAGAGATGCACGCCCGCATCGCGCAGCATCGCAGGCAGCGCGGTGAAGGCTGGATCACCGTGGAAGAGCCGCTCGCGCTGGTCGATGCCCTGACGCGTGAGGCCACGGTCGGGCGCGTTGTGCTGGTGGATTGCCTGACACTGTGGCTGTCGAATCTGATGTTGGCCGAGCGCGATCCAGAGATTGAAGCCAAGCGCCTTGTGCGTTTTCTCGATGTCTCGCGCTATCCGATCGTGTTCGTGTCCAACGAAGTCGGCCTCGGCCTCGTGCCGGAGATGCCGCTCGGCCGTGCCTTTCGCGATGCGCAAGGCCGGCTCAACCAGATCATCGCGGCCGCCGTGCCGAATGTTGCTTTCATTGCAGCCGGGCTTCCGCTCTGGCTCAAGCGCTCCCAGGAGAATTGAATGTCCCGCGTTCCCGTCACCGTCCTCACCGGATTTCTCGGCGCCGGCAAGACCACGCTGCTGCGCTCGCTGCTGACCCAGGCCGATGGCCGCCGCATCGCCGTGATCGTCAATGAATTCGGCGATGCCGGCTTCGATGGCGGTCTTGTCGAGGAATGCGCGGCAAAGGCCTGCGCGCCCGGCGATATCGTCGAGCTCACCAATGGCTGCATCTGCTGCACGGTCGCTGACGATTTCGTGCCGACCATGGACAAGCTGCTGTCTCGTGAACGTCCGCTCGACGCCATCGTCATCGAGACGTCCGGTTTGGCGCTGCCGCAGCCGCTGCTGAAGGCCTTCGCATGGCCCGCGGTAAAGACCCGCGCCACTGTCGATGGTGTCGTCACCATTGTCGATGCGCTGGCTTTGTCCGAGGGGCGCGTGACGCTGGACGAAGATGCCGTTGCCGAGCAACGCGCCAAGGACGAGGGTATCGAGCACGACGATCCGATCGAGGAAGTGTTCGAGGACCAGCTCGCTTGTGCCGACCTTGTGGTGCTGTCGAAAAGCGATCTCGTCGCTCCAGAGAAGCTCGCCGAGATCGAAGCCAAGCTGAAAGCCGTGCTGCGGCCGGGTGTCAGCATTGTGCGCTCCAAGGGTGATCTCGCACCGTCGGTGCTGATCGGGCTCAACGCCGCCGCCGAGGACGACATGGCCGCCCGCGTCGGTCATCACGGTGAAGAGGAAGAACACGACCATGACGATTTCGACAGCATCGTCGTCAAACCGACCGCTGCGGCTAGCATCGACGCGATGCGTGCGCGCATCAGCGACGCGCTTGGCCTCGACGGTGTGCTCCGCGTGAAGGGCCATGCCCGCATTACGGACAAGTCCGCGCCGATCGTCGTGCAGGCCGTCGGCGCCCGCGTTGAACTCGCCTTCGCCCGGCCGGACGTGATGCAGGCCGAGCATCTGGTAGTCATCGGCCTCAAGGGATTCGACGGCGACGCGGTACGAAAGGCACTCGCCGGGTAACGCAGGTTCACCCGCATGCATCTGAAGCTCGACACCTCCGGCAGTATTGACGACGGCGACGTCGCCCGCGATCTCGGGCAGGACACTGCCGATATCGTCGTGCTGTCGGCGGCTGACAGCGATCTGGCGGCGTTCAATGCGGCGCATGCGACACTGCCGGGCGATTTCCCCAGCGTGCGGTTCACCAACATGCTGGCGCTCGGCCATCCTGCGTCGGTCGATCTCTATGTCGAGCGCACGCTGGCCAAGGCAAAGATCGTGGTGCTGCGCATGCTCGGCGGTATCAGCTATTGGCCCCATGGCGTCGAGAGCCTGCGCAGCGACGCGCTGAGTCGCGGCAGCAAGTTTGCCTGCCTGCCCGGCGAGATGGACTGGAATGCCGAACTAGCCGCCCGCGGCACGGTCGGCAGCGACGAAACCCATGCGTTGTGGCGCTATTGCAGCGAGGGTGGCGTCGACAACGCACAGCTGGCACTGCGCTATGCTGCGCATCTAATCGGCCATGGCGAGCAACCTCCGGCCGCGCGGCCGATGCCCTCAGCCGGGTTCTGGCCGAGCGAGCCCGCGACGAGCGATCTGCCAAATGCCATCGTGATCTTCTACCGCGCGCTGGTCGCCGGTGGCGACACCGCTGCGATCGATGCGTTACGCCTGTCGTTGAGTGCGCGCGGTCTCAATGCGGTTTGCCTCTATGTTACCAGCCTGAAGGATGAGCGCTCCGCCGCCTTTCTTCGTGCTGCGCTGGCAGCCTATCCGCCCGATATCATCATCAATGCCACGGCCTTCGCTACCGCGACCGCGCATGACGATGCCGGCGTGCTGTCGGCGTCTGGTTGTCCGATTCTGCAGGTCGCACAGGCCGGCATCTCGCGTGCCAGCTGGGAAGCGTCGACCCGGGGTCTCACGCCGCGCGATCTGGCGATGCATGTAGTGCTGCCGGAAGTCGATGGGCGCATCTTCGCCAATGCCATCGCCTTCAAGGAGCGCGGCACCAGCGACGGCGGGTTTGCGCCGACCACGCTGCAGCCAGTTCAGGATCGCATCGATGCGACCGCTGATCTGGCGCGTGCCTGGGTGCGCTTGCGTCGTTCGTCAGCGAACGAACGTCGCGTCGCGCTGATCCTGGCCAATTATCCCAATCGCGATGGACGCCTTGCCAATGGCGTCGGCCTCGATACGCCGCAGAGCCTGATTGATGTGATCGCCGCTATGGCTGAGGTCGGATACGTCGCGGGTGACGCGCCGGACACGGTCGCGGCCATGATGCAGTTGTTGCAGCAGGGGCCAACCAATGCGCTTGCCGGTCGTGCGGAGCGAAGCAGTGGCGTGACTTGGCCGCTGGCTGAGTATCATGCGGCCTTTGCGACGCTGCCGACCAATGTGCAGGCCGCTATTGAAGCTCGCTGGGGCAAAGCTGCGAGCGATCCGCATGTCGTCGATGGCGCCTTCCGCCTTGGCCTGCATCGTTTCGGCAATATCACCGTCGGCGTGCAGCCGGCACGCGGTTACAATATCGATCCCAAGAGCACCTATCACGATCCCGATCTGGTGCCCCCGCATCACTATCTCGCCTTTTATCTCTGGCTGCGCCGCGACTTTGATACCCATGCGGTGGTGCATCTCGGCAAGCACGGCAATCTCGAATGGCTGCCGGGAAAAAGCGCAGGCCTGTCGGCCGATTGTCTGCCCGATGCCGTACTCGGTCCGCTGCCGCATCTCTATCCGTTCATCGTCAACGATCCCGGCGAGGGCATTCAGGCAAAGCGCCGCACCTCCGCCGTGATTATCGATCACCTGACACCGCCGATGACGCGGGCCGAATTGCACGACGATCTGGCGCGGCTGGAGAACCTGGTCGACGAATATGCCATGGCGACCGATCTCGATCCCAAGCGCGCCGCGGTGATCGCCGAGGACATTCTGTCGCTCGCCCGCGCGCAGCAGATCGATGCCGATGTCAATGTCACCCGCGACACACCGACGAGCGACGCGCTGCGCGCGCTCGACGCCCATCTCTGCGATCTCAAGGAAATGCAGATCCGTGACGGACTGCACATCTTCGGCCGCGTGCCCGAGGACGCGCAGCGCAATGATCTCCTTGTGTCCATCGCGCGCCTGCCGCGCTCGGATATCAAACCGCAGGATGCGTCTTTGCATCGCGCGCTGGCGGCCGATCTCGGGCTTGGTGCGTTCGATCCTCTGACCCGTGATATGGCCGATGACTATCTCGGCCCGCGCCCCGGCGTTCTTACCGATATCAGAGATGCTGTGTGGCGCACTACAGGTGATACCGTCGAACGAATCGAAGGGCTGGCGCTGCAACTCGTGTCAGGTAGGCTATCGTGCGATCGCGCTTGGACGCGCACCGCCGAGGTGCTCGATTGGATCGCCGCGAAATTGCGGCCAGCTATTGATGCCTGCGGCGACGCAGAGATGGCCGCGTTCCTTAAAGGCCTCGACGGTCAGTTCGTGCGGCCTGGCCCGTCCGGCGCGCCAACGCGTGGGCGCCCCGATGTGCTGCCGACCGGGCGCAATTTTTTCGCGGTCGATGTCCGTGCCGTGCCAACGCCATCCGCCTGGCGCATCGGGCAGCTCGCCGCCGAACGTCTCGTGGAATCCTACTGGCAGGAAGCCGGCGAATGGCCGCGCGCGATCGCGCTGTCGGCCTGGGGCACCGCGAATATGCGCACCGGCGGTGACGACGTCGCGCAGGCGCTGGCATTGATCGGCGTGCGTCCGCTATGGGAGGAAACTTCGGGCCGTGTCACCGGCTTTGCGATCACGCCATTGTCGGAACTGAAGCGCCCACGCGTAGATGTGACCTTCCGCGTCTCCGGCCTGTTCCGCGATGCGTTTCCGACCCAGATGGACATTATAGGCTCCGCCGTGAGCGCCGTGGCCGAACTCGACGAACCCGATGACGCCAACCCCATCGCAGCCAATGTCCGCGCGCGTGCCCGCACGCTCGAAGCCGGCGGCATGACCTGCGAGATTGCACGGCGACAGGCGACGCGTCGTGTGTTTGGCTCGAAGCCCGGCGCTTATGGTGCAGGACTGCAGGCGCTGATGGATGAAGGCGGCTGGAGCAATCGTGACGACATTTCCGACGTCTATCTTGCTTGGGGCGGCTACGCCTATGGCAGCGGTATCGATGGCGAGGATGCGCGCGGGGAATTCGCCGAGCGGCTGAAGGGCGTCGATCTCGTCGCGCAGGCGCAGGACAATCGTGAACACGACATTCTGGATTCCGACGACTACTACCAGTTCATCGGAGGGCTCGCAGCGACGGTGCAGACATTGCGTGGCTCGGCACCGCGCATCGCCCATATCGATACGTCGCGACCGGAAGCGCCGATTGCCCGGCCGCTTGCGCATGAGATCTCGCGCGTGGTGCGCGGCCGCGGCGCCAATCCGAAATGGATCGCCGGCGTGATGCGCCACGGCTATAAAGGTGCGTTCGAGATCGCGGCCACGGTTGATTATCTGTTCGGTTTCGCAGCCTCCACCAATGCGGTTGCCAATCACCATTTCGACCAGCTGTTCGCCTCCTATCTGGAAAATGACGAGGTTCGCAGCTTCATGGCATCTGCCAATCCCGCGGCGTTGCGCGAGACGGCTGCGCGTTTTGCTGAAGCCATCCGCCGGGATCTGTGGACGCCGCGTTCCAATCGCGCGGCCGATCTGATCGCCGAACTTCTGCCGCAGGCGCACAAAGAGATCGCAAAGGAAATCGCATGACCGAACTCGCCCACGACGATGAAGAAAATGCCCGCCACAAGATCAAGGCGGCCAAGCACAAGGCCGCCAAGGACAAAATCATGGCGACCAAGGTCGGCGAGAAGGGCCTCTTGATCGTTCACACCGGTACCGGCAAGGGCAAGACCTCGGCTGCGCTGGGCATGGTGTTCCGCCATATCGGTCACGGCTATCCGGTCGGCATCGTGCAATTCACCAAGTCGCCGGAATGGGACACCGGCGAAGCGCGTCTGCTGACGACCTTCCCGGATCTCGTCACGCTGCACATCATGGGCGAGGGCTTCACCTGGATCACCCAGGACCGCGAGCGCGACATTGCTGCCGCGACCGCGGGATGGGAGCGCGCCAAGGAAATGATCCGCGATGACCGCCATCGCCTGGTGCTGCTCGATGAGCTCAATATCGTGCTGCGTTACGACTATCTCGATCTCAACGAGGTTCTGACTTTCCTGCGCGACGAGAAGCCCGCGGACAAGCACGTGGTCATCACTGGCCGCAACGCCAAGCCCGAGCTGATCGAGATGGCCGATCTGGTCACCGAGATGACACTGATCAAGCACCCGTTCCGCGCCGGCATCAAGGGCCAGAAGGGTATCGAATTCTGATGAACCTCACCACGCCCGCGCTGATGATCCAGGCAACCGGCTCCAATGCCGGCAAGTCGACGATTGTCGCTGGCCTCGCGCGGGCACTGGTGCGGCGTGGCTTGAAGGTGGCACCGTTCAAGCCGCAGAACATGTCGAACAATGCGGCTGTCGCGGTCGATGGCGGCGAGATCGGGCGCGCGCAGGCGGTACAGGCGCGGGCGGCGAAGCTGCCCCCGAGTGTTCACATGAACCCGGTGCTATTGAAGCCGGAGACCGATACCGGCGCCCAAGTGATTGTGCAGGGCAAGCGCTGGGGCACGCTGCGGGCGAAGAACTATCTGGAGAAGAAGGCCGCATTGCTGCCCGCTGTGTTGGAAAGCTTCTCGCTGCTTGCCGCCGAGGCTGACATTGTTCTCGTCGAAGGCGCGGGCAGTCCGGCGGAGATCAATCTGCGCGCCGGCGATATCGCCAATATGGGTTTTGCTGCCGCGGCCAATATTCCCGTCGTGCTCGCCGGCGATATTGATCGCGGCGGCGTCATTGCGAGCCTGGCCGGCACGCATCTGGTACTGGAGCCGGAAGAACGTGCGCGCATCCACGGCTTCATCGTCAACAAGTTTCGCGGTGATCCCAGCCTGTTCGAGAATGGCCTCACGGCGATCACGCGGCTGACAGGCTGGCCGTCCATCGGCGTGTTGCCATGGTTGCCGCAGGCTGCCTTCCTGCCGGCCGAAGATGCCGTCGATCTCGATCGCACCCATGCCTCGTCATCGACGCGGATCATCGCGGTGCCGGTGCTGGCACGCATCGCCAATTTCGACGATCTCGATCCGCTAGGCATGGAGCCGGGCGTGAAGCTTGTCTTCATCAGGCCGGGCGAAGCCATTCCGGGCAACGCCGATGTCATCATCATTCCCGGCAGCAAGTCCACCATCGGCGATCTGGCCTTCCTGCGTGCGCAGGGCTGGGACGTCGACATCAAGGCGCATGTGCGCCGCGGCGGCCACGTGCTCGGTCTGTGCGGAGGCTACCAGATGCTGGGTAAGACGATTGCCGACCCCGAAGGTGTCGATGGTTCGCCCGGGTCGGTCGATGGCCTCGGCCTGCTCGATATCGTGACGCTGATGAGCGCGGATAAATCCACGACGCTGGTCACCGGTACGCATTGCGCGACGGGGGCGGCGATCGAAGGTTACGAGATCCATCTCGGCCGCAGCGAAGGGGACGACTGTGCGCGGCCGCTACTGATGATCGATGGACGACCTGATGGTGCCGCTTCTGTCGATGGGCGCGTGCAGGGGACCTACGTCCACGGATTGTTCACCGGCGACGCATTCCGCAAGGCCTGGCTGGCCAATCTCGGCATTGCCTCGTCGCTGGCCTATGATGCGCAGATCGAAGTTGCACTCGATGCGCTGGCCGATCATTGCGAGAAACACTTAGATATCGATCGGCTGATCGAGATCGCCCGCAGCCGTCAGAGCAGCAGCGCCAGCGCCGCATAGATCGCCGCCTGCAAGACGCAGGCTGCGACGAATACGCGAAGTGCCCGGCCGATGTCGTCAGGCGCTGCGGTTCGTCCTTCCGCATTGAGATAGGGATCGTTGACCGCGCCCTCGGCATAAACGCGCGGTCCCGCTATTGCGATCCCGAGCGCGCCAGCCATGGCGCTTTCCGGCCAGCCAGCATTGGGCGAGCGATGCTTTCCGGCGTCGTGCATCATGATCTTCAATGACGAGATGATTGATCCGCCTGCGGCCGGCGCAGCGAGCGCGACCAATATTCCCGCTAGCCGTGCTGGGATCAGATTGACGAGATCGTCGAGACGCGCGGCCGCCCAGCCGAAATCCTGATATCGCACGCTGCGATGACCGATCATGGAGTCGGCCGTGTTGATAGCCTTATAGGCAATTAAGCCGGGCAATCCGAGCAATGCCAGCCAGAACACCGGCGCGACGATGCCATCGGAAAAATTTTCCGCGGTGGACTCGATCGTCGCGCGCGCCACACCGGCTTCGTCGAGTTGTTCAGGATCGCGCCCAACGATCATCGCAACGGCCTGTCGCGCCGCCGGCAATCCAGCCTCAGTGAAAGCGCGACGCACGCGGGCCACATGCTGATACAGGCTGCGCTGAGCGATCAGCAATGAGGCGATCAAAGCCTCGATCGCAAAGCCGATCCAGTTGTCGTTGAGGAGATCGGTAAGCAGTCCGCCGACAAGTATTGCGACACTGACCAGCACGATGACGGTGATCACACCGGCCAGCTTGCGCTGCCGTCCCGGCCGGCTTTCTCGATTGAGCCGGCGTTCCAGCCAGCCGATGCCGTTGCCGATCCAGACCACGGGATGCGGTGCGCGTCGCCACAGCCAGTCGGGATCGCCGATCACGGCGTCGAGCAGCAGCGCGGCGACCACCAGCAGGAGCGCGTCGCCATGCGCCAGCATCCCATGCGGCAGCATCAGGGCGCCACGCGGCTGATTTCGGCAGCCAGGCGGTCGAGTGCTTCCACCATGGTCGGACCGCCGCAGGCGGTGAGGCGCTCGGGCAGCACCAGTCGCTTCGACGCCGGATAGAATTTCTCCAGCGCGGGATGCAGCAGGAAAGCGCGGCCTTCGTCTTCGGCGAAGTCGGTATTGTCGGTGACCAGCAGCAGATCGGGCCTCAGCGTGACAATCGTCTCCAAGGAGGCGAAGCCGCCAGCCTTGAGGCCGAGTTCGCCGCCGGCATTGCGCAGGCCGACGGCCGAGAGCAGCGACGTCGTGAGATTCTCGCCGCCGGACACCCAGCCGCGCCGCGACACCGCCAGTACCCGCAACGGCTTGCGCTGTACGGCGGCATGGGCCTGCGCGATAGCACTATCGAGTTTCGCTATTTCGGCTTCAGCGCGCTCCGGATGCTTGACCAGCGCGCCCATCTGGCGGAGCTGTTTCTTGACGTCGTCGAGCGAGCGGGCGGGATCGAATTCGGTGACCTTCAGCCCCTTGTCCTTCAGGAGTTCGCGGGTCGCGCGCTTGGTGAAGCGGCCGGCGACAACGACATCCGGCTTCAGCGCCAGCACGTCCTCGGCCTCGCCGGACAGCAGCTGGAACGCCTTCGCCTTGTCATTATCCCATGAGCGGAACGGATCGCGCGCATAGGGGCTGAGGCCCAAAATCTGCTCGGGATCGGCGAGGGTGACGAGCAGTTGATCGGTGCAGAGATTGATCGAGGCGATACGCGGCAGATCGGCTGCACTGGCCTGCAGCGGCGCGTATGCGAGCAGCGCGAGTGCCGTAGCCGCGAGTGGCCAAAGCCTCTCGCGCTTTGCCCGATATGATGGCATGACACAGGCATGAAACATGGTGGCGATCTCACCCAGGCGATGGCTGAATTCGGCGGCGCGCCGGACCAATGGCTCGATCTCTCGACCGGGATCAATCCATGGCCGTGGCCGATTCCTGCCACCCTGCCGAGCCATCTTTGGGAACGCCTGCCGACGCGCGCTGACGAACAGTCGCTGCTGTCCGCCGCGCGTAGCGCTTATCACGTGCCTGGTGGCGTGGATGCCGTTGCTGCTGCCGGTACGCAGGCGCTGATCCAGTGGTTGCCGCATCTCGCCGAGCCTGGCGCTGTTGCCATCGTCGGGCCGACCTATAACGAGCATGTCGCGGCTTGGCGTGCCGGCGGACATGAGGTTGGCGTGATCGGCAGCCTCAGCGCGCTGCCGGATCATGCCAAGCATGTGGTGATCGTCAATCCCAACAATCCCGACGGGCGTGTCGCCACGCGCGATGAACTCGCCGATGTTGCGGCGATCCTGCAGCGACGCGGCGGCTGGCTGGTGATTGACGAGGCCTTCGCCGATGTCGATCCCGCGATCAGCGCGGCTGGCCTGTGTGCGACACTGCCGGTGGCGATCCTGCGCTCGTTCGGAAAATTCTACGGCCTGGCCGGCCTGCGTCTCGGCTTCGCGCTCGCGGCGCCGCTGATCGCGCAGCGTATCGCGACCGCCATCGGCCCATGGGCCTGTTCCGGACCGGCGCAAGTCATCGGCGCGGCCGCCTTGCGTGACGAGCGCTGGGCCACACAGACCCGCGTCGCGCTGGTCGCCCAGGGTATCAAGCTCGACACCGTGTTGGCCGATGCCGGTTTCGAGATTGTCGGCGGCACGTCGCTGTACAGGCTGGCGCGACATGTCGACGCCTTGAAATGGCATGCCGCATTGGCCCGGCAGCAGATCTGGTGTCGCCACTTCGACTGGAGCCATGAGCTGCTGCGGTTCGGTCTGCCGCCCCATGCGGCTGCTCTGAGCCGGCTTGCTGCTGCGCTGGCGAAATAGCCGCCACATCGCTCAGACTCCCGCCCAGGGCAGGATAATCGTTTCGTTCCGGTGTTCGGCGCGATAGGCGCTGATGCGAAAGACATTGGCCACGATGTCATCGGACAGCGCCTGTTGGGGCGCGCCCTGTGCTGCGAGACGTCCGTCGGACATCACCAGCACCGTATCGGCAAAGCGCGCCGCGAGGCCGAGATCGTGCGTCACCACGATCACCAGCACGCCGCTGTCGGCGACATCGCGGAGGTTTTTCATGACATCGATCTGGTAGCGGGGATCAAGCGATGCGGTCGGCTCATCCGCCAGCACGATCGGTGCCTCGACAGCGAGGACGCGTGCGAGCGCTACGCGGCTGCGTTCGCCGCCGGAGAGCTCGGTCACACGCCGATCGGCAAAGGCAACGATGTCCGTTGCCAGCATTGCGCGCTCGACCGCAGCCTTGTCCGACGATGTCAGCCGTGCCGGATCGGTCGCGCCATGCGGATAGCGGCCAAGGGCGACGACGTCCTTTACGTCGAGCGGCCAGTGCACGACATGGCCTTGCGGCAGATAGCCGAAGCGCTTGGCGCGTTCGCGTAGCGACAAGGACGCCAATGCATCGCCGGCGACATGGATCAAGCCGGTGGACGATTGCAATCCTGCCAATGCGCGCAGCAGCGTTGTCTTGCCGGCGCCGTTCGGGCCAACCAGGGCGACGAGGTGCTGTCGGTGCAGCGAGAGGGAGACATCGTGCAGGACCGGGCGCCCGGAGAGCGTGACGCTCAGATTGCTCGCGGTCAGCAGCGCCTGATCGCTCATGCGACGCCTCCGCCCAGAGCGCGACGCTCGCGCATGATGAGATAGAGGAAGAACGGCACGCCGATGATCGAGGTCAGCACGCCGACCTTGATGTCGGTGGTCGACGGAATAAGGCGCACGGCGATATCGGCGGCGAGCAGCAGCGCCGAGCCGGTGAGCGCGCTCGGGATCAGCAGCCGGGCGGGATCATGGCCGATGATCGGGCGCATCAGATGCGGTGCGATGAGACCGATGAAGCCGATCGTGCCGGTGACAGCGACAGCGCCGCCAACGCCGAGTGCGACACCAAGAATCACCAGCAGGCGCAGCCGGCTCACATGGACGCCGAGGCTTTGCGCAGTCTCTTCGCCGAGGCTGAGTGCGCGGAAGGCCGAGCGCTGGCTCATCAAAATGATTGTGCCGGCGACAATGAACGGCAGCGCCAGCGTGACGTGACGGAAGCTGCGATCTTCCAGCGAGCCGAGCAGCCAGAACGCGATCTCGAGTGCGGCGAAAGGATTGGGCGACAGGTTCATCACCAGCGCCGTTGCGGCCCCGGCGAGACTGGAGATCGCGAGACCGGCGAGGATCAGCAGCAGCAGACCGGCATTGCGGCCGGCGATGCCGAGCAGCACGAAGACCGACAAAAACGCCATCGTGATGCCGGCGACAGGCAGCGCCCATGAGCGGACATCGGCCAAACCGAGCGAGATCATCAGCACCGCACCGAAGGCTGCCGATTGCGGCGCGCCGAACAGCGAAGGCGAGGCGAGGGGATTGCGCAGCAGGCCCTGCAGTGCGGCACCGGACAGGCCGAGAATCGCGCCGATGGCCAGCGCGAGGATCGCGCGTGGCAGGCGGATTTCGCGCACGATGATCTGCTGCACGTCGCTGCCGCCGCCGAACAATGCATCGAGCACCGTCAGCGGCGAGAGTTTGACAGGTCCCGTGCCGAGCGAGCCCAGTGCCAGCAGCGTCACGAGACCGACGAGCGCGATGGTCGCGATCGTCCGGCGTCGTGCTGCTGGCGCTATGCTCACCATGTGGCGTTGAAGCCTGCGTAAGCCGCAGGTCCCGTCGTGCCGAAGTTCAGCACTTCCTGGTAATGCTCATTCAGGATGTTCTCGCCGCGGGCGAAGACCTTCCAGTTAGCGTCGATCTTGTACTCGGTATAGAGATCGACGCGGGTATAAGCATCGACCTGACCGACTTGATTGGCGCTGCTGAAGCGCTTCGACACGGTCGTGACGCGCGGCTCGATCATCCACTTGTCGGTGGGCGTGATCGTGAGTGCGAAGCGGGCGAAGTTCTTGGGACGACGTGCCAGCACTGTATAATTGCCGAGATCTTGCGCGTGCAGATAGGTGTAGGCCGCGTTGAACTTCATCAGGCCCGGAATGACATCGACATTACCGCCGACTTCGAGACCGCTGGTCTCGGCGCGGGCGACGTTGACGTAATAGCCGAGCGGACGGGACGCATCGGAGACAAAGTTGATCAGATTGCTGTAGTCCGTGGAAAAGCCTGTGACCGATAGTACGACGCGGCCGTTGAAGAGGCTCTGGTCAATGCCGGCGTCATAGCCGAAATTGGTTTCCGGCGTGAGGTTTCTGCTGCCATAGGTCGAGTCGTAAAGCTGAAACAGCGTCGGCGCTTTCGCGCCGGTGCCGGCGCTGGCACGGAACTTGGTGCCGGTTTCTGTAATGTTGTAGGCAGCGGTAGCGCGCCATGTCTCGAAACGGGCAACGTCGACGACGTCATCGACCCGGCCACCGAGCGTGACGTTGAGCCGTTCGCCGATCGGCACAGACCACAAAGCGAAGATCGAGTTGGTGTCCTGCTGTTTGGCTAGCAGCGGCGTCAACGGGCCAGCCGCAGGCGAGATGTTCGTGCTGTAAGTCTGTGCGGTCTCTGTCTGTGTCTTGGCACCATAGACGAGGGAGCCGAATGCGCCGAGCTTCAGGGTCGCCTGATATTCGGCACCGAGACTGTTGCCGACATAATCCGAGATCTTCGAAGTGGTGTTCTGCGGCAGCATGTTGGTCTTGTACGTCACCTCATTGAACATTCGCTCGGTATGGGTGTTCGAGATTGTGACGTTATGCGTGAGAATACCACCAAATGAATCGATACCCACGCGGCCATAAACAGTTTGGAGGAGTCGCGTGGCCGCGGAAGGTGTATCGGGGAAGGCGCCTGTTGCGTAATCGTAGGCCGAACGCGTGAACGAGTGGACGATGCCTGACTCAAGCCGAATGCCTTCGCCCGCATCGTAGCCGATGCGCGCGGAGCCGCCGACGCGATCGAAACTGTCGTTTTCGAGATTCGGAAACTTCGCTTCGAGGGCAGGGATGCGGTAGCCGTAACGCGAGAAGCCGTTGCTGTGCTGGCCGCCACCGGTGAAGGCATAGGACCATGGGCCGTTGGAGCCGGTCAGCGATCCCTGCGTGACGACGGTGCCATAGCTGCCGGCTTCCGTGCGCACATTGACCTGCGCGGGGCCGGAGCCCTTCTTGGTGATGATGTTGACCACACCGCTCATGGCATCGGATCCATAAAGCGCGCTCTGCGGTCCCTTCAGGACTTCAATGCGCTCGATGGCGGAGGGCGTGAACATGGCGAATTCGAAGTCGCCTGATGCGGCCGTGGGATCGTTGACGCGGATGCCGTCGATCATCACCAGCGTCTGGCCGGTATTGCCGCCGCGCAAGCGCACATTCGCGGTGCCGCCGGGGCCGCCGTTTTCCGTGATGTCGAGACCAGGCACGGTGCGCAGCGCATCGACCAGCGAGCCGGGATTGCTGGTCGCTATGGTCTCGCCTGACACCACGCTGATCGAACTGCCAGTGCGATTGAGTTGCTCGGGCGCTCTGTCCGCCGTCACCACGATTTCGGAGAGTTGCTCGGCACTAGACTGCGCATGCGCAGCACTGTGAGAGCAGGACAGAACAACAACGGCCGCAGTGCCTGCGGCCAAATTCCGGATAGTCATATAACCCCTTCCGTCGACCCACCGTCGAACGAGTGTGAAACTCGTTACCGGCCGGTCTCCTGGCTCGCGGTCGTCTCCCGGTCCGCCTTCCCGAATCTGCGATGCAAATTCAGTGGCTTTGTGGACCCGGAATGGCCGCTTACAGTTGCGGGGGCAGCCGCGGCATAGGGGATATTTCCCCGCACCGCATTCCCGTTTCACCTCCTTGCGGAGGCACCGATAACGACAGACAGGAAGCACAGCACGCCGCGCGGTGCAACAGCCATCGCCGCGTTGTGGACTCTATTGCTCGTGCTGTAGCGCGGCGAGCACGTCGTCGGGGCGTTCGACCATCATCATGTGGCCGGTGCCGGGCAGAATCACCGTGCGGGCGTTTTTCAATGCGGCAGCCAGGGTCTTGCCGGCCTTGGCAGGAGTCATCATGTCCCGTTCGCCGAGGATGAGCGTGACAGGGATATCGAGCTGGCCCGCAGCAGTCAGCGCATTCTGGTATGTATTGCAGGCGTTGAGATCGGCGAACAGCACGCCCGGCTTTGTGGCTTCGAGCACGCGCTGCGCGCCGCTATGCATCCACAGCCCCGGCGCGAGGCTGCCGCCGAGTTCGGCGCGAAAGCCGAGCCCCCAGATCGATACCATGTCGATGGCGGAATGCTGATTGGCTTCGGCATCCTTCAACAGATCCGGGCCGACGGTCATCGTTCCTGCCGTGCCCATCAGATCGAGGCGCGTGACTTTACCGGGATGCCGTGCGGCGGCCTCCAGCGCGATCAGCGAGCCCATGGAATGGCCGATCAGCCGCGCGGTCTTTGCGCCCGCTGCCTCGATCAATGCTGCGGTCCAGTCGGCGAGATCGGCGATGGTCGTGAGCGCTTCACCCTCTGAGCGTCCGTGGCCGGGCAGATCCGGCGCGAGCACCGCGAAGCCGTGATGCGCGAACCAGCGCGTATGCAGCGCCCAGGTCGAGTGATCGAAGCCGGCGCCGTGGATCATCACGACGACCGGGAGCGATGCATCAAATGTGCGGCCGCCATTCGCGATATAGGTCTCGTGACCGTTGACGGTGAGTTGCATCGCTCAGCCCTTCTGCGAGATGCGCAGCGCCTGCGCGAGGTCATCGATGATGTCATCGGCAGCTTCGATGCCGATGGAGAGGCGGATCAGCTCCTCGCCGATACCGGCGGCCTTGAGTTGCTCGGCGTCCATCTGCTGGTGCGTGGTGCTTCCGGGATGAATGACCAGTGTCTTGGCGTCGCCGACATTGGCAAGATGGCTGGTCAGCTTCAGCGCCTCGATGAATTTGCGACCGGCATTGCGGCCGCCCTTGATGCCGAAGGAGACGATGGAGCCGGCGCCGCGCGGCAGCAGGCGTTTCGCCAGCGCATAGTCCGGATGAGTCTCCAGCGACGGATGCAGCACCCAGTCGACCGCCTTGTTTGCCGTGAGCGCCGCCAGCACTGCATGGGTATTGGCCATGTGGCGCTCCATGCGAATGCCCAGCGTCTCGACGCCTTGGAGGAGCTGGAATGCATTGGTCGGCGAGAGACAGGCGCCGAAATCGCGCAGGCCTTCGGTGCGCGCACGCATGATGAAAGCGGCAGTGCCGAACTGCTCGTCGAAGACGATGCCGTGATAGCCGGCATAGGGCTCGGTGAGTTGCGGGAACTTGCCGGAGGCGTGCCAGTCGAAGCGGCCGCCATCGACGATGACGCCGCCGATAGCGATGCCGTGGCCGCCGATCCATTTGGTGGCGGAATTCATCACGATGTCGGCGCCGAGCTCGATCGGTCGCGACAGGAATGGCGTCGCGAAGGTGTTGTCGATCAGCAGCGGAATCTTCGCGGCATGGGCGATGTCGGCGACGGCGGGAATGTCGAGCACTTCGAGGCCGGGATTGCCGATGGTTTCGCCGATCACCAGTTTCGTGTTCGGCTTGATCGCTGACTTGAAGGCGTCAAGGTCGCGCGGCTTGACGAAGGTCGTGGTGATGCCGAAACGCGGCAGCGTGTGCGCCAGAAGATTGATGGTGCCGCCATAGAGCGAGGACGACGCCACGATGTGATCGCCGGCATTGAGCAGTGTGGCAATGGCGAGATGCAGCGCAGCCATGCCTGATGCGGTGCACACCGCGCCGACGCCGTTCTCAAGTGCGGCGAGTCGCTCTTCCAGCACCGCCGTCGTCGGATTGGAGATGCGCGTATAGATGTGGCCAGCGCGTTCGAGATTGAACAGCGCAGCAGCGTGGTCTGAGTCCTGGAACACATAGGACGTGGTCTGATAGATCGGCACGGCCCGCGCGCCGGTGATCGCGTCCGGATGCTGGCCGGCATGCAGACTCAACGTTTCGAAAGCAGGCGGTTTGGGTGCTGGCATGGTCGTTTTGTCCCTGGGCACGATTTTCGACATCTATGGCACGAATCGGATGCGAGTGTGAGTCGGCGATATTTCAACGCGCGGAACGAAATGCGCAGTTGCGACTTATACGAGGTCGATCACGCGGGAGAGTTATGATGAAGAAATTGCTGCTGTGCACTGCGATTGCGGGTCTCGCGTTTTCATCGGTTGCGGCCGAGGCGAAAGGCTGTATCAAGGGCGCGATCATTGGCGGAATCGCTGGCCACTATGCAGGACATGGCAAGGTCGGCGTCGTTGCGGGGTGCGTGATCGGACGCCACGAGGCTAACAAGGCCGATGCGGAACGGGCGCAGAAGGCACAGCATCCACAGCCGCCGAACGAGAATGGTCGCATCTAGATCGGCGTTGTTCTCAACGCTGGACGATGTTGCTAAAATTTGATGGACTAGACCGGTTCAGTAGAGCCTCACCCTCATCGGGTTGGGGTTCTTTTCGTCTCTGTACGATACCGGACGAGATTGGGCGTAGACGTGGTGCTGCATCGGGATGTTTTTTGGCTCGGCAAACAATGGGCCGTCACCGGCTACGGAATTCAGGCTGTCAGCCAGAAACACAATATGAAGTTCGATATCGAAGTGTCCCAGATCTGGAACGGGGATCTGGATGCGTTGATGCGCGATGAACCGTGGTTCGATGCGCAGGATTTTGCACAGGCCGTTGATCGCGCGAGGCAGCGTGCGATGGAAGCACCGCTGACGTTCAAGCCAACGCTGAGCGATGAACGATAGCGGCAGCGCATCATTGCAGGATTCAAATATCAAACAGCCACTGCTCTGAACACAAGCGTTCGCGATCTCGCGGCGCTTGCGCGTCCGAGCTATGAGCATTCCTTCGACCCTCTCCGAAAAGAGGGCGTGCGGAACGCCGGGTGCCCGATGCACCCTTGGGCCTGATGCCGATGCGGTCGTCCGCAAGGGGTAATGCATCAGGACTTTCGGAAGCACGAGCGATTACCCAGCGTTCCGCCTGCGGTGTTTTTTCGGTTGCTTGCACTTTGCCTCAGCGAACGATCCGATCACCGAATTAAAGTCCCAAGGCGATGGGAAGGGAGCCTCAAGCGAATAGGCCGGACACGTTTTGACTGTGGTCGTTCGTCACACTGTCCAGGGGTCTTTCGATCTCAAGGTCGGCCGTCTCCTTGCCAGTGGCAGTGCTGGCGCAGATCCGTCCTGCCCGAAGACAGACGTCACCCATGAACCGCGTAACGCCGCATCTCCGGCGTCCACCGCATCCAGCCCCGCGAACGTGACGATCGCGCTCGCCCCTCTCATCGGGGCCGGACAGAGGGGAATATAAACCTGATAGGGATGTTGTCAATCGATAGTAGGAAAAAATATTTAATGACGTTTCCTCGCCCCACTGTCATTTCGGGGCGGGACCGGCGCCGAAGGCGACGGGACTGAACCCGGAATCTCAACGTCGGAGTCTCCGTAGAGCCAAACACTCCGGGATTCCGGGTTCGCGCCGGCCCGCTTCGCGGCCCTTTGCGCCCCGGAATGACGAGCAAGGACAAGGGCCCTGGAATGACGGTGTTGGACCGCCAAAAACTGCGGCTTGCTTCTTTCGCCCTCTGCTGCAATCTGGATAGATCGTTTTTTCAGTCACCCCAATTACGAGATTCCACGGATGAGCCAGCTCAAAGTCCATGTCGGCGACTTCACCTTCGACGCGAAGTTCGAGGAGAAGGATGCCCCCAAGACCGTCGCCGCCTTCAAGAAGGCGATGCCGTTTGTCAGCCAGGCGATCCATGTGCGCTGGAGCGGCGAGGGCGTCTGGATGCCGCTTGGCGATCTCGATTTCGGCGTGCCCTATGAGAACCACACCAGCTTTCCGGCGCCGGGCCACATCATCCTGTATCCGGGTGGCATCAGCGAGACCGAGATCCTGCTGGCCTATAGCGGCGTGCATTTCGCCAGCAAGATGGGCCAGCTCGCCGGCAACCATTTCATTACGCTGACCTCGAACCTCGAAAATCTGAAAGAGATGGGCAAGACCGTGCTCTGGAAAGGTGCGCAACCCGTTCGTTTCGAGATGGTCTGATGACATCAGGCGATTATCCCCGCGATCTCCGCGGCTACGGCCGCAATCCGCCCGATCCGAAATGGCCGGATGGCGCGCGCGTGGCGGTGCAGTTCGTCGTCAATTTCGAAGAAGGCGGCGAGAACAACATTCTGCATGGTGACCGCGCCTCGGAAGCGTTCCTCTCGGACGTACTGGGTGCGCAGCCCTGGCCGGGCCAGCGCCATGCCAATATCGAATCCATGTTCGAATATGGCTCGCGCGCCGGTTTCTGGCGGCTGTGGCGGATGTTCACCGAACGCAACATGCCGACCACGGTGTTCGGCGTGGCCACAGCCCTGCAGCGCAATCCCGAAATCGTCGCAGCGATGCAGGAGGCGAAGTGGGATATCGCCAGCCACAGTCTGAAGTGGATCGAGCACAAGGATATGTCGGAGCCCGAGGAGCGCTTCGAGATCAATGAGGCGATCCGCGTGCATACCGAGGCCACCGGCGCGCGCCCGACCGGCTGGTACACCGGCCGCAGTTCCATCAACACCATTCGCCTGCTGATGGAAGCCGGCGGCTTCAAGTATCTGTGCGATAGCTATGCCGACGATCTGCCTTACTGGATCAAGGGGCCGGCGGAGCCGTAGCTCATCATTCCCTATACGCTCGACGCCAATGACATGCGTTTCGTCAACCCGCAGGGCTTTGGCGGCGGCGACGAGTTCTTCACTTACCTGAAGGATTCGTTCGACGTGCTCTACGCCGAAGGCGCGACGTCGCCGAAGATGATGACCGTGGGCCTGCATTGCCGCGTCGTCGGGCGGCCCGGACGTGCGGCGTCGTTGATGCGGTTTCTCGACTATATCGGCAGCTTCGAGCGCGTCTGGGTGCCGACGCGCCTTGATATCGCCGAGCACTGGCACGCCAATCTGAAACATCTCGCCGCCGACGCCCGTGCCATCGGATAGACCAGGATTGGGATAGACCCTGTCATGACAGAGAAGACGCTCGACGAACTCAACGCCTGCAGCAAAGCGGATTTCGTCGCAGCGCTGGCGAATATCTTCGAATATTCGCCGTGGATCGCGGAGAAGGCGGCGGACAGCCGGCCCTTCGCGGGCGTCAAGCAGTTGTTCGCCGCGATGCGCAAGGTAGTCGAGGAGGCAGCATCGGGCCAGCGGCTGGCGCTGATCAAGGCGCATCCGGATCTCGCCGATAAAACGCAGCGCGGTGATCTGCTGACGGCGGAATCCAATGCCGAGCAGAACAGCGTCGGGCTCGACCGGCTGTCGGAGGCCGAATATGCCGCCTTCGATCGCGTCAACAATGCCTATCGTGCCAAGTTCGGCTTCCCCTATATCGTCTGTGTCCGTCGTCACACCAAGGATTCCATCCTCACGGATTTTGAGAAGCGGTTGCCCAACGACCCGGCCGCCGAGGTCACCGCATCGGTCGCCGAAATCTGCAAGATCGCGGCACTGCGGACCGATCTTTTGGTCGACGGGCCGGAACGCCTGCAGGTCCATGGCCGGCTCTCGACCCATGTGCTGGATACCCATAGCGGCAGACCTGCAGCCGGGATTTCAGTCGAGCTTGTCGAACTATCGAAGCTCGGCGTCAGCCGCGTGATTGCGCGTACGCAGACCAATCACGACGGCCGCACCGATGTGCCGCTGATCGGCGGTCGCCCGGTGCCGATCGGACGCTATGAACTGAGTTTCAAGGTCGGCAGCTACTTTGCCGAACGGAATGTGCCGATGTCCGATCCGCCGTTCCTCGACGAGATCCCGTTGCGCTTTTCGGTCTATGAACCCGAAGGCCATCTCCACGTGCCGCTGCTGGTGACGCCGTGGAGTTATGGGACGTATCGCGGGAGCTGAGCGGGGCGCGATGCCTCATGGTGAGGAGCGCGCCACTTGGCGCGCGTCTCGAACCATGAAGAGTATTACGGACATCCTTCGAGACGCGCGTGAAGAACGCGCTCCTCAGGATGAGGACGGAGTTCAGGCGTGGATGGCCGGGTCAAGCCCGGCCATGACGTGGAGAGGTCAATGATGATAGCATCCCGCCAGTAATCCAAATCAGTCGTTCGACAACAATACAAAATCAGGGAGAACGTCATGCGTGGCATTAACCGCCTGCTGCTGGTCGCGGCATTCACGTCCATCGCCACGGCCAGCGCCTTCGCCTCCGAAGTCCATGTGATGATCTCCGGCGGTTTTACGGCGGCCTACAAGGAACTGGTGCCGCAATTCGAGAAGGCGACGGGCAACACTGTCGTCACGGTCTATGGGCCGTCGATGGGCGAGACGCCGCAGGCGATCCCGATGCGGCTGGCGCGGGGTGAGCCGGCCGATGTGCTGATCATGGTGGGCTATGCGCTGGGCGATCTGGTGAGCAAGGGCAAGGTCGTTGCCGACAGCCGCGTCGATCTTGCAGATTCGCCCATTGGCGTTGCCGTGAAGGAGGGCGCTCCGAAGCCGGACCTGTCCTCGGCGGATACGCTGAAGGTGGCGCTGCTCAAGACCAGAACCGTGGCCTATTCGGACAGCGCCAGCGGTGTGTATGTCAGCAAGGAGATGTTCGAGAAGCTCGGCATTGCCGACGCCATGAAGGACAAGGCGCGCAAGATCCCGGCGACGCCGGTGGGCGAGATCGTCGCCAAAGGCGAGGCGGAAATCGGCTTCCAGCAGATCAGCGAATTGAAGCCGGTCAAGGGTATCGAGATCGTCGGCCCGCTGCCAGCGGAGTTGCAGAAGATCACCGTGTTCTCTGCGGGGCTCGCGAGCAATGCGCCGCAGCCTGATGCGGGCAAGGCGCTGATCGCGTTTCTATCCTCGAAACAGGCAGCGCCGGTGATCGTGGCCAGCGGGCTCGAGCCCAAGGTGAAGTAGGGCAGGTAAACGGCTTACTTAACCTCTCCCCGCTCTGCGCGGGGAGAGGTCGCCGCGTCTTCGCGGCGGGTGAGGGACGAGGCCCTCGCTACCACGGCGATGGACCTTGCGGCTCGCAAGCGCCCCTCACCCCAGCCCTCTCCCCGCAACTGCGGGGCGAGGGAGCGAGAGGCCGGCGTGTCGTAACTAATGCGTCGCAGCCGCAGCCACGCCCGCCGCTTCGGCCTTCGCGGTCTCGGCACTGCTGACACCATTGAAGAACGCGTTGAGGATCACGGCCACCAGCGCGCAGAGCAGGATGCCCGATTCCAGCAGCGGGTGCAGGTTGTGCGGCAGGTTCTTGAAGAAGTTCGGTGACACCAGCGGGATCATGCCGAAGCCGACCGAGATGGCGACCACGAACAGGTTGCGCTGATTGGTCTTGAAGTCGACCGCGGTGAGAATGCGCGCGCCGGTCGCGGCGACCATGCCGAACATCACGAGGCCGGCGCCGCCGAGCACCACCTGCGGCACCGACTCCACCAAGGCTGCCATCTTCGGCAGCAGGCCGAGCACCAGCATGATGCCGCCGCCGGCAATGGTCACCCAGCGCGAACGCACGCCGGTGACGCCGACGAGGCCGACATTCTGCGAGAACGAGGTGTAGGGGAAGGTGTTGAAGATGCCGCCGAGGAACGTGCCGACGCCGTCAGCGCGCAGGCCCTTGGTCAGTGCGTCCCTGTCGACTTTCCTGTCGGTCATCTCGCCGAGCGCCAGGAACATGCCGAGTGACTCGATCATCACCACGATCATCACGATGCACATGGTGACGATGGGGACGAGGTGGAATTGCGGCATGCCGAAATGGAATGGCAGCACGATGTCGACCCAGCCGGCGGTGCCGACCTTGTCGAAATGCATCACGCCCAGCACGCTGGCAAGGACGGCGCCGGCGATGATCCCGAGCAGCACCGAGACATTGGACAGAAAGCCGGTGCCCCATTTGATCAAAGCGAGGATCACGACCAGCACGAACAGCGCGATGCCGAGGCCCTGCAGCTGGCCATAACCCGGATTGGGGAAGGTGTGCGGAACGCCGTCGATCATCTTGGTGAAGGTGGGTATTCCGCCGCCCGCCCAGTTGATACCGACGCGCATCAGCGAGATGCCGATCACCATGATGATGGTGCCGGTGACCACGGGCGGAAACAGCGGCAGCAGCCGGCTGATGAAAGGCGCGACAATGATGCCGAAGATTCCGGCAGCGATGACCGATCCATAGATGCCGAGCAGGCCGATTTCGGGGGCGGTGGCCATCGACAGCATCGGGCCGACCGACGCGAAGGTGACGCCCATCATGACCGGCAGGCGGATGCCGACGCCGGGAAAGCCGATACACTGGACCAGGGTCGCAAGACCGCAGGCGAACAGGTCGGCGGAGATCAGGAAGGCGACGTCCTGCGGCGACAGCTTCAGGGCGCGGCCAATGATGAGCGGCACCGCCACGGCGCCGGCATACATCACCAGCACATGCTGCAGACCCAGCGCGAGGAGGCGCGGGGTCGGGAGGACTTCGTCGACGGGATGGACGCTCACTGTCATTGATCTAGCCCCTTGCTTAGGTGATGAAATATCGTGGCAATATGATCGTCAGATACAAACCTCGTGCCAGACGCCGCTGAAAGCCATTTCGCCCCGCTGGTGTGGTGACCGGTGGCACGAAGGTTGCTCGAAAGTGAGCATTGCTCAATATATTGCCCGGCGACCGGGGATTCCTGGTCGCCACCACAGACTGGAGGTCGCGCGTGCCGCTCATCAAGAACAGATATGGAAAAGGCCGTGTCCGCATCATGCGGATCCATCGCGACGGCGACAAGCAGGATGTCAGCCAGCTCAGCATCAAGGCGATGCTGGAAGGCGATTTCGGCCGTGCCTATACCGACGCCGACAACTCCACCTCGACCTCCACGGATACGATCAAGAACATCGTCAATGTGGTGGCGCGCGAGAATACCGCGCTGTCGACCGAGGAGCTCTGCCAGGTACTAGCGAAGCGCTATCTCGACCTGTATCCGCAGGCGAGTTCCGTCAGCATCACCGCGCATGAGACCAAATGGGCGCGCCTCGCCGTCGATGGCGAGTTGCATCCGCATGCGTTCCTGCTCGACAGCAACGGCAAGCCCACTGTCGAGATTGTCGCGACGCGCGACGGCATGACCATGAGCTCGGGCCTCGACAACTTCACCTTCATGAAGTCGACCCAGTCCGGCTGGGAGAACTACTACACCGACAAGTATTCGACGATCCAGCCGACCAATGACCGCATCTGCGCGACATCGATGGTCGCTTCGTGGAAGTGGTCGGGTAAGCCCGCCAGCTATCCCGCGACCAACAAGAAGATTCTGGACACGCTGCTGAAGGAGTTCGCGACCACCTATAGCCCCAGCGTGCAGAACAGTCTCTATCGCATGGGCGAGAAGTTGCTGGCGGCGGTGCCGGAAATTTCCGAGATCAGCATGGCCTGCCCGAACATCCACTACATCCTGATGAATCTCTCGACGTTTGGTCTCGACAACAACAACGACGTGTTCCTGCCGACCGACGAGCCGCATGGGCAGATCGAATGCACGGTGGGGCGGGGCTGAGTGGATTGAGCGCCGCGCTTTCCTAACCTCTCCCCGCCCTTTGCGGGGAGAGGTCGCCGCGCCTTCGCGGCGGGTGAGGGGCCGTGGACGGAGCTAACCGCATCGATATCCTATCGGGTCGTTCAATTGCGGATGATACCAATCCGACAGCGTGAGTTTGTTGCTGGCGTCGTGCCATGCCCCTCACCCGACCGGCTAAGGGCGGGGAGAGGTTAGGAGTGGCGCGCCGTTACTACGACTTCCCAAACTTCTTCTGCAATTCCGGAAAAATCCGATCCGGCTTGAACGGCACCTGCGTGAAGCGGATGCCGGTGGCGTCGAACAGCGCGTTGCCCATGGCGGCCGCAACGGGATTGTAGGGGCTTTCGCTCATCGACTTCGCACCCAATGGCCCGATCGCATCATAGGTGTCGGCGAAATACACGTCGGTGCGCGGCACGTCCGCGAAGGACGGCAAATGATAGTCGCGGAATTTCGGATTGACGACGCGGCCGCGGTCGTCGATCACCATTTCCTCATAGAGCGTCGCCCCCAGCGATTGCGCGACGCCGCCTTCGATCTGGCCGCGGAGCTGCATCGGGTTGGCGACGGCGCCAGCATCCGCGGCCTGCACGCTCTTGAGAACCTTGATCGCACCGGTCCCCTTGTTCACCGCCACGCGAAATCCCTGGACGTTGAAGGCGACCGAACGCGGGGTGCCGCCTGAAGTTCCGGTGGCGCTGCGTGCGTTGCCGTCCGCCTGCATCGCCTCCACCAGCTTCTGCGCGGCGTCATGGGTGGCTTTGCCGGCGACGAATGTGCCGGCGCTGCCATAGGCGCCGGTGTCGTGGCCGCCGTTCCGCGTATCGGACTGGCGTAGATGAATCTGCTCAACGCTGCAGCCAAGTGTCGTGGCCGCGATCTGCCGATGCACGGTCGCGGTGCCATTGCCGAATTCGGCGGTGCCGACCGTGAGATCGTAACCGCCGTCGTCACGTTTGGCGATGACGACTTCGGCGATATGGCCCAGCGGCGGCACGGTGTCGATCATGGTGAGCGCGATGCCGTCGCCGATCAGCCAGTCGTCGTCGAGATCATGTTTGGTCTTCGCCTGCATCGCCTGCTCGACCAGATCGAGACACTGGTCGAGGCCGTAGCTGCCGATTGTCACGTCGTCATAATGCGTGCCGGCGGGCGATAGCATGGCGTCGCCGGGCTTGATGACGTTGTGCCGGCGGAAATCATACGGGCTGATGCCGAGCTGCGTGGCGAGATCGTCGATGGCGGCTTCCACCGCGAACAGCGTCTGCGGCAGGCCGTAGCCGCGAAACGCACCTGCCGGCACCGTGTTGGTATAAGCGACCACGGCATCGACCTTCTTGTTAGCGCAGTTATAGACGCCGAGCGATTCACCGCAGGCGTGAAACAGCACCGGGCCCGCATGATTGCCATAGGCGCCGGTGTTGGAGAGCACGTCGAGCTGCAGCGCGGTGAGCTTGCCGTCTTTGTCGGCGCCGGCCTTGACCGTGACGCGCATCGGATGCCGCGTCGATGTGGCGATGAATTGCTCCTCGCGGGTCAGTTCCCATCTCACCGGGCGGCCGGTCTTGAGCGCGGCCAGCGCGAGAATGTCCTCAACGAACATCTCCTGCTTGCCGCCGAAGCCGCCGCCGACGCGTTCGCAGAACACGCGGACCTTGTCGGAGGGAAGGTCATACAATTGAGCCAGCGCACGGCGGGTCAGGAATGGCGTCTGCGTGCTCGAGCGAATATTGAGGATGCCGTCTGCATCGAGCCAGGCCATGCCGCCATGGGTCTCGAGATGGCCGTGCTGCACGCGTTGCGTGGTGAATGTGCCCTCATAGGTGACGGCCGACGCTGCCAGCGCCGCTGCGACATCGCCGAATTCGCCGTGCGTTTCAGCGACAATGTTGCGGATAGCATTGCTGACGCGATGCGCCGGCGTCTTGTCGGGGTGAATGACCGGCGCACCGGGCGCGATGGCGGGGGCGGGATCGAATACCGCGGGCAGGATGTCGTAGACGACATCGATGCGGCGACAGGCTTCCTCCGCGATGGCTTCGCTGTCCGCGACCACGGCCGCGACCTTCTGGCCGATGAAGCGCACGGTGTCGTCGAGGATCCGTGTGTCCTCGGGATCCATCGCATCGATCTCGTGGCGCGCGGTCGAGAACAAAGTGGCCGGTGCATCCGCATGCGTCAGCACCGCATGCACGCCCGGCATGGCGCGTGCCGCCGATGAATCAATCGACACGATGCGGGCATGGGGATGCAGCGCGCGCAGCATCTTGATATGCAACAGGTCGTCCATGGCGACGTCGAATGTGTAGCGCGCCTTGCCCGTTACGACGTGGGGTCCAGCGGGAGCGGGCAGGCTGCGGCCGAAGGCGGTGCCGGGCTCGGCGTCTTCCACATTGGACTTGCCGTCGAGCGCGTCCTCGATCGTGCGATAGCCTGTGCAGCGACACAGATTGCCCTTCAACGACGCTCCGAGATCGGCGCGCTGTGCCTGATTGAGCGATGCGCAGGTCACGATCATGCCGGATGTGCAGAAGCCGCACTGGAATCCCTGCGCGTCGAGGAACGCCTGCTGCATCGGATGGATGCCGCCGTCGGACGCGAGACCTTCGATGGTGGTGACGGCATGACCTTCGGCGCGGAATGCCGGGATGATGCAGCTATGCACCGGCTCGCCGTCGAGCAACACGGTGCAGGCGCCGCAGTCGCCGGCATCGCAGCCCTTCTTGACGCCGAAATGGCCGAGCTCGCGCAAGAAGGTGCGCAGGCACTGGCCGGCTTGTGGCTGCTGCGAAAAGCTGTGGCCGTTGATCTCGAAGCTCATGGCCTGAAGCCCTGCAGCTCGGAACGGATTTCTTCCGCGAGCCGCAATGTCATCTGCTTGCGCCATGCTGGCTTACCGTGGACGTCGTCGTGATAGAGATTGTCAGGGATCCGGTCGAGGATTGCTTCTTCGAGCGTATCGGCATCGGGAAGTGTCGGAAGCGCTATACGGACAGGACGCTTCGTCGATGCCGTGATCGTCAGCCGCAAGCCATCCTCATCAAGGCTTCCTACCAGCAGCGCAGCAGATCGCCCGACCGGCGTCAGCGAGATCTGCCGGAACGCCGAGCGGCGCTTGAACGCCGCGAGAGGAATGGCAATGCTGCGCAGGAGATCGCCCGATATCAGTACGTTACGTTGATCGCCGGTGACGAAGTCCGCCACGTCGATCGTGTCTACGCTGCCATCGGCCTTCCAGATCGTGCAGACACCATCGAGCGCGGCGGTGAGAGCGATCATCGGACCAGCCGGCAGCGACATGCAGAGATTGCCGCCGACGGTTGCGGTCTTCCAAATCTTGAAAGAAGCGAGGAAGGCGCGACAACATTGATTGATCAGGGGCGATGCGATCCAGTCGGAAGGGCATGGCAGCGCGTCGAGCTGCGCCACTGTGCAGGTCGCGGCGATCTGTAATTCGTTGTCGGTGACGGTGAGGGCCGGCCATTTGAGATCGGTGAGGTCGATCAGCCGCGTCAGGTGGGTCTGTGGTTCGGAGAAAAGCCAGGTGCCCCCGGCGAGCCATGCATCCCCGGCACTCCATGTCGGTAGCTGTTCCCGCGTCGTGGGCCGGGCAACGGACGTGACCGTATTCAAATCCATAGGGCGGTTATGCTTTCACTCGGCAATGACCCCTTGAAGTATCATTGTGAACCTTGCAAGACCGACGCCAAGTCGCGGACAATTGCAAAACAAATTGAAGTATTCGTGGCTGGTCCCTGAATTGCAAGGTCGGGTCCATGACCGAAGGAGATGAGCCATGACAGAAACGCAGGCCACCTGGATCAGGGACCCCCTCGGCATTTTCGCCGAGGGTGCCGAGCGCGGCATTGTCGTCAAGGACGGTCGGATTGTCGAACTGGTGCCGGCCGGCGGCCAGCCGGCCACGGCGGATATCGCGACCTATGATGCCAGCGCCCATGTGGTGCTGCCGGGATTGATCAATACGCATCACCATTTCTATCAGACGCTCACGCGCGCCTTGCCGGCGGCGCTGGATCGCGAGCTGTTTCCCTGGCTGCAGGCGCTGTATCCGGTCTGGGCGCGGCTGACGCCCGAGAATCTCCATCTCGGCGTCAGCGTGGCGATGGCGGAATTGCTGCTGTCGGGCTGCACGACGACCACCGATCACCACTATGTGTTTCCGGCCGGCCTCGAGCAGTCCGTCGATATCGAAGTGGCAGTGGCGCAGCGACTCGGCATGCGCGTGCTGCTGACGCGGGGATCGATGAACCGTTCGGTGAAGGACGGCGGATTGCCGCCGGACAGCGTGGTGCAGGACGAGGATACGATCCTCGCCGATAGCGAACGTGTAGTGGCGAAATTCCATCAGCGCGGCGAGGACGCCATGGTGCAAATCGCGCTGGCGCCGTGCTCGCCGTTTTCGGTGACGACCTCCCTGATGGCGTCGACCGCGGCACTGGCCGACAAGCTCGACGTCCGCCTGCATACGCATCTTGGCGAGACCGAGGACGAGAACCGCTACTGCGAAGAAATCTATGGCTGCCGTCCGCTGGATTATCTGGAGCAGACCGGCTGGCTGAACAAGCGCACCTGGCTGGCGCATGGCATCCATTTCAATGGGGCGGAGATGCTGCGGCTCGGCAAGGCCGGGACCACCATCAGTCATTGCTCCTGCAGCAACCAGTTGCTGGCCTCCGGCTGCTGTCCGGTCTGCGAAATGGAGGATGCGGGCGTCGGCATCGGCCTCGGTGTCGATGGTTCGGCATCGAATGACGGATCGAATTTGATGCAGGAAGTGCGCGCTGCATTTCTGCTGCAGCGGGCGCGTTACGGCGTCGGGCGTGTCAGTCACAAGGACGCACTGCGCTGGGCGACGAAGGGTTCAGCAGCGTGCGTTGGGCGGCCGGAACTCGGCGAGATCGCGGTCGGCAAAATGGCCGATCTCGCATTGTTCAAGCTGGACGAGCTGCGCTTCTCCGGCCATGGCGATCCACTCGCGGCACTCGTGCTGTGCGGCGCGCATCGCGCAGACCGGGTGATGGTCGGCGGCGCGTGGCGCGTGATCGACGGCGCGATCCCGGGGCTGGATGTTGGTGACCTGATCCGGCGGCATAGCGCTGCGGCGAAGGCGATGCAGGCGCATCAATAAAATTTAGATGTCAAGGGAGGGTGTGAACAAAAAGTGCGCTTTAAAGTCGCAGGCTGTGCTGATAATTGAGAAAGATATTGCGAATTTTTCTCAATTCCTATCGGCACATTCATGTCGGCACCGATCGAGTTCGTTTTTCGAGAAGCTATTGCGTCGTTGCAGTCCGGCCGGCTCGAGGCTGCGGAGCGAGGACTAAGGAAAGTCCTCCGGCAGCAGCCCAGACACATTGCCACGCTCAACCTCCTGAGCGTCGTTCTCAGCCAGTTGAAACGCCATGCCGAGGCGGAGCCATTTATCAGGACGGCCCTCCAGCTCGACGCGTCATCGGACGCGTCCTTCTATAATTATGGTCTCGTTCTGAAGGCGTTGCAGCGTCCGGCAGAGGCCCTGCAGCGTTTTGACGGAGCGCTGGCGATCAATCCTGCCATTGCCGATAGCTGGAATGGCCGAGGGACCGTTCTCAACGATCTCAAGCGATACGCCGAAGCCATCGTTGCTTTCGACAGGGCCATCGCCCTACGTCCGAATTATGCGGAGGCCATCGTCAACAAGGCAAATGCCTTGCTCGAGCTTCGACAATACGGTGATGCGCGCGCGACTTACGATCAGGCACTCGCAATCAATGCGCGTCTTGCCGAAGCATGGGTCGGTCGTGGACGAGCGTTCATCGAACTGGCACGTGAACGGGACGCCCAGGAGGCCTATCGTCATGCGTTGGCGCTGAAGCCGGACTGGCCGGAGGCCCTGTGCGCCCTGGCAAGGCTGTTGCTGCAGAACGGAGATATCGCACAGGCGCTGCGGCTGTCGTGCCGGGCGCTGGCCGTACAGGAGACGTTTGAGACGAAAGCAACGGTGGCTGCTTGCCTGCAGTCGCCGCTGCTCCAGCCCGATGCCGGCGATATCAGATCGATCCTGGAGCGCGCGATCTCCGAGGCCTGGGTGAGGCCGTCCACCCTTGCGCCTGCCTGCGCGAGTTTTCTCGTGCTCAATGATGCATTGAGATCGGGCATGGCGCGGCTTGCCGATCCGGATGTTCGATCGCAGCCGGCAGAGACGATACTGGCTTCGTCGGGAATCGAGGCGTTTGCCGGGGATTCGTTGCTGCGCGCCGTGCTGCAAGCGACACCCGTGTCGAGCCCGTCGCTGGAAAAATTCGCGATGGAACTTCGCTTCGTTCTGCTGAGTGTCGCGCACGGCGCATCCTGTGCCGCAGTGCCGTCCGCTGTGCTGACGCTGTTCTCTGCCGTCGCGCGGCAGTGCTTCATCAACAGCTATGTCTTTGCGCTATCCGCAACGGAGGCAGAGCACGTGGAGTCGTTGCGGAGCGATGTCGCTGCCAGACTGGCGTCGGGCGCGGCCGTGTCAGCTTTGTCGCTCCTCGCGATTGCCAGCTACATGCCGCTCCATGCTCTCGCCAATCCGGAGCGCCTTCTCGATCGCCGTTGGCCGGGTAGTGTGAGTGCCGTGCTGGATCAGCAGATCCGCGCCTGGCAAGAGGAACGGCGGCTCAGCTCCCTCATGCCGGCCTTGACGCCTGTCGAGGACGACGTGTCGTTGCAGGTCCGCAGCCACTATGAGGAGCATCCCTATCCGCAGTGGCTCGCTGCGGAGCCGGTTGGTCCATCAACGACGCTGGATGCGTTTCTCTCCGAACAATTTCCTGACTCGTCCTTCATGCCTGGTGGCAAGGAGGGGGCGATCGACATCCTGGTGGCTGGTTGCGGCACGGGCCGCTCGGCCATCCACGCGGCACAGAGATTCCGTGACGCGCAGGTCCTCGCCATCGATCTCAGTTTGAAATCGCTGAGTTATGCGCAGCGGCAGGCGCGTGCGCTCGGCATCCGCAATCTGCGCCATGCCCATGCCGACATTATGAAATTGTCGTCGATCGGCCACACGTTCGAGATGATCGAATCGAGCGGTGTGCTGCACCATCTCGCCGATCCATTCGCTGCATGGTGCATATTGGTGTCGCTGTTGAAGCCCGGCGGGGTGATGCAGATCGCGCTGTATAGCGAGATGGCCAGACGGGATATCGTCGCCGCGCGCGCATTCATCGCGGAGCGTGGCTATCGGCCCGTACCAGCAGACATTCGTTCCTGCCGGCAGGAATTGCTCGCCTGCGAGAACGGCACGCCGCTCAAGAACGTGACATTGACATCGGATTTCTACAGCCTGAGCGATTGCCGCGACCTGCTGTTTCACGGGCAGGAACATCGACTGACACTGCTGCAGATTGAACGGTTCCTGAGTGACAACGGTCTGCGGTTTCTCGGCTTCGATATCGACGCCGCGACGAAGCGAAAATATCGTCAGCGATGTCCTGCAGACATTGCCATGACCGATCTTGGGTCGTGGCATGTATTCGAAACCGAGAACCCCTATACATTCATTTCGATGTATCAGTTCTGGGTTCAGAAGATGTGATGCGTCGGAGCGGGTCTCCGACGGTCATCAACGAGATATCCGGACGCTGTCGTCCGGATATCTCGCGAGAGGTCCGGCGCCGGTTACTTCCCCGGGATCTTGTCGTCGATGCCCTTCACATAGAAGTTCATGCCGAGCACCTGGCCGGGGTCCAGCGCGTCGCCGCCTTTGCATTCCACTTCCTTGCCGTCCTGTCCCATGATCGGGCATTTGAACGGCTTCAGCGTGCCGGCGATGATGGCGGCTTCGGTGTCCATGGCCATCTTCTTCACGTCATCCGGCATGTTGGTATAGGGCGCCATGACGACCATCTTCTCTTTCAGGCCGGCCCAGGTGTCTTCCGACTTCCACGTGCCGTCGAGCGCAGCCTTGACGCGTTCCACGTAATACGGACCCCAGTTGTTGGTGACGGCCGTGAGCTGCGTCTTGGGGCCGAACTTGATCATGTCGGAGTCCTGGCCGAAGGCGAGCGCGCCGCGTTCGGAGGCGACCTGCATGGCGGCCGGCGAGTCCGTGTGCTGCATGATCACGTCGGCGCCCTGATCGAGCAGCGCCTTGGCGGCATCGGCTTCCTTGCCGGGATCGAACCAGGTGTTGACCCAGATGATCTTGATCTTGATATCCGGATTGATCTTCTGCGCGGCGAGCATCGTCGCATTGATGCCGGAGATCACTTCCGGGATCGGGAACGAGCCGATGTAGCCGAGCACGCCCTTCTTCGACATCTTGGCGGCAATCTGGCCCTGGATGTAGCGGCCTTCGAAGAAGCGACCGGAATAGCTCGACATGTTCTTGTCGCGCTTGAAGCCGGTGGCGTGTTCGAACATCACCTTGGGATGGCGTTTCGCGACCTTCAGCGTTGGGTCCATGTAGCCGAACGATGTGGTGAAGATGAGCTGGTTGCCGGCGCGGGCGAGCTGTTCGATGGAGCGCTCGGTGTCAGGGCCTTCGCTGACATTTTCGAGATAGGTGGTCTCGATCTTGTCGCCGAATTCCTTGAGGAGCATCTGGCGGCCGACTTCATGCTGATAGGTCCAGCCGAAATCTCCGACCGGGCCGATATAGACGAAGCCGACTTTCAGCTTGTCGGCAGCGACGGCTGCACCCAATCCGAGGCCGGTGGCCAGCAGCATGGCGGCCGCTGCAAGTGCTTTCCTGTTCATACGCGTCTCCTGTCTGTCGAAAGATGTTCTGTCGTGCGTCGTCGAAATTGTTAGCGGTCGGGTACGAACACGGTGCCGAGTGCGGCCGGCGCCGTGGAGCCGCCGCTGCGGGTGCGCGAGATCAGCACCAGCACGACGACCGTGGCGAGATAGGGCAGGGCGGACATCAGTTGCGAGGGCACGCCGACGCCCCAGCCCTGCGCATGCAGTTGCAAGATCGATACCGCGCCGAACAGATAAGCGCCGATCACCAGCCGGCCCGGCAGCCATGAGGCGAAAACCACCAGCGCCAGCGCGATCCAGCCGCGGCCGGCGGTCATGCCGGGCACGAAGAACGGCGTATAGGCCAGCGGCAGATAGGCGCCGGCCAGACCCGCGCAGCCGCCGCCGAACATCACGGCAAGGGTCCGTATCTTCAGCACGGGATAGCCGAGCGCATGCGCCGACACGTGATTGTCACCGATGGCGCGCAGGACCAGTCCGGCGCGGGTACGGTAGAGGAAATAGGAGATGGCAAGGATCAGGGCGATCGAGACATAGACGAAGCCGTCTTCGCCGAACAGGATCTTGCCAACGAAGGGCAACGTGGTCAGGCCGGGAATATACAGTCGCGGCGCTGTGCTGATGCGTTCGCCGACGAAGCCGGCACCGATCAGGCCAGACACGCCGACGCCGAGGATCGTAAGCGCGAGACCCGTGGCGACCTGATTGACGGCGAGGCCAAGCGTCATCAGTGCAAAGACCAATGAGAGCGCGACGCCCGCGAGAATTCCGCACAGCGCACCGATGAGCGTCGAGCCGGTGGCCCAGGCGCCGGCGAAGCCGCAGGCGGCGCCGACGATCATCATGCCTTCGACGCCGAGATTAAGCACGCCGGCACGTTCCACCAGCAGCTCGCCGGAGGCGGCGAGCAGCAGCGGCGTCGATGCCGCGAGGACGGCGAGGATGATGGCTTCAAGCAGCTCCATCGGCGGCCTTTCGCTGCGGCATGATGAGCCTGATCCTGTACAGAATGAGACTGTCACAGGCGAGCACATAGAACAGCAGGATGCCCTGAAACACCTTGGTGATATCGAGTGGGATCTTCATGGCGATCTGTGCTTGCTCCCCGCCGATAAATGTCAGCGCCAGGAAAAGCCCTGCAATTAGTATTCCAACCGGGTTGAGTCGTCCGAGAAATGCAACGATGATCGCGGTGAAGCCATAGCCGGGCGAGATGCCGGGCTGCAGATGACCGACGGGGCCGGCGACCTCGATGATCCCCGCGAGACCCGCCAGCGCACCCGAGATTGCGAAAGTCAGCAGCACGAGTTGGTTCGACGAGAAGCCGCCGAAGCGCGCTGCGCGCGGTGCCGCGCCGACCACGCGGATTTCAAAGCCCTTGATGGTGCGGCCGAGCAGGATGGCTGCGCCGATCACGATGACGAGCGCGATGAGCGCGCCGAGATGCAGTCGCCCGCCCTCGAATAGCAGGGGGACGGTGGCGACCGGATCGAATTCAGCCGTGGTCGGGAAGTTGAAGCCGGCGGGATCGCGCCATGGGCCGCGGACGAGATAGTCCAGCAGCAGGTCAGCCACATAGACCAGCATCAGGCTGACCAGAATTTCGCTGGCGCCGAAGCGCACCTTGCAGAAGGCCGGGATCAACGCATAGAGCGCGCCTGCAAGGGCGCCCAAAAGCATCATCGCGGGCAGGACCCAGGCGCCGGCATCGGTGCCGTGGGTCTTCACCGCGAGCCAGCTTCCGGCGACGGCACCGACGAGGAACTGTCCCTCTGCGCCGATGTTCCAGACATTGGCGAGATAACAGAGCGAGAGGCCGATGGCGATCATCACCAGCGGAGCGGCTTTCACCGCGAGCTCCTGCAGCGAATAGGCGTCGGTGAGCGGCGTGATGAAATAGACGTTGAGCGCGGCGATCGGATTCTTGCCGATGATCATGAACAGGATGCTCATGGTCACGATGGTGAGCCCGATGGCGATCAGCGGCGATATGAGTGCGATGACGGTCGATCGCTCCGCGCGCTTCTCAAGCACCAACTGCATCGGGCACGTCCTTTGGCGTGAGTGCGCTGCCGCCCATCAGCAAGCCCAGCGTTTCCCTGTCGGCATCTGCCGTCATCAATGGCTCGGACAGATGGCCGTGGAATATCACGGCGATGCGGTCGGCGATCTCGACGAGTTCGTCAAGATCCTGGCTGGTGACGAGAATGGCGGCGCCGGCAGCGGCGAGATCGAGCAGCGCCTGGCGAATGACAGCGGCGGCGCCGGCATCGACGCCCCATGTCGGCTGGCTGACCACGAGCATGATGGGATTGCGCAGGATCTCGCGGCCGACGATGAATTTCTGCAGGTTGCCACCGGAAAGGCTGGCGGCTTCCGGATCGCGCTTGGCCTTGCGCACGTCGAAACTCTCGGTGGCGCGATCGACGGTCGCGAGCGTCGCCGCCGTATTGATGAAACCGTTGTGGACCATGCCCGACGCGGCGTGGCCGGTGAGCAGCGCGTTCTCTGATAGTCGCATGCGCGGCGCCGTGCCGTGGCCGAGGCGTTCTTCGGGCACGAAGGCCGCGCCGAGCTTGCGGCGCGCGGTAATCGACAGATGTCCGGCGGCGTGGCCGTCGATGACAATGGTGCCGGGATCCCTGGATAGTCGCTCGCCAGAGAGCGCTGCGAAGAATTCATCCTGGCCATTGCCGGCGACGCCTGCAATGCCGAGAATCTCGCCGCCCTTCAGCTCCAGCGAAATGTTCTTCAGATGCACGCCATGTGGTTCGTCGGGCGCGAGGTTGAGATCGTTGACCACGAGCCGCGGCACCGTGGTTTGCCTATGAGCAGCGGCTTTGACCTGCTTGATCTCGGTGCCGACCATCATGCGCGCCAATGATGCGGCAGTCTCCTCGCGCGGCAGACAGGTCGAGATCTTCTTGCCGCCGCGCAGGATAGTTGCGGTGTCGCAGAGCCGCTTCACTTCGTCGAGCTTGTGGCTGATGTAAAGGATCGAGCGGCCTTCCGACTTCAGGCGTTCCAGCACAATAAAGAGCTGATCGGCTTCCTGCGGCGTCAGTACGGCGGTGGGCTCGTCGAGGATCAGGAATTTCGGATTCTGCATCAGCACGCGCACGATCTCGATGCGCTGGCGTTCGCCGACGGAGAGCTGCCAGACCTCGCGCTTGGGATCGAGCGGCAAGCCATATTGCTGCGACACCTGTTCGAGCCGCGCCGACATCGCCTTGAAGGATTCCTTGCCGTCGAGACCGAGCGCGACGTTCTCGGCGACGGTCAGATTGTCGAATAGCGAGAAGTGTTGGAACACCATGCCGATGCCGCGGGCGCGTGCATCGTGCGGGCCGGCGAGCACCATCTTCTCGCCCTGCCAGAGCATGTCGCCTTCGCTCGGCTGGATCAGGCCGTAGATGGTTTTGACGAGTGTGGATTTGCCGGCGCCGTTCTCGCCGAGCAGCGCGTGAATTTCCTGCGGACGGATCGCGATGTCGATGGCGTCATTGGCGAGGAAACTGCCATAGCGCTTGGTCAGACCAATGGTCTGCAGAAGCACCGTCCCCGAACGCGCGTGTCCCGATCCCGAATCCAGCATTCGCTACTCACGCGTGAAAAGGAGGTTTGCGGCAAGTGTGTGCCGGATTGGAATGCAGCGTAAATCTCGAATAAGCGCCAGCACATGCCTTATTTTTGGACTGGATCGCTTTCTTGGGCGATTCCTGCCGGCGTAATCGCGTGAGGCTCGGGCTTTTCATTGATTGAATGAAGTTTATTCGACTTTCGCATTGTATACTTGGCCTGAAGTGTTGCAGTTCTGGCACAGGTGCAACGAATTCGGGATGCGGATTTTCTCGTGTGTTGAGAAGTTGGGCAGTGATTTTCTTGCGCTGCAAACACCAAATCACGGCGTGAATTCGCCATCGGAGCTTGGCTCGGAAACCTGCGACAGAACGTCGCGAAACGCCAATCTTTACAGCCTCTAAGCGCGCGTCTCGCATGAGCCGGCATGGTGTCATTTCACCGCTCTGAAAACACGATGCTTCAAGCATAAAATACTGATTTCGCTAGGCAACCCTGATGAAATCGATGGCAACTATTGGAAAAAGTTGAGGCTTCTCCCCCGGACTGATTGCAACAACTCTCGCGCGAGACGCACGCAATCATTGTCAACAGGTGGGGGTCATTCCAATGTTCAATCGTTTCCGAGCAATCGCAGCCGCGACGTTGCTGTCGCTAACAGCCATGGTGCCGACAGGCTCGGCAGGCGCCGCCGACATGGCGGCCATGCCGGTCAAGGCAAAGCCAATCCCGGACCTGCCGTTCTTCCTGCTGATCGATAACCGCTTCACCTATGCCTATCAGTGGGGGGCGGTCGATCCCGGCGTCACCGCCAAGACCACCAAGCAGGTCTTTGCGTTCACGCATTTCGACGTGTGGACCTACGGTACCAACTTCTTCAACATCGGCCTCGAGAAGGCGGGCAAGAGCAGCCCGGCCAATCCCTGCGGCGATCCGCTGCGTCCGATTACCGGTTGCGAAGGCGCGACGGAAATTTACGGCCTGATCCGCAGCACCATCGGCTTCAACGAGGTCTTCAACACCAAGGCCTTCTCGATGGGGCCGCTGCGCAACGTGTCGTTCGTCATCGGCGCGGACGGCAGCACAGAAAACCGGTTCTTCTCCGCATCCAAGCGCGACGTCGTGACCGGTCTGCAGTTCGCTTTCGACCTGCCCTACAAGGGCTTCTTCAACGTCAACCCGCTGCTCTATTACGAATTCGCCAATCGCAGCACGTTCACGCAGTGCGGCTATGCCGGTGCGCCCGGCCAGATCCCCGGCGTGTCCTGTAACATCGATGGCAACCGCCAGTTCAACCCGACCTGGGCCGTTGAACTCAACTACTACATGGATCTCGGCTTCCTGCCGCCGAGCATGGACTATTTCGCGATCAGCGGCCGCGCCGGCTTCTACGGGCCGAAAGGTTCGGAGAACGGCCAGATCATCGGCACGGCAACCAAGATGGAGATCAACGCCGAACCGATCCGTCTGACCTTCGACGCCAGCAAGGCCATCTGGGGACCGAAATACACTCACAATGTCGACGTGTGGGTGGCCTATCGGCTCTGGCGGAACAAGTTCGGCCTGGATGAGAATGCCAGCCTGCCGTGCACCACGTTTGCGCCCGGATCGTGCCGCGAGGACTCGCTGTATTCCGGCGTCACCGTCAAGTTCTGATCTGAGCTGACTTTCGGACTAGTCGTCCAAGCAAGTCTCCAGGGCTGATCTCCGGGCTGCTGGCGTCGCGATGTCCTCGCGGCGCCATCATCTTTTCGCAGGATCCTGCGCGCGTGCCACTAGCGCGGCTGCGCCCAGAAGTTTTCGTGCTGCGCGGCTGCCTCGTCTTCCAGCAGTGGTCCGACGACCTCGATGTTCTTCTGCCCTGCCGCAAACACGTTGCGGCAAGGCAGATCCAGCGTGGGATTTTCCGGATGGTCGCCGGTGATCGCCTTGAGCCTGGCTTCGCCGAGCCCATAAACCAGCCGTCCAATGCCGACCCAATAAATCGCGCCAGCGCACATGGCGCAGGGTTCGGCCGACGAATAGAGCGTGAAGGTCTTCAGCTCGGTCTCGGCATAGGCAATCGAGGCCTCCGTACACAGCAGCCGCTCCGCATGGGCGGTGCCGTCATGGGAGGGCATGAACGCGTTACCGGCTTCCATCAGGACCTTGCCGTTTGCATCGACCAGGATCGCGCCGAACGGATGGTTGCCGCGCTCCATGGCTTTGCGCGCAGCGTCGAAAGAAAGCCTGAGAAAGGCCTCATCTCTAGGCGACGAGTCTTGCTTGGCCATCGGGGGCTCCTGTCGTCCGGGTGTCGAAATCTGCTAGCCTCCCGCGAGGCTAGGTGCGGATTCGCTTTGGGCCGCCGGCCGCACTAGTATTTGTGAGCTGGATCATTCAAGTCCCGGCCGGGCCTACGGTCTGAACAAAGAAGCATGATTGCGATGGAAGAGAAAGTCGTCGGAGCTTCCGGCCAATCGCTCGGCGGCGAGATCGTCGAACGCATCAACGCGCTGGCTGCTATTTCGGAAGCGCCGGACAACATCACGCGAATATTCCTTACACCGGAACACCGTGCGGCCGCCGAACTGATCATCGGCTGGATGCAGGCAGCTGGCATGCGGGCGCGTATCGACGCGATCGGCAATGTCTGCGGACGCTATGAAGGTGACCGGCCCGGTCTGCCGTGCCTGATGCTGGGCTCACATTACGACACCGTGCGTGATGCCGGCCGTTGGGACGGGCCGCTCGGGGTCATCACGGCGATTTTCTGCGTCGGCGATCTCAATCGCCGTGGCGTGCGTCTGCCATTCGCCATCGAGATCGCGGCCTTTGCTGACGAGGAGGGCGTGCGCTTTGCCTCGACGCTGCTCGGCAGCCGCGCGGTAGCCGGGACTTTTGTCGAGAGTGTGCTCGGCGGCCGCGACAAAGCGGGCATCTCGATGCGCGAGGCGATGATCACCTTCGGCCTCGATCCCGATCATGTTGGCGCCGCAGCGCGCGCGCCCGGCGAATTGCTGGCCTATCTCGAACTGCATATCGAGCAGGGGCCCGTGCTTGAAGCACAGAAGCTTCCGGTGGGTGTCGTGACGGCTATTTCGGGTGCCACGCGGCTTGCTGTCGAGTTGCACGGCATGGCCGGTCATGCCGGCACGGTGCCGATGGCGATGCGGCGCGATGCATTGGTGGGCGCTGCCGAATGTATCGTTGCGATCGAGGAGTTCTGCCAATCGGACCGCGGCGGTCTTGTCGGCACCGTCGGTTATATCAATGCGATGCCGGGCGCGACCAATGTCATTCCCGGGCTGGTATCGTTCACCATGGATATCCGATCACCGAAGGATTCCTATCGCAAGCTCGCCATCACCGACATGGTGCGTGAGATCGAGTCGATCGCCAAACAGCGCAAGCTCGATCTGCAGATCAATATCACCCATGAGAATCGCACGGTGCCTTGTGCGCTTTGGCTGCAGAAGCAGCTCGCCGATGCAATTACTGCCGAGGGTTATCGCGCGTTCGAGCTGCCGAGCGGGGCCGGCCATGACGGCATGGCGATGACCGACATTACCGATGTGGCGATGCTGTTCGTGCGCTGTCGCGGCGGCATCAGCCACAATCCTGCCGAGCATGTGGACGATGCGGACGTCGAGGCCGGCGCGCGCGTATTGTTGCGCGTGATCGAAAATTTCAAGCCGAAGGCTTGATGCGATGGCAGATTTTCACGGCGTGTTTCCCTATCTCGTCTCGCCGGCCGACGACGAGGGGCGTATCCGCACCGATGTGCTGGGCCGCCTGTGCGGCGATCTCATCGGCGCGGGCGTGCATGGCCTGACGCCGCTCGGCTCGACCGGCGAATTCGCCTATCTCAATCGCGAGCAGCGCAGGACGGTGGTGCAGACCACGATCGATGCGGCAGGCGGGCGCGTGCCGGTGGTGGCAGGCGTGGCCTCGACCTCGACGGTGGATGCGGTGGCGCAGGCGAAGTCGTATCAGAAGCTCGGCGCCAACGGCATCCTGGCCATTCTCGAAGCGTACTTTCCGCTCAAGGATGCGCAGATCGAATCCTATTTCCGCGCCATCGCGGATGCCGTCGATATTCCCGTGGTGATCTACACCAATCCGCAATTCCAGCGTTCGGATCTGACGCTCGATGTTGTGGCGCGGCTCGCCGAGCATCCGCGCATCCAATATATAAAGGATGCCTCCACCAATACCGGCCGGCTGTTGTCGATCATCAACCGCTGCGGCGACAAACTGAAAGTGTTTGCGGCGTCGGCGCATATTCCGTCAGCCGTCATGCTGATCGGTGGCGTCGGTTGGATGGCGGGTCCGGCCTGTGTCGTGCCGAAGCAGAGCGTCGAACTCTACAATCTCTGCAAGGCGCACCGCTGGGACGAGGCCATGGTCCTGCAACGGCGGATGTGGCGGCTCAACGAGGCCTTTGCGCGCTATAATCTGGCGGCCTGCATCAAGACCGGCCTTGCGATCCAGGGCTACGAGGTCGGCGACCCCGTGGCGCCGCAGCCGGCTCTGACCGCGGACGAGCGCAAGGTGATCGAGGCCGTTTTGCGGGATGTCGGCTGATCGATTTATCGGCAACAGGATGTGCAAAAAGGGCAGTCCCCGCATGCGCATCCGGAGTTCGGCCCTATGCGGCGGGCCTGTTGGCTCACGCGGTATTTCTGGGTTAGAACAGCTCCAGCCAGTTTGCACTTGAAGGACGTCTGATGAACATTCTGCCCGGCAATATGCGCTTCGGCGCGGGTCTTTCTCCCAAGCGTCTCGAAGATCAAAGACTTCTCACCGGGCAGGGTAAATTCATCGACGACAAGCCAGAAGACGGCGCGCTGTGGCTGCATCTGCTGCGCTCGCCCCATGCCCATGCGAAGATCACCGCGATTGACGTGGCCGCCGCCAAGGCGATGCCCGGTGTCGAGGCGATCTACACCGGCGCGGATCTCGTGGCCGACGATGTCGGCACGCTGCCGACGCTGCCGATCTTCAAGCGTCCTGACGGCTCCGCGGCGACCTTTCCGCCGCGCCGGCTGCTGGCGCATGAGGTCGTGCGGTTCGCTGGCGAAGCAGTGGCAGCGATCGTCGCCACGTCGCGCGCCGCTGCCCAGCTCGCGGCCGAAGCGATCGACATCAGCTATGATGTCCTGCCTGCGGTGGTCGATCCCGTCGAGGCGATGAAGCCCGGTGCGGCGGTGGTCTGGCCGGATGCACCAGACAATATTGTCGCAGCCACCAGCTATGGCGATCCTGCCAAGGTGGAGGCTGCTTTTGCCGCTGCCAAGCATACGGTGTCGCTGGACATCGTGAGCCAGCGCCTCGTGCCATCGGCCATGGAGCCGCGCTCGACCATCGCTGAAGTCGACAAGAAGTCCGGCAAGCTGACCCTGTACGTGCAGTCGCAGACCCCGGCATCGACCCGCGATATCCTTGCCGACGCGGTGCTCAAGCGTCCGAAGGAATCGATCCGCGTGGTGGTGGGCGATATCGGCGGCGGTTTCGGCCAGAAGACGAGCCTGTATCCCGAAGACGGCGTCGTCGCCTATGTGGCCGTGAAGCTGAACAAGACGATCCGCTGGCGCGGTGATCGCACTGATGAATTCGTCGGCGGGACTCATGGTCGCGATCTGACGTCGACGGCAGAACTCGCGCTCGATGCCAAGGGGCGGGTTTTGGCCTATCGCGTGCGTTCGATCGGCGGCACCGGTGCCTATATGTCGGCGACCGCTGTTATCATTCCGCTGGTGCTGGGGCCGTTCGTGCAGACCGGCGTTTACGACCTGCAGAACGTGCATTACGACATCAAGGCCGTCATCACGCATACGGCGCCGGTGGGCGCCTATCGCGGCGCCGGCAGGCCGGAAGCCGTTTTCATCATCGAGCGCTTGATGGACGCCGCCGCACGGCAGATGGGCATGGATCCGCGGGCGATCCGCAAGGTGAATTACATCAAGCCGACGCAGTTCCCCTACAAGAACGCCGTCGGCCAGACCTATGACAGCGGCGCCTTCGCGCACATGCTCGACCGCGCCACTGAATTGTCGGACTGGGACGGCTTCGCCGCGCGCAAGAAAGCGGCGAAGAAGAAAGGTCTTCTCTACGGCCGCGGGCTGACCAGCTACATCGAATGGACCGGTGGCCCGGGCACCACCGAGAAGGTCAGTCTGCGCGCGACGGCCAATGGTCGCGTCATCCTGCATTCCGGCACCATGGCGATGGGGCAGGGCCTGCAGACCGCCTATTCGCAGCTCGTCTCTGAAGCGCTCGGCATTGGCATCGACAAAATCGATGTGATCCAGGGCGATACCGATGTGATCGTCGGCATGGGCAGTGTCGGTTCACGTTCGTTGTTCGTGGGCGGCACTGCTGCGGTGGTGTCGGCGGCCGACATGATCGCCAAGGCGCGCGAGAAGGCGGCCAACATGCTCGAAGCCTCGGTGGAGGACATCGAGTATTCCGCGGGCTTCCTCACCGTCGTCGGCACCGACAAGCGCGTCGGCCTGTTCGAAATCGCGAAGGCCGAAGACGGCGAACAGCTCAGCGTCGAGTCCACCGGCGTGGCGGATGGCCCGACCTGGCCGAACGGCACGCATATCTGCGAGGTTGAGATCGATCCGGAGACCGGCATCACCAATGTCGTTCGCTACACCACGGTCGACGATGTCGGCGTGGCGGTGAATCCGATGCTGGTGACCGGCCAGATCCACGGCGGCGTGGCGCAAGGCATCGGCCAGGCGCTGTTCGAGAACGTTCATTACGACGAGGATGGCCAGCTCATCACCGCGAGCTATCAGGACTATTGCATTCCGCGCGCCGGTGACCTGCCACCCCTGTCAGTGACATTGGACGGCTCGGCACCCTGCGTCACCAATCCGATAGGCTCGAAAGGCTGCGGCGAATCCGGCGCGATCGGTGGTCCGCCCTGCATCGTCAATGGCGTGCTGGATGCGCTGCAACCACTGGGCATCACGCAGCTCAATACGCCGCTGTCGCCCATCAAGGTGTGGGAAGCGATCAGGAGCGCAAGCGCAACGCATGGCTGAGACCCTGTAGGATGGGTAGAGCGTCGTCGCGAAACCCATCATGATCGGGTTCTATGCGATGGGGTTCGCGGAGTTTATCATCGGGCGCGCTTCGCGCGACCCGTTGGCTCGACCCATCCTGCGGATAACAAGAAACTTCAACCGGGAGAGAAAACACAATGAAGAGCTTCAAGGTTCTCGAATTCAACGAACCGCTCGGCGAGGTCGACGAGCAGACCCCGCAGCCGACCGGCACGCAGGTGCTGATCCGCGTGAAGGCTGCTGGCGTCTGCCATAGCGACCTGCACATCTGGGAAGGCGGCTATGAACTCGGCCACGGCCGCAAGAAGCTGTCGCTGAAGGACCGCGGCATCACGTTGCCGCGCACTATGGGCCATGAGACCGTCGGCGAAGTCATCGCCTTCGGTCCGGATGCGCAGCAGGAAGCCGGCAGCGTCAAGATTGGCGATATCGCGCTGGCCTATCCGTGGATCGGCTGCGGCAAATGTGCGGTCTGCCTTGCTGGTGACGAGAATCTCTGCCTCGCGCCGCGCTGCCTCGGCGTACATTGCGACGGAGGTTACTCCGATCACCTCATGGTGCCGCATCCGCGCTACCTGATCGACCTCAAGGGCATGGATCCGGTCATCGCCGCGCCTTACGCCTGCTCGGGCGTCACCACCTATAGCGCGCTGAAGAAGATCGAGAGCGATCTCGGCAATCCGATCGTGATCTTCGGCGCTGGCGGACTCGGCCTGATGGCGCTTGAATTGTTGAAGGCGATGGGCGGCAAGGGCGCCATCGTTGTCGATATCGATGCGCGAAAGCGCGAAGCGGCGATCAAGGCCGGCGCTCTGGCGGCCGTGGATGGCAATGCGCCCGACGCGCTTGAGCAGCTTGCCAAGGCCGCCGGTCAGCCGATCCTGTCGGTGATCGATCTGGTCGGCACTCCGTCGACGACGCAGCTCGGCTTCGATGTGCTGTCGAAGGGCGGCAAGCTGATCATGGTAGGCCTGTTCGGTGGCGGCGCCACCTGGGCGCTGCCGCTGATCGCCATGAAGGCGCTCACCATCCAGGGCAGCTATGTCGGCAATCTCCGCGAGACCAAGGAATTGCTGGAGCTGGTGCGCACCAAGAAGGTTCAGCCAATCCCGACGAGCCCGATGCCGCTCGCAAAGGCCAATGCGGCGCTGAACGACCTGAAAGACGGCAAGCTGGTCGGCCGTGCGATCCTTACGCCGGCGTAAGGTTGAAGCATTCGTTCTGATATCGAGAAGCGGCCTTCGGGCCGCTTCTCTTTGTCCCGAAGGCAATTAGCCGGCCGTTACATCCACGAGCTCTTCGCCATCCAACACACGCTTCGCCTTGGCATGGTCGAGGTCGCCTTCCCATGCACCGACCACGACGGTGGCAACGCAGTTGCCGATCAGGTTACCGAGCGCGCGGGCCATGCCGATGAACCAGTCTACCGACAGCACCAGCACGAGGCCGATGGCGGGAATGCTCGGCACGGCATTCAGCGTCGCGGCAAGGATCACGATCGCTGAGCCCGGTACGCCATGGGCGCCTTTCGATGTGACGAGTGAGACGCCGAGCACCAGCATGAGGTCGCCGAAGGACAGCGGTGTATTCGTGGCCTGCGCGATGAACACGACGGCCAGCGTCAGATAGATCGAGAAGGCGTCAAGATTGAACGAGTATCCGGTCGGGATCACGAGGCCGACCACGTTGTCCTTGACGCCAAGCCGTTCGAGTTTGCGCATGACCTGGGGCAGCACCGCATCCGATGAGGCGGTGGCGAGCACAATGGTGAGCTCCTCGCGCAGATAGTTTAGGAATTTGATGATGTTCAGCCCGGCCAGCGCCATCACGCCGCCGAGCACGCCGAAGACGAAGATCGCGACCGAGACATAGAACAGCACCACCAGCGAGACGAGTTGCTTCAGCGATCCGACGCCGTAGCGTCCGACCGTATAGGCGACAGCGCCGAGCACACCGATCGGGGCGAGGCGAACGATCAATCCCATGGCGCGAAACAGAACGGTCGATACGGCTTCGATGAAACTGGAGATGCGCTCGCCTTTCTCGCCGCCGACCAGCGCCAGGCTGGTGCCGAACAGGATCGCGAAAAAGAGCACTTGAAGCACGTCATTGCGCGCCAGCGCGTCGAACGAGGTGGTCGGAATGATGTTGAGCAGGAAGCTGCCGATGCCACCGCCCTGCAGCTTGTGAGCGTTGTCTGCGACCGTCGTGAGTGCCTTGCCGTCGAGCGAGGCCGGATTGATGTTCATGCCGTGGCCCGGACCGAACAGATAGGCCAGCACCAGGCCGACAACGAGCGCCAGCGTCGTCATGACCTCGAAATAGATCAGCGCCTTGACGCCAACCCTGCCGACCTTCTTGAGGTCGCCGGCACCCGCAATCCCATGCACCACCACACAGAACACGATGGGGGCCACAATCATGGAGATGAGTTTGAGGAACGCGTCGCTGAAGACCTTCAGGCCGACGGCGAAGTCCGGCACGGCGATGCCAAGGACGATGCCGAGCAGCAGGGCGACGAGCACCTGCACGAAGAGCGAGTGATAGAGAGGCTTGCGGACTGGTTCGATGGCGGTAATCGTAGCTGTAGACATGGTTCGCTCCCCCTGAGGTTCACGAATATTCCAGCAACAACTGTGCCACCGCTAGGTGCAGACCTGCAAAAATCTCGCCGCGGTTACGGCGAGTTCTTTTCGTGTCGAGGGGGATTGAAATCGAGCCGATCAGCGGCCGGGTCGCTCCGGCGGCCATGCGACGATTACTTCTCTTCGTCGGCGATCGCTTCCATCAGGACGACCATCTGGCGCTGGACCGTCTGGCTCTTGATGCGGCTGTAAGCACGAAGCAAGCGGAGGCTGAAAGCGCTATCGAGGAACAGCAAGCTTTCCACTTCGCGGCTCTTGCCATCGCCATCGTAGAAGAAGGTGACCGGCACATCGAGCGCCGTCGCAATCTGCTGAAGACGCGCAGCGCCAACGCGATTGACACCTTTCTCGTACTTCTGAACCTGCTGGAAGCTGACGCCCAGCTTTTCGCCTAAATCCGCCTGCGAAATTTTCTGCTCAACACGACGCAGACGGATCCTCTTGCCCATCTCAATGTCGGGTTTGCCGGCGCTACGTTGCTTCATTCGTCACCATTCAGCTTGTTTGAATAAGAAAGTTTGGTTTTATTTTCTTGGTTAGAGCTTCTTAGCCCGAGAGCCCTTAAAGCTAACTTTCAAAGGCATCTCTGTTATACACATCGTCATCACGATTGGGATGGCTGAAATCGTCGCGATACTCGAATTGATCGATACCTAATCGCGAGGGTCATCCTATCGTACGCAAAAATCTTGCGGTATTCCGTTGCTACTTCGCATCGCTTGCAAAACTTCAAACGCAAACCGCAACTCAATTTCTATCGACACGGGCCTAGCAGCGGAAGCGAAAGTACAAGTTGGTCATCATGCTATACACACGTGACTCGCCTGACGCACGCAAGATAACTGAGAGTCGTTCGCATTCGTAAGCTGCAAATCTCTGGCATGCAGCATTCCATGCGATTTGCAGCGGCAATTTCGCATTTTACGATCTCCTGTGTAGCGCTGATGTAATATCACAATTCCGTGGGTGGTTGTTGCTACGTCCCATGCGCACCGGAAGTTTCATTCCAAATTCTCACTGGGAGAGAATTTCATTTGATCTCGTGCTGAACGCGACCGGTGTCCAGTGGCGCGCACCGACTGAGCAATATTGATCATACCGTTCGTTACTAAACATTGCTGTCGGTAATCGCGGAGTAGATCATGGTACGCAGCTCGCGCCGAACCGGATAGGCGCTCGATGGCAACAACTGCGTCATGAAGATTGCGATCAGCTGTTCGGCCGGGTCTATCCAGAACACCGTGCTCGCCGCGCCACCCCATCCATACTCACCGGCGCTGCCGGGGATCATGGTCTTGACCGGATTCATCATCACCGAAAATCCAAGTCCGAAGCCGACGCCGGCATAGCTCGCTTCGCTGAACATCGACGTCGACATGTCGGCGACGTAGGCGCCGCCGGGCAAATGATTGCTGGTCATCAGCGCAATCGTCTTCGGAGCGAGCAGGCGCACGTCGCCGAGCGCGCCGCCATTGAGGAGGGCGCGGCAGAAGGTGAGATAGTCCGCGGCGGTGGAGCATAGACCGCCGCCGCCGGAAATCATCGAGGGCGGAGACAGGAACGAACTCGTCGCGGGATCGTCCTGAAGAACGAAGCCGCCCTTGCCGTCGGCGGCGTAGCAAGCCGCGAGACGATGCGCCTTGTCGGGGGGCACAAAGAAGCCGGTATCCGTCATGCCGAGCGGATCGAAGATACGTTCCTGCAGAAATTGTTCGAATGGCTGTCCACTGATCTTCTCGACGAGATAGCCGATCACGTCGGTCGAGACCGAATAATTCCATGCATCCCCCGGGGAGAATTCCAGGGGGACCTTCGCGAGATCCGAAATCATCGATGTCATCGTGCCGGATTTTTCGATCTCGCCTATCTTGAGTGCACGATAGGCGGCGTCGACATTGGTGCGCTGCTGGAAGCCGTAAGTGAGTCCCGACGTGTGACGCAGCAGGTCGATGATCTGCATCGGACGGGCCTGTGGCTTCGTCAGGAATGGTGCCATCACGCCGGCCTGAAACACGCCGAGATTTGCCCATTCCGGAATATATTTGTGCACGGGTTCATCGAGCGTGACACGCCCTTCCTCCACCAGCATCATGAAGGCGACCGACGTGATCGGCTTGGTCATCGAATAGATGCGGAAAATCGTATCGTCCTTGACGGCGATCTTTCGCTCGAGATCGGCAAAGCCCTGCGTCGCGCTGTGCACGATCTCGCCGCGGCGATAGACCAGAAGCTGTGTGCCGGAAAAACGGCCGGCATCGACGTAGCGCTGCTTGAGATGCGCTTCGACGCGGGCCAGTGCGGCGGTCGACATGCCGACCTGTTCGGGTGATGCAGAGGAAGGGCTCAGGCTTTGGGACGATGGCATTGCAACATCACTCCGATGTGTGGACGCGGCTCGTTTCTATGGATGAAAATCAGCGGTTGTCCATATGGGTTTGTAGCGCGGCGAGCTTACGTGAAGCTCTGTTTGGTGTATTCTTAAAGATGCAATAGCGTCGCGTTGCTCAGGATGAATTATGACCCAATTCAATGACACTGAACTCACTGCGGCCGTCATCCAGAGCTTCGACAAGACGTCCGATCCGCGCACGAAATTCCTGCTGCAAGAACTCGTGAAGTCATTGCACGACTATGTGCGCAAGACCGATCTCACCTTCGGTGAATGGGAAGTGGCGATCGACTTCCTGACCCGCACGGGCCAGAAATGCACACCGATCCGGCAGGAATTCATTTTGCTCTCTGACGTGCTGGGCGTCTCGATGCTGGTCGACGCCGTCAACCACAGGGAGCGTGAGGGGGCCACACAGACGACGGTGCTCGGACCGTTCTATGTCGGCGAGCATCCCGTGATGGCGCATGGCGCCGATATCTCGCCGGGCCTCACGGGTGAGCGCATGTTCGTGCAGAGCCGCGTCACCGATCTCGATGGCAACGCGCTGGCGGGCGTGCCGGTCGATATCTGGCATGCCGATGATGACGGTTTCTACGACTCGCAGAAGGCTAGCTATGCCACGCAGGGTCCGTCGTCGCGCGCGCGCTTCATCACCGACAGCGATGGTCGGCTGTTCTTCCGCACCATTTTGCCCTGCAGCTATCCAATCCCGACCGATGGTCCGGCCGGAGGTCTGGTGTTGAAGACGGGACGTCATCCGATGCGTCCGGCGCATGTGCACTTTCTCGTCGCGGCGCCCGGCTATGAGCCGCTGATTACCCACGTCTTCATTGAAGGCGACGAATATCTCGACTCCGATGTGGTGTTCGGCGTGAAGGACGATCTGATCGCCACAGTCGAGAAGCGCAGCGATGCCTTCATGCCGGATGGTCAGCCTGCCACCGGGCCGTGGCATCTGATGACCTATAATTTCCGGATGAAGCCGGGCGACGGCGCGGTTCCGCAGCCGATGATGCCGGAAACGGCTGGAGCGTAAGCGATCCCAGCGATCTGCGGTCAGGTCGCGCTCCAGTCGCGTTGCGAGAGTTCCTGCAGCGACTCCAGGAAGAATTGATCGAACAGGAACGGGGCGTCGCTGTGTGCTGCCGATGGCGCGATGAGGGTGACCATGCCTAATAGCGCGCGGCCGAGTGCGCCGATGCGCTCGGCAAAAGCCTCAAGCCCGCTGCGATCAGAACTCTCGACGACTGCGTGGAGTGCGCCTTTGGTTTGTGCGATCTGGTGATCGACATCGTCGATGACACGATCGAGAGCATCGATATCGACATCCACAGTGAGAGCGTTGTCTTTGGTCGGTATCAGCGCGTCCTCAAGGACAGCTTTTCGGAACATATGAAGTTGCCGTGAGACGTCCTCGAAATGACCGAACGCTGCCGCCGCATTCGCTTCGAGGTCGCTTTTGCCCTGAGACAGGATCGCCGCCGCGGACACCACGGTCGCCGCCTTCAGGGTGCTGATTACCTTCCGAAGCGACGAGAGGGCGGGTTCGGTGATCACCGGAATGGTCAGCATGAAGCGGTCCGTTTGCTAGAAATTGGACCTGGTTGATAGCACCGATCCACGGGCCGGCACGCCGACGAAGTCGGCAAAATAGTACCTTGCAATTCACTGCCTATTCTGCGTGCGTCGCACAATAAATAAGCGACCCGCAAATTTTCGATGCGCGTGGCTCTTCGCGCTGGTCCTGCTGCCTCGGGGCAAGTGGCTGAAATTTATCGAAATTTCCATCAGGCGGCGATTGGCACGAACTTTGAATAGTTCTTAGCGACGCCATTGTAGCCGTCACAATCAATCACCAGCCAGCATTGCCATCATGGGGCTTCCCCCAGACGCGCCGCTATGTCCGTACGCCTTCGACCGAGGTGCGCTGTGACGAGGGGCCAATGACGGTGCAGGCGATCCGAGGCGCGAAAGGACGACATCAGAACATGACGAAGTCAGAGACCAACAAGCCGGGCTGCAAAATCAGCCGCCGCCAGCTTCTGAAAGCCGGCGCGGGAACCGCTGCCTTGCTCGCGGCCGCCCGACTGAACTTCCCCGGCGGCGCTTTCGCGCAGGATGCCGGGCCCGAAGTGAAAGGCGCCAAGCTCGGCTTCATCGCATTAAGCGATGCCGGCCCGCTATTCGTTGCCAAGGACAAGGGCATGTTCGCCAAATACGGCATGCCTGATGTGGAAGTGTCGAAGCAGGCCTCGTGGGGCACGCTGCGCGACAACATGGTGCTCGGCTCAGAAGGCAACGGCATCGATGGCGCGCATATCCTGACGCCGATGCCGTATCTGATCTCGTCGGGCAAGGTCACCCAGAACAATCAGCCGACGCCGATGTACATCCTCGCGCGTCTTAATCTCGATGCGCAGTGCATTTCGGTCGGCAGCGAATATCTCGATCTGAAAGTCGGCCTCGACGTTGCACCGCTGAAGGCCGCGTTCGAGAAGAAGAAGGCCGCAGGCAAGTCCGTGAAGGTGGCGATGACCTTCCCGGGCGGGACGCATGATCTCTGGATCCGCTATTGGCTCGCCGCCGGCGGCATCGATCCCGACAAGGATGTCGAGACCATCACCGTGCCGCCGCCGCAGATGGTGGCGAATATGAAGGTCGGCACGATGGACGCGTTTTGCGTCGGCGAACCGTGGCCCGGCCAGACCGTCAACCAGAAGATCGGCTACACCGCGCTGAACACCGGCGAGCTCTGGAACAAGCATCCGGAGAAGTCGCTCGGCATGCGAGCGGCCTGGGTCGACAAGAACCCGAAGGCGGCGAAGGCCATCACCATGGCCATCATGGAAGCCCAGCAGTGGGCCGACAAGATGGAGAACAAGGAAGAGCTCGCCACCATCATGGGCAAGCGGCAGTGGATCAACTGCCCGGTCGAGGACATCCTCGATCGTGCCCGTGGCAAGTTCGACTACGGCACCGGCAAGGTGGTCGAGAACTCGCCGCATATCATGAAGTACTGGAAGGACTTTGCGTCCTATCCGTTTCAGAGCCACGACCTCTGGTTCATGACCGAAGACATCCGCTGGGGCAAATACGAGCCCGGCTTCGACAGCAAGGCGCTGATCGCCAAAGTCAACCGCGAGGATATCTGGCGTGACGCGGCGAAGACCATGGGCGTCGCTGCCGCCGAAATCCCGACTTCGACCTCGCGCGGCAAGGAGACCTTCTTCGACGGCAAGGTCTTCGATCCCGAAAATCCGGCAGCCTACCTCAAGTCGCTCGCCATCAAGCGCGTCGAAGCCTGAGACACACGTTTAGGACCGATGCGGACTAGCTGAAATGACGGAGACAGTGCGATGAACATGCAAGCTATCAAGACGGAGCCGGCAACGGCACTGGCGAAGCCGCCGGTGGCGAGCGTCGCACTGTCTCCCAAGCAGCCGGTAAGTTTTGAAAGATACGCCAAGATGGCGAAAGAGACAGCGGCGCGGGTCATCCCGCCGCTGATCGTCGTCCTCCTGCTTGGTGTGATGTGGGAGCTCTTGTGTCGGCGCACCGGCTCAACGCTCCCGCCGCCCTCTAAGGTCTACAAGGACACCAAGGAACTGATCTTCGATCCGTTCTTCGACAATGGCGGTCTGGATAAGGGTCTGTTCTGGCATATCTCGGCCAGTCTCCTGCGTGTGGCCTATGGCTACTCGCTCGCTGCCGTCGTCGGCATCGCGCTTGGCACGCTGGTTGGCCAGTCGGTCTGGGCGATGCGTGGCCTCGATCCGATCTTCCAGGTGTTGCGCACCATTCCGCCGCTGGCCTGGCTGCCGCTGGCGCTTGCGGCCTTCCGTGACGGTCAGCCTTCGGCAATCTTCGTGATTTTCATCACCTCGATCTGGCCAATCATTATCAACACGGCTGTCGGTATCCGGAATATTCCGCAGGACTATCGCAACGTCGCCGCCGTGGTGCAGCTCAATCCGGTGGAATTTTTCTGGAAAGTCATGCTGCCGGCGGCTGCGCCCTATATTTTCACCGGTCTGCGCATTGGTATCGGCCTGTCATGGCTCGCCATCATCGCGGCTGAAATGCTGATCGGCGGCGTGGGCATCGGCTTCTTCATCTGGGACGCCTGGAATTCCTCGCATATGAGCGAGATCATCCTGGCGCTGTTCTATGTCGGCATTGTCGGCTTCGTGCTCGACCGCTTGATCGCGGGTCTGGGCAAGCTCGTCACCCACGGCACTTCAGTCAGCTAACATTTCGGTCAGCTAAGGAGAGATATCATGAAGGCATATCTGAAGCTCGACCACGTCGACAAGGTGTTCACCCGCGGCAAGGTCTCGTCCGAGGTGTTGAAGGATATCAACCTCAACCTCGGCAAGGGTGAATACGTCTCCATTATCGGCCATTCCGGTTGCGGCAAGTCGACGATGCTCAACATTATCGCCGGCCTGACACGTGCAACGGTCGGCGGGGTCCTCCTTGAGGATCGCGAAGTCAATTCGCCCGGCCCTGATCGCGCCGTCGTGTTCCAGAACCACAGTCTGCTGCCGTGGCTGACGGTTTATCAGAACGTCCGTCTTGGCGTGGACAAGGTGTTTGCCAAGACCAAGTCCCGCGCCGAGCGCGACGAATGGACGATGCACAATCTCAATCTTGTCCAAATGACGCATGCCAAGGACAAGCGCCCCTCGGAAATCTCCGGCGGCATGAAGCAGCGCGTCGGCATTGCCCGTGCGCTCGCGATGGAGCCCAAGGTGTTGCTGCTGGACGAACCGTTCGGTGCGCTCGACGCACTGACCCGCGCTCATTTGCAGGACTCGGTCATGGCGCTGCATCAGAAACTCGGCAACACCATCGTCATGATCACCCATGACGTGGACGAAGCCGTGCTGCTGTCGGATCGCATCGTCATGATGACCAACGGGCCATCAGCAACCATCGGCGAAGTGCTCGATGTACCACTGGAGCGTCCGCGCAAGCGACTCGAACTAGCGAGTAACCCGGTCTATCTCGACTGCCGCAAGCGCGTGCTCGAATTCCTGTATGAGCGCCACAAGTTCGTCGAAGCCGCGTAAGCATCTTGTTACCTCTTGACTTCCGAGGATAAACCGAATGAATGCGGCTCAGACTTTCCGGATAGCTGCAAATCATGAGTCGTTCGATAGGCCTGACGCGCGAAGAAATCATGCGCGTACAATCGTCATTCGATCAGATGTGGCCGAACTCCTCGGTCATGGTGGATCTGTTTTATGCGCGGCTGTTCGAGACATTGCCGGAAACGCGCCCGCTGTTTCGCGGCGACATGGCGCAGCTGAAGCACAAGTTCATCGCAACGCTGGCGGTGATCGTCGGCAGTCTCGACAATATCACAGGCCTGCTGTCAGTGATCGGCAAGCTCGCGAAAGACCATGTGCATTATGGCGTGGAAGCCGCGCACTACGAGTCTGTCGGCGAGGCACTGTTCTGGAGTCTGGGGCAGGGGCTTGGCGAGCGCTGGACGCCCGAGGTCGAAGCCTCGTGGTACAAGGTTTACAATTTCCTGGCGGCGCGCATGATTTCTGCGGCCTATCACTAGAACCACATCGCATTTTATCGCGCGCTGAACATTTGCTCACGCGGCGCGACACACAAACTCACCTTCCACTGCAAGGAGAGTTAGCATGAATGCGTCCGACGTCGCTCTGGTTCAGGATAGTTTCAAGAAAGTCGCGCCGATTTCCGATGTGGCAGCGGAATTGTTCTACGGCCGTCTCTTCGAGGTTGCTCCGCAAGTGAAGCCGATGTTTCGCGGCGACATGAAGGAGCAGGGTCGCAAATTGATGGCGACGCTTGGTGTCGTCGTCACCGGCCTGACGCGGCTCGAAACTGTACTGCCTGCAGCGAGCGCGCTCGCCAAGCAGCACGTGGCCTATGGCGTGAAGGCCGAGCACTATCCAATCGTCGGCGGTGCGCTGCTGTGGACCCTGGAGAAGGGCCTCGGCGACGCATGGACGCCCGAACTCGCAGCAGCATGGACCGCGGCCTATGGCACGCTGTCCGGCTACATGATTTCTGAAGCCTACGGCACAGCGCAGGCGGCCGAGTAAGGATATGACGTGAGCGAGCCGCTGGTCATCATTGGTAACGGCATGGCAGCGGCTCGGCTCGTGGACGAGCTGGCGAAATGCGCGCTCGGTCGATACGCCATCGCCGTCATCGGAGACGAACCGCGGCTCGCCTACAATCGCGTCTTGCTGTCGTCGGTATTGGCCGGTGAGGCGACATCGCAAGAGATTGAGCTGAAGCCCGCTGCCTGGTGGCGCGACCGCGGCGTCACACTGAAATACGGCGCAACGGCGACCGCCATCGATATGGCCGCGCGTGAGGTCACGACATCGACCGGCAAACATGTGCCGTTCTCAAAGCTGGTTATCGCCACCGGTTCATCCGCACTGCGGCTGCCGGTGCCCGGTGGTGATCTCAAGGGCGTGCATGTGTTCCGCGACAGCCGCGACGTGGACCTGCTGCTCGAACTTGCCGCGCAGAAGAAGCGTGTCGTCGTGGTCGGCGGCGGCCTGCTTGGTCTCGAAGCTGCCTATGGTCTCGCCAAGGCGGGCGCTGACGTCACACTGATCCATCTGATGGACCGGCTAATGGAACGTCAGCTCGATGCACCTGCAGCGAACCTCCTGAAAACGCTGGTCGAGCGCAAAGGCGTCAGGATTTTGCTCAATGCCAATACGGCGCGTATTCATGGCAGCGATTGTGTCGAGAGCGTTGAGCTGGCCGATGGCCGCACGCTCGACGCCGATGCGGTGATCTTTGCGGCCGGTATCCGGCCCAACACATCGCTTGCCAAGGAAGCGGAAATCCCGGTCAATCGTGGCATTGTCGTCAACGACCAGATGGCGACTGGCACCGACGACGTCTTCGCACTCGGCGAATGCGCCGAGCATCGCGGCACCTGCTATGGCCTCGTCGAGCCCGCTTACGAACAGGCCAGGGTGTTGGCGCGCCATCTCGCGGGCAAGGCTGCTGCCTATACGGGCAGCGTGCTCTCTACCAATCTCAAGGTCTCCGGTGTCAGCGTGTTCTCCGCCGGAGATTTCATGGCGGGCGAAGGCAGCGAGACGCTGCTGCTCAATGATGTCCGCCGCGGCACCTACAAGAAGCTGGTGATCGCAGATGGCGCGCTCACTGGCGCCGTGCTGGTCGGCGATACCCAGGATGCGCTGTGGTATCTCGAACTGATCCGAAGCGCCGCTGATATTTCCGATATCCGCGCCGAGATGATGTTCGGCCGCGCACTCGCCGTCCGCGCGGAGGCGGCGTGATGAACGCGGTCGATCCGCATCTGCACGCCACGCGCACCACATGCCCTTACTGCGGCGTCGGTTGCGGCGTGCTGGCGACGCCGGACGGCAACGGTGGCGCAGCGATTACGGGCGATCCCGCGCATCCCGCCAATCTCGGCCGACTCTGCTCGAAAGGATCGGCGCTCGGCGAAACGCTGAGCCTCGACGAGCGCCTGCTGCATCCGATGATGCGGGGCGACGATGGCGAGATGGTGCAGGTCGCCTGGGGCGATGCGCTGGATCATGTCGCCGAGGGATTTCGGAAGGTCGTCGCCGAACATGGCCCGAGTGCCGTGGCATTTTATCTCTCCGGCCAGTTGCTGACTGAGGATTACTACGTCGCCAACAAGCTGATGAAGGGCTTTCTCGGCAGCGCCAATGTCGATACCAATTCGCGGCTCTGCATGGCGTCATCAGTCGCTGGCCATAAGCGTGCGTTTGGCGCCGATACGGTGCCGGGGTGCTACGAGGATCTCGACCAGGCGGATTTGCTGGTGCTGGTCGGCTCCAATGCCGCCTGGTGCCATCCGGTGCTGTATCAGCGCATGCTGGCCAACAAGCAGACGCGAGGCGCACGGATCGTCGTGATCGATCCACGCCGCACCGACACGGTTGGCGATGACGATCTGTTTCTCGGCCTGAAGCCCGGCACTGATACCGCGTTGTTCAGCGGGCTGTTTGCCTATCTCGCCGATAACGGGGCGCTCGATCGCAGCTATATCGATGAGCATACGTCAGGCTTTGACGACGCGCTGGCGCGGGCCAGAACCATCGCCGGTAGTGTGGCGGCGACAGCAAAGGCGACGGGACTCGACGAGATCGATGTCGCGACCTTCTTCCAGATGTTCAAGGCGACACCGCGTGTGGTCACGCTGTATTCGCAGGGCATCAACCAGTCGGCGCAGGGCACCGACAAGGTCAATGCGATCCTCAACTGCCATCTGGCCACCGGCCGCATCGGTAAGCCCGGCGCGTCGCCGTTCTCGCTCACCGGCCAGCCCAATGCCATGGGCGGCCGCGAGGTCGGCGGCCTCGCCAACCAGCTCGCAGCCCATATGGGCTTCACGCCTGTCGATATCGACCGTGTGCGCCGGTTCTGGAAGGCGCCGCATATCGCCACCCATGAAGGCCTCAAGGCCGTGCAGATGTTCGAAGCCATCGGCCGTGGCGAGATCAAGGCGTTGTGGGTGATGGGTACCAATCCCGCGGTGTCGCTCCCGGATGCCGATGCCGTGCGGGCGGCGCTGAGCAAGCTCGATCTGTTCGTGGTGTCAGAGAATGTGCGGTCCAACGACACCGTGAATGCCGGTGCGCATGTGTTGCTGCCAGCACTGGCCTGGGGCGAGAAGTCCGGCACGGTCACCAATTCCGAACGCCGCGTGTCGCGGCAGCGGTCGTTTCTGCGGGCGCCTGGCGAGGCGCGGCCGGACTGGTGGGCGCTGAGCGAAGTCGCCAGGCGCCTGGGTTACGGCGCGTCATTTGCCTACACATCGGCCGCCGAGATTTTTCGCGAGCACGCCGCCCTTTCGGCCTTCGAGAACAACGGCCATCGCGATTTCGATATAGGCGGATTGATGAAGGTCTCGGATGAGGCCTTCGACACCATGGCCCCGGTGCAATGGCCGGTGCGCGAGGGGACCACGAAGCCGCAGGCGCGGTTCTTCGCCGATGGCCAATTCTACGCCAATGACCGGCGCGCGCGTTTCATCGCGCCGGAGGCGCCGGAGCTGCGCACGCAGGTGTCCGTCGAGCGGCCGCTGCGTTTGAACACTGGCCGCGTTCGCGATCAGTGGCACACGATGACGCGCACGGGTCTCAGCCCGCGGCTCGGCCAGCATATTCCGGAGCCGTTCGTCGAGATCCATCCTGACGATGCTGCGCAGTTCGCCATCGTCGATGGCGGCCATGCGCGGTTGACGACCGACTATGGCGAATGCGTGCTGAAAGTCATTGTCAGCGAACGGCAGCAGCGCGGCATGCTGTTCGCGCCGATCCACTGGAACGACGAGACCGCGGGTTTCGCGCGTGTCGGCGGACTTGTCGCGCCGATCACCGACCCGTTCTCCGGTCAGCCCGAGAACAAGGCAACGCCGGTGGCGATCGCACCTGCGGTGTTTGCACAGCGTGGCTTCGTGCTGTCGCGTAGTCCGCTGGAGATGCCGTTCGGCGTGCAATGGACGCGCGTCGCGGTCACGGGCGGCGTCGGTTATCTGCTCTCGGACAATACCGATGTTGAGACCTGGCAGAGCTGGTTGAAGCCGTTGCTGGGCGATGATGCCGCTGAATACGAAGACGCCGGCCAAGGTGTGTATCGCGCGGTGTCGTTCAAGGATGACGGGATCGAGACCTGTCTGTTCATCGGCCCGACGGAGGGCGCGCTCTCCTGGGATGCCGTGAAGGAATTGTTCGCGGCCGAGACCGTGAGCGACGACCAGCGCCGTACGCTGCTCTCTGGAAAGTCCGCAGATGGTGCTGCGAGTGCAGGGCCCATCGTCTGCGCCTGCTTCGGCGTTGGTCGCAACACCATCTGTGACGCAATAGCCGCTGGGGCTGGCACCGCGGCCGAGATCGGAACCAGGCTCAAGGCCGGCACCAATTGCGGCTCGTGCATACCGGAGCTCAAGCGCCTGATAGCCGCGAGCGAAACGGCGCCGGATGAGCAGCCCAAGGTGGCGGCGGCGAATTGAGCGTCGGCCTTTCAGTCGTCATTGCGAGGAGCGAAGCGACGCGGCAATCCAGAGGGCCGCAAGCGAAGACTGGATTGCTTCGTCGCAAGGGCTCTTCGCAATGACGTGGAGGGGCCTTTGCGTCACTTCACCGCGCCCGCGGTCAGTCCCGCCACAATCTGCCTTTGCGCAAACATTGTCAGCAACAGCACCGGCAGTGTTACGATCAGGGCGGCCGCCGCTAGCGGCCCCCAGCTCAACTGATCGAACGAGATCATGTTGTAGACCGCGACCGGCAATGTCCGCGTTTCCCGCCCCGCCAGCACGATGCCGAAGACGAAATTGTTCCAGGAGAAAATCACCGAGAGAATGAAGGCAACGGCGATGCCGGAGCGAGCAATCGGCAGCGCGACGTGGCGGAACACCTGCCAGCGGGTGGCGCCGTCGATGATGGCGGATTCCTCAAGCTCCATCGGCGTCGTCTCGAAATAGCCGATCATAATCCAGATCACGATCGGTACCGTCACCACGAGATGGATGATGATCTGTGGCCACAATGTGCCGAGCAGGCCGAGCCACTGGAACAGCAGGAATAGCGGGATCAGGTAGGACAGGCCGGGCGTGATGCGCGCAATCAGGATCACGATGGCCGATTTGCGCGCACGCATACGCGCGATGCCGTAACCGGCAGGCACGCCGATAACGAGAGCGAACAAGGTCGCCGAGCCGGTGACGATCAGCGTGTTGAAGAAATAGGTCATGAACCGTTTGGATTCGATGACGGCAGCGTAATTGCCCCAATTGATACGCTCCGGAATGAAGACCGGTGGATAGGAGGCGTTGTCGATCTCGAATTTCAGCGACAGTGACAGCATCCAGAGGAAGAACAGCACCGCCGGCGAAACGATGACGATGAAGGCGAAGGTCAGACCGAGTTTGTTGAGAAAGTCGCGCATGGTCAGGCACTGCCTCCGGCTTCGTTCCAGTGGGTGCGCTGGCGCAGATGCAAGAGCGCGCCGGCGAGAGCGACGATGAGCGCGAAGAACACCACCACGATCGCGGAGGCATAGCCGACGTCGTAATAGACGAAAGCGACGCTGTAGAGATAGAGATTGATGGTTTCCGAGGCGCTGCCGGGGCCGCCTTGCGTGATCGCGAAGATGATATCGAAACTCTTCACGGCGTCGATCATGCGGATCATCGCCGCGATGAACAGGAACGGCATGATCATCGGCAGCGAGATGTAGCGGAAGGTCTGCCAGGGTGTCGCACCGTCGATCTGGGCGCTTTCATAGGGCTCGGTCGGAATGGCGCTGAGGCCGCCGAGCACGATCAGCATGACCAGCGGCGTCCATTGCCACGTCTCCACCAGCACCAGCGACGGGATCGCGGTGGCGGGATGGAATACCCACAGCGATGGCGGCAGGCCGAACAGCGACAGCAGATAGTTCAAAACGCCGAGCTGCGGGTGGAACATCATCGTCCACACCAGTGCGATGGCGACCGGCGTCGCCATCATCGGCAATATGAAGAGCCCGCGGAAGAAGCCGCGCAGCGGAAACTTGTTGTTGAAAATCACCGCCGCCAGTGTGCCGAGGATCAGCGGCAGCGCGACCGACAGCGCCGTATAGACCAGGGTGTGCCCCACGGATTCCACGAAACGCGCATCGCTCGGCAGCCTGAGATAATTGGCGAAGCCGACGAAGGTCGGCGCTTGGCCGACCTTCCATTCGTGCAGGCTCATCCAGATCGTATAGACCCACGGGAAGATAATGACCGCCATGACGACGATCATCGCTGGAATCACGAACGGCCAATAGGAAATTGGCCGCCACTCGTTCTTTTGCGCAGTCGCCGCTTCGGCCGCGACCGTTGCGGTCGTTTTGGCGACTGCCTTTCCCGCTGTCAGTTCACTCACGATTTTTCGCTGCGCTCCAGAATCGGCCGGAACTGTTCGTGGGCTTTCTTTAGCTCGGTAGCCGGATCCGCGCCTGCCAGTGTGGCAGTGACGGCGGCACCGACGAGGTCGCGGAATTCGGCGACGGGAACGATGACCGGCAGGCCGAGCTTGCTGATCTTGGCCGAGGCGATCACTGAATCCAGCCATTCCTGGTTCTTCACGCCCTTGCGCACCGTCTCGTCATTGAGGATCGAGTTGCGGAACGGCACGCCGCCGCCGCTCTGCAACAGCCGGGCACCCATGGTCTTCGACACCGCCCATTGGCAATAGAGATAGGCGGCTTCCTTCTTGGTCGAGGTCTTGGCGATGCCGATGCCGTCGCCATAGGCGGCGGAGAATTGCCCCTTCGGTCCGGCGGGCACGACGGTGTAGCCGATCTTGCCGACCACGCGCGATGCATTGGGATCCTCGATGGGCGGTGCCCAGCCGACGCCGTCGATCCACATGGCCGCGCGGCCCTGTGTCAGCGAGGCCATCGACTCCATCCAGTTGAAGCCCGCGACGCCGGGAGGCGCCGTCTTGGTGAGAAGGCGCTGATACATCTTGGTCGCTTCGATCGCCTCGGGCCCATCGGTCAGGATATTGCCCTTGGCATCGAGGAATTCGCCGCCATAGTTCAGGAAGAAGTTGGTCCACAGCGTCATGTTGGCGTTGCGGAGGCCACGCCCGGTGAAGCCGTAGATGCCGTTGGCGGGATCGTTGAGCTTCTCGGCGGCGGCTGCCATCTCATCCATGGTCTTCGGAACCGCGACGCCCTTCTTCGCGAACATCTCTTTGTTGTAATACAGGATGAAATAGTCGACCGACCACGGCAGCGAGTGCATCTCGCCCTTGTCGTTCTGCGCAAATTGCAGACCGCCGGCGGAGAAGTCGTCGACGCGCAAATCCGGCGCGGTCAGGTTCGGATCCTTCATGAAGCCGGTGAGATCGGCGAGCCAGCCGGCCTTTTCGAACTGACGCTTCTGGACGTGGTAGCTGACATGCACGACGTCGAAGCTGGGCTTGCCGGAGGTGAGCTCGATCACGGCCTTCTGGCGCTGCTGCTGCTCGGGGATCACTTCGGATTCGACCTTGATGCCGGTCAATTCCGTGAATTCGGAGGCGTATTTCTGCAGCAGCTCGCCGCGCGGGCCCTTGATCAGATTGGCTTCAATCGTGGTGCCTGCGTACTTCTTCCAGGCGGGATCGGCGAAAGCTGGAATGCCGGTGAGGCCAAGTGCGCTGGTGGCGAGCGCCCCCTGCACAAAGGCACGACGTGTCGGGCCGTAAAGAGCCATGTGTCATCCTCCCTCGAGCCGCCTTGACCGGCGGTGATTTTATGGTCGCTCCCCGTGGACCGGAGATGCGCCTAAGGGATCGTAACACGATGGACTGGGGCGACAAGGCCACGCGTCGGGTTGTCAGACAACTTTGCACGCTGCACGCATCTTACGCAGATTGCTGCGCTGCTCAGTCCTTGACGTCGCGGCCGAGCCGACGCGAGATCACATTGGTGCAATCGAGCAGGGCCTTAGCGATCGGGCTGTTCCAGTTGACGTCGAATGTGCCCACCGCGCCCATGGCAGTCACCGCTAGGACCACCGCGCCGCTATGGTCGAACACCGGCGCTGAAAATGCGTTGACGCCGCGCAGGGGCTCGCCGACGGCGCGGGCCAGCCCGCGTGTGCGGATGTCGGCGAGGATCTTGTCGATGGCCGGGCCTTTTATCTCGCGGTTCGGATCGTAGCCGATCGAGAGCCGATCGAGATCCTCGGTGAGCGCGGCATTGATGGTCGCAGGTGGCATGAATGCCGCGAATATCCGCCCTGTCGCTGTCTCGAGCAGCGACACCGTGGAGCCCACGCGCATGGCGATGTGCACAGGGTGGCTGGGCTCCTCCATGCGCACCACGGTCGGTCCATGGGTGCCCCAGATCGCCAGCGAGACGGCATGGTCGATGGTGCCGGCAAGCGCCATGATGGCCGGCGTTGCAACGCGGACGGCCGACAGGCGACGCAGCGTGACGATGCCGAGCTCGAGGGCGAGTGCACCAAATTCATAGCGGCCGGTGGATGGGTCCTGCTCAATCAGGCCGATGCGGGAGAAACTGGCGAGATAGGGATGCGCCTTGGCCGGTGACATTCCTGCCTCGCGGGCCAGATCCCGCAGCATCATCGGTTCCCCATTGCGCACCAGCGCCTGCAGCAATTCACCCCCGACCTCGATCGACTGAATACCGCGACTCTCTTTAGCCATGCTTGCCCCAAACCAGTGCCGCGGACACTACACGGCCAGGAAGCCTCCATCCACTGGCAAGGTTGTGCCGGTGACATAGGACGCCATGGGTGAAGCGAGGAAGACCACGGGGCCGATCAGCTCATCGGGTTGGCCAACGCGCCCCATTGGCGTGCGGCCGAGGAAGCCGGCCAATCGCGCGGGATCGTTGCGTGTCGCTTCGGTCATGGCCGTCTCGATCACGCCCGGCGCAATGGCGTTGACGCGCACGCCGTCTTTGGCCACTTCGCGCGCCAACGCTTGCGTCAGAAGCTTCACGCCGCCCTTGGAAGGCGAATAGCCAAGCGTATCGGCGACCCCAACGAAAGAGGCGATGGAGCCAAGATTGATCACGTTGCCGCGCCGCGCGCGCAAGGCGGGCAGGAAGGCGTGGGTCACGTTGAAGACGCCATTGAGATTGACGTCGAGCACGCGCCGCCAGTTCTCCACCGCGCGTTCGGAATCGATGCCTTCGCGAATGATGATACCGGCATTGTTGATCAGGATCGAGATGTCGCCGGCACTCGCTTTGACGGTCTGTGCGATCTGTCGGCAGGTATCGACATCCGTGACATCGAGATGATGATGCCATGACTGCCGTCCAACTGCTCCGATCTCGCTGGCCGTCTGCGCAGCGCCATCGCGGTCGATGTCGGTCACGATGACGTCGGCCCCATGTGCAGCCAGACCCAGCGCAATCGCACGACCGTTGCCAGCGGCAGCACCCGTTACAAGCGCCAATTGACCCTTCAGCAGATCGGGGGCGAAGCTGGCCATCATGCCGCCTTTACCGGTGTGCCGGCGAGGTGGCGGCCGGCGATATAGCCGAAGGTGAGCGCGGGGCCAAGCGTGATACCCGCGCCGGGATAATTGCCGCCCATGATGCTCGCCATGTCGTTGCCGGCCGCATAGAGGCCGTTGATGACCTGACCGCCGGCATCGAGTGCGCGTGCCTGCGCATCGGTCCTGATGCCGGCATAGGTGCCGAGATCGCCGATCACCATCTTGATGGCATAGAACGGCCCTTGTTCGATGGGTGCAACGCAGGGGTTCGGACCATGGTTGGCATCGCCCTGATAGCGGTTATAGGCGCGGGAGCCCTTGCCATAGGCGGGATCGCGGCCTTCGGCGGCGGTGTTGTTGAATTGCGCGATGGTGGTGACGAAGCCGCCGGCGTCGATGCCGGCCTTGCCCGCGAGCTCCTCGAGCGTATTACCTTTGATGAGATAACCGGAATTCAGATACTGGCCGATCGGCATCGGAAACGGCGGTACGGCGCCGAGCCCGTATTGGCGCAGCGCGCGGTGATCGCAAACGAGCCACGCCGCGATCTCCTCGCCGGGCTTCGCCGCTTTCATCATCTGCTGGACGAAAGCATGGTAGGAATTGCCTTCATTGGCGAAACGAGCGCCATCGCGCATCACGGCGATTACGCCGGGTTTGGCGCGATCGATGAAGTGCGGCATCACGCCCTTGCTGCCGTCCTTGCGATGGGTGACCGAGACCGGCACCCAGGCAGCGGCATTAGGCAGTGAATCTTCGACGCGCCCGCCGGCGGACTCGGCGAGGCGAAGACCGTCGCCGGTATTGCCGGTTGGACCGGGCGAATAGTGCTCTCGGCCGGTCGGCGCATGCGGAAACATCGCCTTGCGCCGTTCGATGTCATGCGGGAAGCCGCCGCATGCGAGCACCACGCCGCGGCGTGCGAAGATGCGGACGCGCTTGCCGCTGCGCTCGACGATGGCACCGCGGACCGCGCCGTTCTCGATGATCAGTTCACGCACCGGGGACGACAGCCAGAGCGGGATCTTGAGGTCGAAGGCGGATTTGGCGAGCCGGCCGGCGAGGGCGTTGCCGTTGGTCAGTGTCATGCCACGACCATAGCGCAGGACGTTCAGGAAATGCTTAGACAGTCGCTTGGCCACATAGACGGCCGAGGTCAGCGACTTCGTCGCGCGCATGAAATGGATGATGTCCTTGCCGGAGCCGAGCATGATGCCGAACACCGTCAGTTCGGGCAGCGGCGCGCCGATATCCTTGATGTGGTCGCCGAGCTCACGCCCGTCGAACGGCCGCGCGACCATGGAACGGCCGCCCTGCTTGCCGCCGGGCGCCTCCGCATCGTAATCGGGAAAGGTCAGCGGCATGTCGAAGCGTACCGCCGTCTTGGAGGTGAAGAAATCGATTGCCTCCGGCCCTGCGGCGAGAAACGCATCGACGCGTGCGGCGTCAAAGCTGTTGCCGGCTTCATGGCGCAGATAGGTGCGCGCCTCGTCAGGTCCTTCATTGATGCCCCAGGCGCGCGCCAGTGATGTGCCGGGGATCCACAGCCAGCCGCCGGAGCGCGCGGTCGTGCCACCGAACCGCGGCTCCTTTTCGACGATCAGGACATCGAGCCCGCTATGTTTTGCGGTGATCGCCGCCGACATGCCGGAGCAGCCGGAGCCGGCGACCAGTACGTCGCATTCGTAAAGCTCGATATTCGCTTTGGGATCAGCAGCCATGAGACCTTACTTCTTCAGCAATGGGCATTTAGATTCAGAGATGGGCCGGAACGCGTCATCGCCCTTCACGGTCTTGACGATGTCGAGATAGTCCCAAGGCTCTTTGGATTCCGACGGCTTCTTCACGCGGGCCAGATACATGTCGCGGATGACGCGGCCGTCTTCGCGCAGTTTGCCGCCATGCACGAAGGTGTCCTCGATGGGCAGTTCGCGCATCTTGGCCATTACCTTGGCCGGATCGTCGGTGCCGGCAGCCTTGATGGCCTGGAGATAGTGCAGCACCGAGCCATAAACGCCGGTCTGGATCATGGTCGGCATCACCTTGGTGCGTTCGAAGAACTTCTTCGACCAGGCCCGCGTCTTGTCATCCATGTTCCAGTAGGACGCGGTGGTGAGGTAGGTGCCTTGGGCTGCGTCCAGTCCGATGGCATGCACGTCCGTGTCGAACATCAGCAGGCCGACCAGTTTCTGGCCGCCTTTGACCAAGCCGAATTCGCCCGACTGTTTGATCGAATTGTCGGTGTCCTGGCCGGCATTAGCGAAGGCGACGACTTCAGCCTTCGAGTTCTGCGCCTGCAGCGCAAAGGACGAGAAGTCGGCGGTGTTGGTCGGATGGCGCACGCCGCCCAGCACGGTGCCGCCGCTCGCCTTGATGAAGCGCGTCGCGTCCTGTTCAAGCTGATTGCCGAAGGCGTAGTCGGCCGTGATGAAGAACCATGACTTTCCACCGCCGGCGACCACCGCAGAGGCCGTCACCTTCGCAAGCGCGTAGGTGTCGTAGGTGAAGTGGACCGTGTTGGGGCTGCACAGCTCATCCGTGAGCGTGCTTGCGCCGGGGCCGGATAGCAGTGCGATCTTGTTGCGGTCCTTCGCCAGATTATGAACCGCGATGGCGATGGCGGAGTTCGGGATATCGACAACGGCGTCGACCTTGCCGGCGTCGAACCAGTTGCGCGCGATCTGGATGCCGACGTCAGACTTCATCTGGTGATCGGCGCTGATGATTTCGATCGGCTTGCCGAGCACCGTCGGGCCGAATTCTTCGAGCGCCATCTTCGCGGCTTCGACCGAACCGGGGCCGCTATTGTCGCGCCCCCAGCTCGAGAGATCGGTGAGAACACCGATGCGAACGACGTCGTCGGAGACCTGAGCGGAGACGGTGGATGTCCAAAGCGTGAGCGCGGCTGCGCACACCAGGAACTGGCGTGTCATCTGTTTCTCTCCCCAATGCGGCCTCGTGTCGGGCCAGTCATTCCCTGTTTTTCGACAAATTAGATATTGGCGAAAAGGTTTGTCAATAGCGAACTAGCGCGTAGAAAGGTGTGAGCACGCGCCGCGATGCCGCGCTTGCGGTGCAGTATCAGACTGATTGGAGCAGCGGTCGAACTACGCGACGATCACGTCGTGGCTATTGCCGTCTGTGGCTCGCATTCACCGCAATTGCCGCAGCCGCGGTACGGTTCTCGACGCCAAGTTTGGCGTAGATCTGCTCGAGATGCTTGTCGACGGTGCGCGGACTGAGGCCAAGGATCTGCGCGATATCGCGGTTGCTCTTGCCCTTGCTGAGCCAGGACAGCACTTCGCCCTCGCGGCCGGTGAGGCCCAGCTCCTTGCTGAACTCGGCGGGGGCGGTTGGCGCGGTTTCCTTGGCGAGCCGGAGCAGGAATTCGTCGGAGCCGACTTTCCCCATATATTGCAGACGCAGCAGTTCGTTGCTCGGAAAGCCCGATGACGGTGCCGGCTTGGCGCCCGGCCGCTGCATCTGCTCGAGCCACTGCATCATGACTGGTGGCAGCAGCAATTCATCATTGGGCGCGGCGATCAGGTGATCGCCGAGTAATTTCTGCGCCTGCGGTGTGGCCCACAGGATATTGCCCTTGTTGCTCACGGCAAGGAGGAAGCGCCCGGAGACATCGAGCGCGGTGCGCGCGCTTTGCGTGAGCCGCGCATTGGCGAGGTGCACGCGGATGCGCGCCAGCATTTCCTCGATGATGATCGGCTTGGTGACGTAATCGACGCCGCCGGCCTCAAGGCCGCGCACGATGTGTTCGGTCTCGGAGAGCCCGGTCATGAAGATTACGGGCACGTCGCCGAGGCCCGCGTCGCGCTTCAGCCGGCGACAGGTTTCGAAGCCGTCGATCCCCGGCATGACGGCATCCAGCAGGATGATGTCCGGCGTGATCTGTTCGACAATGCGCATTGCGGCGGCGCCGTCCATGGCCACCATCACGGTCATGCCGGCGCCGTCCAAGGCATCAGTTAGCAGCCGCAATGTTTCCGGCGAGTCATCTACCACCAGCGCGACGTCGCGTTTTTTATTGTCAGTGGTCATAGGTGTACAGCGTCTTCAAGGTGGCCATGTATTGATCGAGGTCGAAGCGATCGATCAGCGAGCGCATCAGCGCGACAAAGTCGGCATGTTCGGGGTGATCGTTGCCGATCTCGTCGAGCTTCAACTGGATGGCGCGAATGTGCCCCATCTGCCCGAGGCTAATGAGTTCCTCTACATGATGCACGGGCGGCCGTGTGCCGCTATTCGGTGTCCATTGCGGCAGAGGTGCCACTTCGTCGCGTTCGTATTGCCATTCGATCTTCAGGAGTTGTCCGATCTGTTCCAGCAGCCGCGGCAGTTCGATCGGCTTCATGAGGTAGCCATCATGGAAGGGCTGGGCGAGCGGCGCGCCATGGGCTTCCAGCGCGCTGGCCGAAACCATCAGGATGCGGGCCTGATGGTGGCCGGATGCACGCAGTTTTTCGGCGACGGTCCAGCCGTCCATGCCAGCCATGGAAATATCCAGCAGGAACAGATCGGGCCGGCAATGCTGGGCGAGGCTGAGGCAGGCCTGTCCATCGGGGGCGCTGAGCAGAATGAAGCCGAGCGGTGTGAGCACCTGGCGCAACAGGTCGCGCTGCGTCGGATCGTCGTCAGTAATGAGGATGGTCTTGCGCGCGCCGTGATAGCCATAGATCGGCGCGTCCACCGGCGCGATGCGCGTGGGGTTCGTCACCTCGGAGAGCAGCATCTTGACGCGGAAGGTGCTGCCGTTGCCGACCTCGCTGGAGACGCGGATATCGCCGCCCATCACGCCGGCCAACAGCTTGGAGATGGTGAGGCCCAGACCGGTGCCCGTATGCGGCTGTGCTGCGCCAAGCGCGCCGCGCTCGAACGGCGCGAAGATCAGCTCGAGATCATCGGGCCGGATGCCCGGTCCGGTATCGATGATCTCGAATTCGGCCACGGGGCTGCGATAATGGATCACGAACTGCACGCTGCCTTGTTGGGTGAACTTGATCGCATTGGAGAGCAGGTTGATCAGGATCTGTCGCAACCGCTTCTCGTCGGCATAGACCACGGTGGGCAGGATGTTCGGCCGTCGGAACACGAAGTCGATGCCCTTGGCGGCGGCCTGCAGGCGGAACATGCCGACGAGCTGATCGAGGAAGTCGGTGAGGCGCACTTCGTCACGCGAGAGATACAGGCGCCCCGCCTCGATCTTTGAAATATCCAGAATGCCGTCGATCAGGCCGGAGAGATGATCGGCGCTTCGTTTCACCACGCGGACCTGATCGCGCGGGCGGGTCTGCAGACTGTCATCCTGCTCCAGGAGCTGCGCATAGCCTGATATCGCATTGAGCGGCGAGCGCAGCTCGTGGCTCAGGCCGACCACATAGCGGCTCTTGGCGAGATTGGCAGATTCGGCGACTTCCTTGGCGCGCTGCAGTTCTGCATCGGTGCGCTTGTGCGCGTCGATTTCCTGCATCAGCAGCGTGGTCTGCCGCTTGGTTTCGGCTTCCGCCGCGCGACGGCTTTGCTTGGCCAGCACGAATAGCCATGCCACCACGCCGATAATGATCGCCAGCGCGAAGAACACTTTCCACAGCACTTCCGAGACCTGCGCACTGTCTCCCGGCGATGCGGCGGAGGTCTGCAGATAGATCAGTCCCAGCGTCAGGCCGACAAGGCCGGCAGCGATCATGAACACGCCAAGATAATGGCCGAGCTGCGAATTGAGCCGGGCCAGGATCGGCTCCGGCAGCAATTTGCCGAACGTCGCCGACATCTGGGCGTCGATCCGCGCATGCGGCTTGCAGAGATCGTGGCAACGCGCATCGAGCGAGCAGCACAGTGAGCAGATCGGGCCGGCATAGGCCGGGCAATGCGCCATGTCCTCGGGCTCGAACGAATGTTCGCAGATACAGCACTGGATCGCCGCCATGTTCTGCCAAGCGCGCTTCGGCTTGCGGGCGATGTAGTATTTTCCACCGGTGGCGAAGGCGATGATTGGCGCAGTGACAAGCGCAGTCAGCAAAGCGACGAAAGGCGACAGCGCCTTGGCCGTCGGGCCGAACAGGCCATAGAAGGCGCTGACCGACATCACGGTTGCTGCCAGCATCGCGCCGACGCCAACCGGGTTGATGTCGTAGAGATGCGCGCGCTTGAACTCCATCTGCTGGGGGCGCAGCCCGAGCGGCTTGTTGATGACGAGATCGGCGACCAGCGCGCCGACCCAGGCAATCGCAACATTGGAATACAGCGCCAGCGTCTGCTCCAGCGCCTTATAGACGCCGATTTCCATCAGCAGCAGCGCGACCAGCACGTTGAACACCAGCCAGACGACGCGGCCGGGATGGCTGTGGGTGAGACGCGAGAAGAAGTTCGACCAGGCGATCGAGCCCGCATAGGCATTGGTGACGTTGATCTTGAGCTGCGACAGGATCACGAAGGTGCCGGTCAGTGCCAGCGCCAGATCAGGCTGGGACAGCACGTAGCGAAACGCTTCGAGATACATATGCGCGGGTTCGGCGGCGTGCTCGGCCGAAACGCCGTGGGTCAGTGCGAAATAGGCGAGGAACGAGCCGGCCAGCAGCTTGATCGCGCCGACAATGATCCAGCCCGGGCCCGCGCACAGCAGCGCTACCCACCAGCTCGCACGTGAGCTGCGGCGGTCGCGCGGCAGGAAGCGCAGGAAGTCGACCTGTTCGCCGATCTGCGCGACCAGCGAGAATACGACTGAAGCGGCCGTGCCAAACAGCAGGAGATCGAGATGGCCGGCGGCGCTGCCGTGGTCGCCCGGAAATTTGGTCCAGGCCACGAAGGAGTCGCGGCTGGCATAGGCGATGGCCGCGAAAGGCAGCAGGTTGAGCACCAGCCAGATCGGCTGGGTCCAGAGCTGAAAACGGCTGATCAGCGTGATGCCATGGGTCACCAGCGGGATGATGACCACGGCCGATATCAGGTAGCCGATGGGGCGCGGAATATCGAAACACATCTCCAGCGCCGAGGCGAGAATGACCGCCTCGATGGCGAAGAAGATGAAGGTGAAAGACGCATAAATCAGCGAGGTAACAGTCGAGCCGATATAGCCGAAACCGGCACCGCGGGTGAGGAGATCGATATCAATGCCGCATTTTGCGGCATAATACGCGATCGGCAATCCGCAGCAGAAGATGATGACGCTGACCACCAGGATCGCTGCCGTGGCGTTGGTCATGCCGTAATTGATGGTGATGGTGCCGCCGATGGCCTCAAGGGCGAGAAACGAAATGGCGCCCAATGCCGTATTGGCGACCCGCGCGGCGGACCAGCGCCTGGCGCTCTTCGCCGTAAAGCGGAGTGCGTAATCCTCCAGGGTCTGGTTGGCGACCCATTGATTGTACTGGCGTCTCACGCGGTCGATACGCTGCCGCCCTGCCACTACTTTGCTCCTGACCCCACCCGACTACGCATGTTTGCGTGATGCAAAAACCTACGTCGGCATTTTGCGGTGCAGTATACGCGATCTCGCGTATCCGTGCACCGCACAAGTTCAGCAATGCTTGCCTCACCAATAGGCGTACTCGAACCAGTGGGGTTGAAATGTCAGACGAGAAGAAACCGGGCTTGCACTCGCCATTGCGGCGTAAACTGCTGATGGGCATGGCGGCTTTGCCGGCAATGTCGCTGCTTCCGCGCACATCTTTTGCGCAGGCGCCGGCCACCTCGGCCATCAACACCACCGGTCTTGCGGTCACCGATACGGAAGTCACCGTCGGTATCCTGCACTCGGTCACCGGTACCATGGCCATCTCGGAAACCGGCTCGGTTCAGGCTGAAAAGCTCGCCATCGATCAGATCAACGCCATGGGCGGCGTGCTCGGCCGCAAGATCAAGTTCATCCAGGAAGACGGTGCCTCGGACTGGCCGACCTTCGCCGAAAAGGCCAAGAAGTTGCTGGTCAATGACAAGGTCGCTGCCATCATGGGCTGCTGGACCTCGGCCTCCCGCAAGGCGGTGCTGCCGGTCATGGAACAATATAACGGCATGCTCTACTACCCGACCTTCTATGAAGGTCTCGAGCAGTCGAAGAACGTGATCTATACCGGTCAGGAAGCGACCCAGCAGATCCTCGCCGGCCTCGACTGGGTCTCCAAGACCAAGAACGGCAAGAGCTTCTATCTGATCGGCTCGGACTATATCTGGCCGCGCACGTCGATGAAGATCGCCCGCAAGCACATCGAGGGCAAGCTCGGCGGCAAGGTGTCGGGCGAAGAATACTTCCCGCTCGGCCACACCCAGTTCAACTCGGTGATCAACAAGATCAAGCTGACCAAGCCCGACGTGATCTATGCCGCGGTGGTCGGCGGCTCCAACGTCGCCTTCTACAAGCAGCTCAAGGCGGCCGGCATCGACCTGTCGAAGCAGACCATGCTGACCATCTCGGTCACCGAGGACGAAATCGACGGCATCGGTGGTGAAAACATCGCGGGCGCCTATGCCTGTATGAAGTACTTCCAGTCGCTCGATAATCCGAACAACAAGGAATTCGTCGCCGCCTTCAAGAAGATGTGGGGCGAGAAGACCGTGATCGGCGACGTGACGCAGGCTGCCTATCTCGGCCCGTGGCTCTGGAAAATGACGGTCGAAAAGGCCGGCTCGTTCGATGTCGACAAGATCGCCGCGGCCTCTGCTGGCATCGAGTTCACCAAGGCGCCGGAAGGCTACGTCAAGATCCATCCGAACCACCATCTGTGGTCCAAGGCCCGCGTCGGCCAGGCGCAGCTCGATGGCCAGTTCAAGGTGGTGTTCGAGACGCCCGAACTGATCGAGCCGGATCCGTTCCCGAAGGGCTACCAGTAAGCCATTCTCCCCGCGCGGCGTGATCGCCGCGCTCCACCTCTCCCTGGCGCGGACGACCTATCCGCGCACGACAACCCCGCGTCGCGTGTTCACGCGCGGCGCGGGACCCTTCCCTGACGGAGGACGGATCGATGTTCGGCGACTATTCGATTGGTGACCTTGGCGCCATCTTCGCAATGCAGGGCTTTGCCGGCCTGATCCTGTTTTCGGTCTATGTGCTGATGGCACTCGGCCTCGCCATCATCTTCGGCCAGATGGGCGTCATCAACATGGCGCATGGTGAATTCATGATCCTCGGCGCCTACGTTACTTGGCTGACGTCGAGCTTCTTCCAGTCGCATCTGCCGTCACTGTTCTCCGGCTACTTCTTCGTCGCCATGATCCTCGCCTTCATCGCCTCCGGTGCGCTGGGGATGTTGGTCGAATGGGGGCTGATACGGCATCTCTACAAGCGTCCGCTCGATACGCTGCTGGCGACCTGGGGCCTCAGCCTGATCCTGCAGCAGGCCTATCGCTCGGTGTTCGGTGCGCGTGAAGTCGGTGTCGAACTGCCGCAATGGATGATGGGCTCCAAGCAGGTCACCGACACGATCGAAGTGCCGATCAACGGCATCTTCGTGATGGTGCTGACGCTGGGGATCACCATGGTGGTGGCCTACATCATGTACAAGTCGCGTTGGGGTCGTCAGGTTCGCGCCGTGGTGCAGAACCGTGTGATGGCGGGCGCTGTCGGCATCAATACCGAGAAGGTCGACCGCTACACCTTCGGCCTCGGCTGCGGCATCGCCGGGATCGCCGGCTCAGCCTTCACCATGATCGGATCGACTGGGCCGACTTCCGGCCAGCTCTACATCGTCGACACGTTCCTCGTCGTGGTGTTCGGCGGCGCGGCCAGCCTGTTCGGCACCATCGCCTCGGCCTTCACCATCTCCCAGGCGCAGTCGACCATGGAGTTCTTCATGTCCGGCTCGATGGCCAAAGTGCTGACGCTGCTCACCATCGTCGCGATCCTGATGATCCGGCCGCAGGGCCTGTTCGCCCTCAAGGTCCGCAAGTAAGCGCGTGCAGTACAGACAGAGCAGGGCAATCATCACATGATCAATTCACGCTTCTTCAACCGCTCGGAGCTGATCGGTTTCCTGTCGCTGCTGCTGCTGCTCGCGGTGATCCTGCCGCTGTTTCTCGATGTGTTTCGTCTCAACCTCGTCGCCAAATATCTGACCTATGCTTTCGTCGCCTTGGGCCTTGTGATGTGCTGGGGTTATGGCGGCATCCTCAGCCTCGGGCAGGGCGTGTTCTTCGGCCTCGGCGGCTACTGCATGGCCATGTTCCTGAAGCTGGAAGCCTCCAGCGTCGCCAACACGAAGATTCAGTCGACGCCCGGCATTCCGGATTTCATGGACTGGAACCAGATCACGGCGCTGCCGATGTTCTGGAAGCCGTTTCACTCGCTGACGCTGACCATCATCGCCATCCTCGTGGTGCCGACGCTGCTGGCCTTCATCATCGGTGCCGCGATGTTCAAACGTCGTGTCGGCGGCGTCTATTTCGCCATCATCACCCAGGCCATCGCCGCGATCGCCACCATCCTGATCATCGGCCAGCAGGGTTATACCGGCGGCATCAACGGCATGACCGACCTGCGGACGCTGAACGGATGGGACATCCGCACCGACCACGCCAAGGTCATCCTCTACTTCTTTGAAGTGTTCGTGCTGTTTGCCTGCATTATCGCGGCGCAATTCGTCCGGCTGACCAAGCTCGGCCGCATCCTGGTGGCGATGCGCGAACAGGAAGATCGCGTCCGCTTCTCCGGCTACAGCGTCGCCAATTTCAAGATCTTCGCCTTCTGTGCCGCGGCGATGTTCGCGGCGATCGGCGGCGCCATGTTCACGCTGCAGATCGGTTTCATGTCGCCGTCCTTTGTCGGCATCGTGCCGTCCATCGAGATGGTGATCTACACGGCCGTGGGTGGCCGCATGTCCATCTTCGGTGCGGTCTACGGCACGCTGCTGGTGAACTACGCAAAGACCATGCTGTCGGAATCCTTCCCCGAGCTCTGGCTGTTCGGCCTCGGCGGCTTGTTCATTGCCGTGGTGCTGTTCTTCCCCAATGGCCTGTCCGGCATCTGGCGCGACCACGTGCAGCGTCACGTCGATCGCCTGATCGCACTACGCACGTCGAAGACGCGAAAAGCCTGGGCCATCAAATCCGCCGCTGACGGCGCACCGGCCGAGTAAGGGGACATCATGCTCATCGGACATCAGCCCAAGGAATTTCTGCTCGCGGTCGAGGGGCTCACTGTTTCCTTCGACGGCTTCAAGGCGGTCAACGATCTCTCCTTCTATGTGGAGGAGAACGAGATCCGCGTCATCATCGGGCCCAACGGCGCCGGCAAGACCACCGTCCTCGATCTGATCTGCGGCAAGACCAAAGCGACGTCAGGCTCCGTGCAGTTTCGTGGCACGGAACTGACCAAGCTGAAGGAAAACCAGATTGTGCAGGCGGGTGTCGGCCGCAAATTCCAGACGCCGTCGGTTTATGACGATCTCACGGTGTTCGAGAATCTGGAGATCTCCTATCCGCGCGGGCGCTCGGTGTTCGGCTCGCTGATGTTCAAGCGCGATGCCGCGGTGCGCGAGCGCGTCGAGGAGGTCGCCGAGATGATCTTCCTGAAGGATCGTCTCAACATGTATGCCGATGTGCTTTCGCACGGCCAGAAGCAGTGGCTCGAGATCGGCATGCTGCTGATTCAGGATCCAGACCTGCTGATGCTCGACGAGCCTGTCGCCGGCATGAGCGTGAGCGAGCGCGTCAAGACGGCGGAGCTGCTCAATACGATCATCAAGAACCGCTCGGTGCTGGTGATCGAGCACGACATGAAATTCGTCGAGGACATCGCCCACAAGGTGACCGTGCTGCATCAGGGACAGATCCTGTCCGAAGGCACCATGGAGAAGGTTCAGAACGATCCCAAGGTCATCGAAGTCTATCTGGGTCATTGAGGATGATGATGGAACGCCACAGCCCGCAGCCGTCATTGCGAGGAGCGAAGCGACGAAGCAATCCAGCCTTCGCTCGGTGCTGTCTGGATTGCTTCGCTGCGCTCGCAATGACGACCGAGAGAGAATAGCCATGCTCGCGATCAACGATCTCCACGTCGCTTACGGCCAGAGCGAAGTCCTGCACGGCCTGAATGTCTCGGTGCAGCCCAACGAAATCGTGGCCATCATGGGCCGCAACGGCATGGGCAAGACTACACTGATGAAATCGCTGATGGGAATCGTGCCAACCAAGTCCGGCTCGGTGACCATGGAAGGCAAGGAGCTCGGCGCGCTCAAGAGTTATGAGCGCGTCGCGCGGGGCCTCGCTTATGTCCCGCAGGGCCGCATGATCTTCTCGCATATGACGGTGAAGGAGAATATCGAGACCGGCCTCGTCGCCTCCGGCGAGAAGGAAGTGCCCGGCGATCTCTACGAGCTGTTTCCGGTGCTGCTGGAAATGAAAGGCCGCCGCGGCGGCAATCTCTCCGGCGGCCAACAGCAGCAGCTTGCCATCGCGCGGGCGCTCGCCACCAAGCCGAAGGTGCTGCTGCTCGATGAGCCGACCGAAGGCATCCAGCCGTCGATCATCAAGGACATGGCGCGGACGCTGAAGCACATCCGCGACACCAAGGGCCTGTCGATCATCGTCTCCGAACAGGTCTTGAGCTTCGCGCTCGATGTCGCCGACCGGGTGCTGGTGATCGAGAACGGCGAGATTGTTCGCGACGAAGCCCGTGAGGGTATCGATGCGGCACAGATCGCAAAGTACCTGTCCGTCTAACCAGCCTTACGTTCAACCACCAAGACCAGTAACCGAAGGGGAGCATTGAATGCCAGATACACTGATCAAGGTCGACCTTACGCAATCGGCCTACGACAACGACATGATTCACAACCGCTGGCATTCGGACATTCCCATGGTCGCATGGGTCAATCCCGGCGATGACTTCATCGTCGAGACCTATGACTGGACCGGCGGCTTCATCAAGAACAATGACAGCGCTGACGACGTGCGCGATATCGATCTGTCGATCGTGCATTTCCTGTCCGGCCCGATCGGCGTCAAGGGCGCCGAGCCCGGCGATCTGCTCGTGGTCGATCTGCTCGATGTCGGCCCGATGAAGGACTCGCTCTGGGGCTTCAACGGTTTCTTCTCCAAGCAGAACGGCGGCGGTTTCCTGACTGATCACTTCCCGGAAGCGCAGAAGTCGATCTGGGACTTCAAGGGCATGTACACCTCGTCGCGCCACATCCCGGGCGTGAATTTCGCTGGTCTGATCCATCCCGGCCTGATCGGCTGTCTGCCCGATCCAAAACTGCTCGCTACGTGGAACGAGCGTGAGACCGCGCTGATCGCGACCAATCCGGAGCGTGTGCCCGGCCTAGCCAATCCACCGTTCGGCCCGACTGCCCATATGGGTCGGCTGAAGGGTGAGGCGAAGGAGAAGGCTGCGGCCGAAGGCGCGCGCACGGTGCCGCCGCGCGAGCATGGCGGCAATTGCGACATCAAGGATCTGTCGCGCGGCTCGAAAGTCTATTTCCCGGTCTATGTCCCTGGCGGCGGTCTCTCCATGGGCGACCTGCACTTTTCGCAGGGCGACGGCGAAATCACCTTCTGCGGCGCCATCGAAATGGCCGGCTGGCTGCACATCAAGGTCGATGTCATCAAGGACGGCGTGTCGAAATACGGTATCAAGAACCCGGTGTTCAAGCCGTCGCCGATGACGCCGAACTACAACGACTTCCTGATCTTCGAAGGCATCTCTGTCGACGAGCAAGGCAAGCAGCATTATCTCGACGTGCATATCGCCTATCGCCAGGCCTGTCTGAATGCCATCGAATATCTGAAGAAGTTCGGCTATTCCGGCGCGCAGGCCTATTCGATCCTCGGCACCGCGCCGGTGCAGGGCCATATCTCCGGCGTCGTCGACGTGCCCAATGCCTGCGCCACGCTGTGGCTGCCGACGCAGATCTTCGACTTCGACATCAATCCGTCGTCGGCGGGCCCGATCAAGCACATCAAGGGCGACATCGAGATGCCGCTCTCGCCGGACAAGTAACGCGGTCAACTCGGCTGCGGGGTTGGCGTCACGACCCCGCAGCCCCTTTTTCTGATGTGCGAACGAGAGTGAAGTGCCATGCCGGTCTATGAATATCTCTGCGACGATTGCGGTCCCTTCACCGACATGCGGCCGATGGCCGAATGCGATGACCCGCAGGACTGTCCGCATTGCGCGACGCAGGCGCCGCGCGTGATCCTGACTGCGCCCGCCTTCTTCTGCATGCCCTCCGACAAGCGCAAGGCCCACGCCACCAATGAGCGCAGCCGCAATGCGCCGAAGACATCGGCGGAGTACAAGGCGTCGCATGGGGCCGGTTGCGGCTGCTGTTCCGGAAAGAAGCCATCGCGGCTGGTGAAGCAGACCCGCTCGGGCGCCAAGAGCTTCCCGACAGCGCGGCCGTGGATGATCAGCCACTGACTCCTCTGAATTGATGCGCTAGAGTCCACTCCCGTGTGCCTCATTGCCACGGGAGGCGGAGGCGCGAGCATGCGACACAATCCATTCGGCCACACCACGCGCGACGTCTCGGTAATTGGGCAAGGCACCTGGTATATCGACCACAGTGACCGCGCTGCGGCGGTCAGGGCGCTGCAGGCCGGCCTCGATGCCGGCATGAGCCATATCGACACGGCCGAAATGTATGGTGACGCCGAGCTCGTGATTGCAGAGGCCATCGCCGGCCGTCGCGACGAGGTGTTCCTGGTCTCCAAGGTACTGCCCAGCAACGCGTCGCGGAAGGGCACCATTGCCGCCTGCGAGCGCTCGCTGAAGCGGCTGGGGACTGATCGGCTCGATTGCTATCTGTTGCACTGGCGCGGTCAGGTTCCGCTTACCGAGACCGTTGCTGCCTTCGGAGAGTTGAAGGCCGCCGGCAAGATTGCCTCCTGGGGTGTCAGCAATTTCGATGTCGACGATCTCAACGAGCTGTCGAAACTCGCAGGCAAGGGCGCCATCGCCTGCAATCAGGTGCTCTATCATTTGCAGGAGCGCGCCATCGAACACCGCGTGATCCCGTGGTGCGAGAGCCATGGCGTCGCCGTCGTGGCCTATTCGCCGTTCGGTCATAATGATTTCCCGTCGCCGCGCTCGCCGGGTGGCAAAATCCTGCAGCAGATCGCCGATGCGCATCTGGCCACGCCGCGGCAGGTGGCGCTGGCTTTCCTGATCCGCCAGCCAACGGTCTTCGCAATTCCGAAGGCGTCTTCGGCCGCTCATGCCGCGGACAACGCGGCGGCGAGCGGATTGACGCTCAGTACGGCCGAACTGGCCGATATTGGAAAGGTATTCCCGCTCGGCCGGGAGCCTTCCAGTCTGCCGATGCTGTAGGGGATGCGGTAAAATCGATGCTGCGCTGCACGCTGACCGCTGATGCGTCGGCCGGCATAGGCTTTTTTGCCTTCTTGCATATCCGTGTCCTGATATCGGCAGTTGTCCCGGCCTTGTGATCGTCGTTTTGTGAGCCCTATTCGATTCGGCTCGCATGCACCGACGAGCCCGCATATTGGTCCCCGCTCGTGACAAGCCATGTTCCGCCGCCGAAGACTGCTGCCCGTGTATCGGCTCATCGCCATACCGACCGGCCGCTGCACGGCATTCTTATGATCATTTGCTCGACGGCGTTTCTGGCGTCATCGGACGCGATGGCGAAATATCTGTCGCGCACGGGCATGCCATCGGTGGAGATCGCCTGGATCCGCTTTCTGGTGTTCGTCGTGATCCTGCTGCCGATCGTGTTGGCGCCGGCCTCGGGCAATCCGATGCGCTCGACGCGGCCGCTGCTGCAGGTCTTTCGCGGGCTGGGCCTGTTGTGTTCGTCGATCTTCTTCATCATGGCGCTCGGTTATCTGCCGATCGCGGAAGCGACTGCGACCGGCTTCATCTCGCCGCTATTCGTCACCGGGCTATCGGTTCTCTTCCTCGGCGAAAAGGTCGGTCTGCGCCGCTGGACCGCCACCATTGCCGGGCTTCTGGGCGTATTGATCATCGTGCGGCCGGGCACCGCGGCGTTTCAGCCCGGCACGATCTTTCCCATCATTTCGGCGCTGGGCTGGGCGACCGCGCTGGTGCTGACGCGCAAAATCAGCGGAGCCGACCGCGCCATCACCACGATGGCGTTCTCGGCGATCACCGGCTTTCTCCTGCTCAGTGTCATCGTGCCGTTCTACTGGATCGTGCCGAGCTGGACGCAGATCGCGCTCGGTGTTGGTATTGGCGTCGCCGCTACTGTCGGCCACTGGATTGTCGTATTGGCCTTCCGCTATGCGGATGCATCGGTACTGGCGCCGTTCTCCTATGTGCAGCTGGTGTGGGTGACGCTGATCGGCTTCTTCCTGTTTGGCGAAGTGCCCGATGCTGTCGCTTTCGCCGGTGCTGCAATCATCATCGCCAGCGGTGTCTACACCGCACATCGCGAACGCGTGCGCCGTGCGCAGGTCACCGCACCGGCGGAACCTTATCCGAGCGCTTAATGATGAGCTGTTGATCGAAACAGGTCGTCCCCATTGCTCGATTTCCCCTGAGCCATGGCGCTTGCGGTGGGTACATCCGAATGTGTTGCATATCTTTCCGCAAACATGGACGATGATACCCTGGCATATTTCGGGCTTTATCGCGGCTTAAGAATAACAGCTCTTCCGTGCAGTTTTTTCGCGAGTTTTAAACATTCCGAACGTTGCACGCGCTATGCTTCGATATCTCGTCAGATGTTGGTATCTTTATGCTACGAGTCTGGAATTGCATCGAATTGCAGCATGACTGGCGGCAGATCCTGCTGGCGGCAGCGGTGTGTTTTCTCTCCAGCCTTGCTGCCGTCAACCTGTTCACGCGGGCGCGCACCGCATTGCCCGACACGCGCCTTGCGTGGTTGATTACCGCGGGCGCGGTCACCGGCTTCGGCACATGGGCGACGCATTTCATCGCGATGCTCGCATACACGCCTGGTTTCGAACTCCACTACGACCTCATCATCACCGCCTGTTCGCTCGTCGCCTCTGCAGTGATGACCACGGCCGGCTTCGCGATCGCGCTGTTCAATCGAACCAAACGAAACGCGCTGGCCGGCGGCGCGGTGATCGGCCTCGGCATCGCCTGCATGCACTATATGGGCATGGCGTCGCTGCGCATCCCCGCCATCATCCAGTGGATGCCGGACCTTGTGACGGTGTCGGTCGTCGGCGGCATGGTGATTGCCGCCTTGGCAATCCTGGTCGCCCAGACCGCCGACCGGTCGGGCAAGCTACTCGTTGCCGCACTGCTTCTGACGCTCGCGATCTGCGTACATCACTTTGTTGCCATGGGCGCGATCGATCTGACCTACAATGCCGCAGCCGCTGAGAACCAAAGTCTGCTGTCGCCGATCGAACTGTCGCTGGCCATTGCGGCCTTCACCGCTGCCGTGGTGATCGCCGGCCTCGTCGTTGCCGTAACAGATCAGCGCACCCGCCGCAGTATGAGCAAGCGCAATCTGCAGCTCGATGCGGCGCTCAACAATATGGAGCAGGGCCTATGCATGTATGGCGCCGATGGCCTGCTCGAATTGTGGAACGAAAGCTACTTGCGCATGTACAATATCCCGCCGGCGAAAATGTTGGCCGGCGCGACTGAGGATCAGGTGCTGGCAATTCGCGCGGCAGCTGGCACGCTGTTTGTCGACATGGATAGTTATGAGATGAAGATGCGGACGGCCCTCGCGGATCGCGTGCCGAGCAGCCAGACCGCCGAGCTGCCGGATGGACGCGCCATCAATGTGCGCTACCGGCCGATGAAGAATGGCGGCTGGGTCGCGACCCACGCCGACATCACCGACCGCAAACTCAGCGAAGCGCGGATCGTGCATCTCGCGCGGCACGATCCGATCACCGATCTGCCCAATCGTGTTGCCTTCAACGAACATCTGGCCCGCGTCTTCAAAGAGGCCTCGGCGGGACACGGCTCGTTTGCGATCGCGCGGATCGATATCGACCGCTTCAGAGAGACAAATGATGTATACGGCCAGGCCACCGGCGACGCCGTACTGGCCGAGCTGGCGAAGCGGCTGGCGCAAGCCTGCAACGGTGCATTTCTGGCACGGCCGAGTGGCGATATCTTCTCGATCGTGTCTCATCTCGGCGCGGAGCCGCAAACAGCGGAAGATCTCTGCGCGCGGTTGTCGAGCATTCTCGATAATACGTTTCAGATCGACGGCCAGCACGTCAATGTTCGCTGTAGTATCGGCATCTCCGTCTATCCGCAGGACGGCCAGGATATCGAAGCTCTCATTGCGCATGCGGATCTGGCGCTCGATCGCGCCAAGGCCGAGGAACGCGGCACCATCCGCTTCTTCGAGGCTGCGATGGATCAGCACATCCGCGAGAAACGACTGCTGCAACGTGATCTCGTGGTGGCGGTCGAGAACAAGCAATTCCAACTCTATTTTCAGCCGCAGGCGACCACGGAGGGCGCTGTCGTCGCCTTCGAGGTTCTGCTGCGCTGGCGGCATCCCGAGCGCGGCATCATCTCGCCGACGGTGTTCATTCCGCTGGCGGAGGAGAGCGGTCTGATAGGCGCCATCGACGAATGGGTGGCGCGCGAGGCCTGTCGCGAGGCGGCAACCTGGGTCAATCCGCTGTCGATCGCCATCAATCTGTCGCCGGTCAATTTTCAGCGCGGCGATGTGCCCGGGATGCTCGCCGCCGTTCTGGCGGAAACCGGTCTCTGCCCAAAGCGTGTCGAGATCGAGATCACCGAAGGCGTGCTGATTGACGATTTTGCTGGTGCCATCGCAATCCTGCACGCCGTCAAGGAATTGGGCGTTCGCGTCGCCATGGATGATTTCGGCACGGGTTATTCGAGCCTGAGCTATCTGCAGGCTTTCCCCTTCGACAAGATCAAGATCGACCAGACCTTCGTGGCCAAGCTCGAGGACAATCCGCAGTCCGCGGCTATTGTTCACGCTATCATCGGGCTCGGCCGCTCGTTGAAGCTCCCGGTGATCGCCGAGGGCGTCGAGACCGTCGCCCAAATGTCGTTTCTTGCCGCCGAGGGCTGTGCGGAGATCCAGGGCTTCCTGATCGGCCGCCCACAGCCGATTGCGCATTATCAAAGCGTCGTCAGCGCCCTGGGTGGTACCGCCGCCACGGTGAAGCGAGCCAGCTAGCTCTGGGCCCTTACACCGGCAGTGCGATCGAATACTTCACCTGGCTGAGGGCGAAGCTGGATTCGATCGAGGCGATGCCGTCGAGCCGCGTCAGCTTGTTCTTCAGGAATGCCTCATAGGACGACAGATCCGCCGCGACGACGCGCAAGAGATAGTCGCGGTTGCCGGTCATCAGATAGCATTCCAGTACTTCCTCCCATTTCGAGATCGCTTTCGCAAAACGGTTGAGGTCTTCCTCCTTCTGCCTGACAAGCTGGATGGAGATGAAGACGCTGACTGGCAGCCCGATTGCCTTCTGATCGACCAGCGCCATGTAGCGGGTGATGACGCCGCGCTCTTCCAGCAATTTCACCCTGCGATGGCACGGCGAGATCGAGAGCCCGACCCTCTCGGCCAGCTCCTGCATGGTGATGCGGCTGTCGATCTGCAGCGCGGCGAGAATCTTGCGGTCGATTGCGTCGAGGGCTGACATTGGGAAAATTCCATGAAATGGGATCCGGAACAATTCGTTTATCCCAATATGGTCATGGTTGTCGCGATGAATTGAGAAAATCCCTTTGGCGCGCCTGCTAGAATGGCGACCTCATTACGAACCAGCTCAGCTGGCCGACGCGGGAGTCCATCATGCCGATCGATCACAATCGCCTGCAGACCCTGACCGCGTTGGCGCGCAAGGTGCTCTGGCTCTCATCATGGACCATCCATAACGCCAACCACATCCGCCCCAATACCGATGGTCTCAAGGTCGGCGGTCATCAGGCTTCGTCGGCGTCGCTCGCGACGATCATGTCAGCGCTCTATTTTTCTGTGCTGAAGCCGGAGGATCGCGTTGCGGTGAAGCCGCATGCGAGCCCGGTGTTCCACGCCATCCAGTATCTGTTCGGCAACCAGACGCGCGAGAAGCTGGAAAACTTCCGTGGCTTCAAGGGCGCGCAGAGCTATCCGTCGCGCACCAAGGATATCGACGATGTCGATTTCTCTACCGGCTCGGTTGGCCTCGGCGTCGCGCAGACGCTGTTCTCATCGCTGGTGCAGGACTACGTCTCGGCTCACGGCTGGATGAAGGACCGCCGCGAGGGCCGCATGATCGCGCTGGTCGGCGATGCCGAGATGGACGAGGGCAACATTTTTGAAGCGCTGCTCGAAGGCTGGAAGCATGGACTGCGCAATACCTGGTGGGTCGTCGACTACAACCGCCAGAGCCTCGACGCCGTCGTGCGCGAAGGGCTGTGGGAGAAGTTCGAATCCATGTTCCGCAACTTTGGCTGGGACGTGGTGATCGTGAAGTATGGCCGGCTGATGGGCGCCGCCTTTGCCGAGCCTGGCGGTGCCGCGCTGAAGACCTGGATCGACAACTGTCCGAACCAGATCTATTCGGCTTTGTGTTTCCAGGGCGGCGCGGCGTTCCGCAAGCGGCTCAATGACGAAATCGGCGACCAAGGCCCGGTGTCGCGTCTGATCGAGGCGCGCAGCGACGACGAATTGCTGGCGCTGATGTCCAATCTTGGCGGTCATGACATGGCCAGCATGGTTGAGGCCTTCGAGGCGATCGATCACGATCGTCCGGTCTGCTTCATCGCCTATACGATCAAGGGCATCGGCCTGCCGTTCCAGGGCCACAAGGACAATCATGCCGGCCTGATGACGCCGACGCAGATGGAGACTTGGCGCGCGGCACAGAACATCCGTCCCGGCCATGAGTGGGACAGATATGAAGGCCTGACGCAGGATGCGGCGAAGCTGGATGCCTTCCTGAAGAATGTGCCCTTCGTGCAGCAGGGCACGCGGCGCTTGTCAGCGCCTGCCATTGACGTTCCCGCGCATCTGTCGTTCAAGCCGTCGCCGGAGATGTCGACACAACAGGGCTTTGGCCTGGTGCTCAATGAGTTGGCGCGGGGCGATACCGAACTGGCGTCGCGCATCGTGACCGCGTCGCCCGATGTCACCGTGTCGACGAACCTCGGCGCCTGGGTCAATCGCCGCGGGCTGTTCGCGCGCGCCGAGAAGGCCGATCACTTTCGCAGCGAGAAGATTCCCTCGACCTTCAATTGGGATTTCTCGCCGAAGGGCCAGCACATCGAACTCGGCATTGCCGAGGCGAACCTGTTCATCCTGATGTCGGCCTTGGGCCTGTCGAGCAGCATCAACGGCGTCCGCCTGCTGCCGGTCGCGACGCTGTACGATCCCTTCATCGAGCGTGGTCTCGATCAGCTTAACTATGCCTGTTATCAGGATGCGCGTTTCATGGTGGCGGCGACGCCGTCGGGCATCACGCTGGCGCCGGAAGGCGGCGCGCATCAGTCGATCGCGACGCCGCTGATCGGCATGGCGCAGGATGGTCTCGCATCGTTCGAGCCGGCTTTCGTCGATGAGCTCGCCGTGATCATGGGCTGGGGCTTCCAGCACATGCAGCGTGACGCTGGCACCGATGATGCCGGCCAACGCACGGGCGGCTCGGTCTATCTGAGGCTGTCCACGCGCACGATCGAACAGCCGCAGCGCATGATGACGCCGGAGCTGCGGGAGGGCATCACCGATGGCGCCTACTGGCTGCGCAAGCCGGGCGCCAATTGCGATCTGGTGATCGCCTATGCCGGCACGCTGGCACCGGAGGCGATCGAGGCAACGGGACTGCTCGGCGACAGCCATCGCGACATCGGCCTCTTGGCGATCACCTCAGCCGACCGTCTCCACGCGGGTTGGACGTCGGCGCGGAAAATCCGCCGCGACAGGCGTAACCCGCAGCATCTGAGCCGTATCGAGAAGCTGCTGCAGCCGCTGCCGCGCGATTGCGGCATCGTCATCGTGCTCGATGGCCATCCGGCGACTTTGGGCTGGATCGGCAGCGTGTGCGGTCATCGCATGGAAGCGCTGGGTGTCGAGCAATTCGGCCAGACGGGCACAATTGTCGATCTCTATCGCCACCACGGCATCGACGCGAATGCGATCGTCGACGCGGCGGAGGAGCTGAGCGGCGTGCCCGTGCTGCATCGGAAGATGGCGGTGTGAATGCTGGAGAGGCGATGGTCTCTCAGATGTCATCCCCGCGAAGGCGGGGATCCATAACCACGGTCAGAGCAAGAGAAGCGGCAGAGCCATGATTTCAGTGCTTTGCCTCAATCTCTAGCGTGTATGGGTCCCCGCCTTCGCGGGGACGACACGAGAGTTTGGGGCAGCTCCGCCTCAAAACGCCTTGAACGTGATGATCGTGTGGGTGTCCTGGATGCCCGGGATGGTTTGCACCTTCTCGTTCACGAAATGGCCGATGTCGGTGGCGTTATCGACGTAGAACTTCACCAGCAGATCGTAATGCCCGGCTGTGGAATAGATCTCCGAGGCGATTTCGGCTTCGGCCAGCGCGTTGGCGACGGCATAGGACTGGCCAAGCTTGCACTTGAACTGGACAAAGAAGGGGACCATCGGGATTCTCCGGAAGCGGGCGATTTTAGAGATCATCAAGCCCAAAACAGGGTGCGGCGCAAGCCGCCAGCATGTCGCCGGGTTGCTGGTTCACGACTGGCAGGGTAGGACTGGTATGGCTGCTTATCCCTTGATCTCGTGCGAGTTTTTCCGATGCCCACACCCATTGCGCTGACCATTGCCGGTTCGGATTCCTCGGGCGGCGCCGGGATCCAGGCCGACCTCAAGACCTTCGCGGCGCTGGGCGTCTATGGCGCGTCGGTGATCGCAGCACTGACCGCGCAGAACACCAAGGGCGTCACCGGCATCCATCAGGTGCCCGCTGAGTTCGTCAGCGAGCAGATCAACGCCGTGTTCGTCGATCTCGCCGTCGGCGCGGTGAAGATCGGCATGGTCGCGCAGCGCGATGTGATCGAGGCCATCGCCGCGGGCCTCGCGACATGGCAGCCGAAGCATGTGGTGCTCGATCCGGTGATGGTCGCGACCTCAGGCGATCGCCTGCTGGCGCCGGAGGCCATCGCCGCGCTGCGCAGCACGCTCATTCCGCTGGCGCAGATTATCACGCCGAACCTGCCAGAGGCCGCCGCACTGCTCGACGAGCCGATGGCAGAGGGCGATGCTGCGATCGAGGCGCAGGGCAAGCGGCTGCTCGCGCTCGGCTGCAAGGCTGTGCTGATCAAGGGCGGTCACGGCCACGGCCCGGAGAGCACCGACTATTTTATCACCGCCGATCGCGCCATCGCATTGCCGGCCGCGCGTGTCGCGACGAAGAACACGCATGGTACGGGCTGCACGCTATCGTCAGCGATCGCCGCAGGGCTTGCCAAAGGCGAGACGCTGGAAGCCGCGGTGCGTGCGGCGAAAGCCTATGTCACAGCGGCGATCGGTGCCGCGGATCGTTTTACAGTCGGGCATGGCCATGGGCCCGTGCATCATTTCCACGCATTCTATTAGGCGTATCAAGGTTGGCTCAAACCAACCTCGGCGCGCTCCAATCACCTGAGCATCGGTCCGCGCATGAGCCTGTTGCATCTCATGGCATATGACGAAAGAACGTCGCGTGCCGCTTACGAACCGTCGCGGCAGACGCTCACCATGTAGATTGTGAGTTCATTTGTGCCGATGAGGTTGTAGGGATCCTCGGCACCCTGTTCGCGTAGCCATTTCATCTGAAGGTCATAGGCTTGGCGTTCGTGGGCTGCCACACATGGAGCTTCGACGTTGTTGGCTCGTTGCACGTGATGCACGAGCTCGTGCAGCAGCGCGCTCTTCTGCCGCAAATTGACTGGTTGCCACTCGTGGGGCAGGTAGATCGCGCCTTGTTCGCGGCTGTAGAGGGCCTGAAATTCGAGCCCGCTATTTTCCGGCGCACCACTTAGCACAGCCATTTCTGCTGACGTCGCGAAATGGATTGGCGGGTGAGCCGGAGGGACGAAGCCGGTTTGGGCAATGATCCATGCGATATAGGTGGCGATCAGAGCGTTCACGTAGTGACCTCATGCGGATATGGTCTGCGGGGAATTGAGCGCTTCGGTTTGCGTAATCGTGGCGAGGATCAGAAAAGGCCCGAGCTCAAATCCAGGCCGTAAGTGAGCGAGAGCACGAACACCAGAATTCCGGCTCCGCAGAAAAACAGAAAATGCTTGAGCACATCGGCTCCGGTGATCGAACGAATCGCGCGGGACATCGCGCTCGCGATTGCAGTCATGTCAGCCTCACGATTGTTGCCGTCCATTGATGATTGATGCCTCTTCGCCTGCCGCGATCAGTCGCCCCAGGCCGCTATATTCACAGGGCGACTGTGCTCGGGCGCCGCCCGTGCGAGCAGGACGCCACCAATCACGTGCACAATGCCGAAGCCGATAAGGATCAGGATGATCAGGTGTGTTTCGCTCAGTCGCCTCACGTTTCTTTTCCTTTCACTGTTCTGTATCTGACGAACGCGCGTGTCCGGCGATGGAATAGGCTTGCCAAGATTGGTTTCGACGCGGTCGGAGATGAGATGCTGGTAGCGATGAACGATGTTGATTGCCTGCCGGCGACGTGATTCATGAAGTGCGCTGACGATCATCGAAGCCCCTACAGGTGCTGGAGATGGCGCCGGAAAGTCGGTCTTCATCACTCTTTTCCTGATACTTCACGGGATGATGCAGGTGAGCTTGCTGACCGCTGGGCCCGCCTGACACCCTTGAAATTTGCGTTAGAAACTTCGCCGCGCTTGCTGGCATTGGCAGCGATGCTACTGCGGCGTTGGCTTTGTTCGCCTACGGTAGCGGCGGGCTCGACATGTGGTATGTGACGAAATCATTGGAAGCGAGGTCAGGCTGATCGGCTTGGGGCCTTTGGCTCGTTGCAGCCAAAGCAATCAACAAAATCGAGCCATAGAACGCGATCACTCCAATTCTCCATCTCGCGACGACTCGTCGTTCGTCTTCGGTTGAGAGAAAGGCATACGATAGCGCTCGCAGTTGCGCGGTATTGGTCAATGCGACCTCCTGCTTGATAGCGACTTCGAAATCGAACTGAGATCAGTCGCCTCCGAAAAGGAGAGGTGAGACGGGAGGCGTGGCGTGCGAAGCCGCTCTGGCTTTCGGAGCGGCGAGGGAAGTCCGCGCCACATCAACTCCGGCGAGGATCACGGTCAGGGTAGCGATGACCGCAATGATGTGACGCGTGCGCATGAAGGCTTCCGGGTGAAGTTGCTCTGCGCCGAATGCCGCTCGCATCTCGTCGCATTTTGATTTGAACCCGCTGCCGTCTCATCCGGCGTTAGTCAGCCGTCATCGCTGCGTTAATATTGCTCGCAAAGTTGCCAATCCAGGTAGAATGTATATTGAGAGCGCGCGTCTGTTCAAAAATTGGAAGTAATTGGCATTGTGCCCAAAATTTAATCTTTCGCTTTTGGGACGCTTCGTGCTCACCGGGCCGAACGGCGCCGTCGGCTTGCCAAACAAGAAGCTCTCGGGATTGCTTGCTTATCTGGCTTGCACGGCACCGGAGCCTCAGCCGCGCGAAAAACTGTCGAGCCTGTTCTGGGGGTCTTATTTCGACGCGCAAGCCAGGCAGAACCTCCGTCAGTCATTGTTCAAGCTACGTCAAATTCTGGGTCGGGATGCTCTCAAGAGCGATGGCGAGTTCGTATCGCTGAATACGACGGTGATCCTGTGCGATGTCAGCCGGTTCGAGGTCCTGGTGCGGGAAGGCGGCCGCGATGCGCTGGGTGAGGCAGCGGATCTCTATCGAGGGCGCTTCGTCGATGACATCGGTGTTACCGAAGAAGGCTGGAGCGATTGGCTGGCTGGCGAACGCCAGCGATTTCAGGAGCTGGCTCTAAGTGCGATGGTCGGGCTCGGCGAAAAAGAGCTGGCCGCCGGTCGTGCCGATCACGCATTGAAGGCCGGGCATCGCGCGAGCGCGCTGAACAACATGCGTGAGGATGCGCACCGGTTGATCATGCAGGCTCTGTCTGCAACAGGGCGTAAAGCTGAAGCGCTCAAATACTATCAAGAGGTCGTTACGCTTCTGAAGCGAGAGCTCAACACGGAGCCGGACGAGGCAACCCGAGCACTCGTCGCTGAACTACGCAGGGCCCAGACACTGGCTGAATCGGTGGTTGTCAGCGAGGTCGAGATATCGGTTCCACCCGCGCCTGCTCTGATGATGGCCGTGGATCAACCATCCATCGTGGTTCTGCCGTTTCGGAACATGAGCGACGACCCGGAGCAGGAATACTTCGCTGACGGTGTCACCGAGGACATCATCACCGCTTTGTCGCGCTTTCGCGAATTCGTGGTCATCGCACGCGGATCGAGCTTTGCCTTCAAGGATAGAAGGCTGACCAGCCGGCAAATCGCACAACAACTGGGTGTTCAATACGTCCTGAGCGGCAACATCCGCAAAGCGGGCAACCGCATCCGTGTCTCGGCCGAACTGACCCATGCCCGCGATGAGGTCCAAGTGTGGTCGGATCGCTACGATCGCGCCATCGTCGATGTTTTCGATCTGCAGGATGACATCAGCGCGAGTGTCGCTGCGGTGATTGATCCGGCGGTGCGGAGCGCCGAGGTCGAACGCGCACGGCGTAAGCCGCTCTCGGATCTTTCAGCTTACGACATCTACCTGCGAGCGCTTCCCTATCTATGGAGCGGAACCCGTGACGGGATCACGAGGGCGATCGTATTGTTGCGACAGTCTCTCACCCTCGATCAGCTGCGCCCAGCCACGCTGGCGTCCCTTGCCTGGGCACTTGTCATGGCGTCGCCTCTGGGGGCGGCGGCTTTGCCGGAAACGTTGGTCGAAGCCCTCGCCTTGGCACGCCGCGCCGTCGAGGAAGATGGCACAGATGCTTTTGCCCATGCGGTCTATGGCTTCACATTGTTTGGTCCGGTCGGCAACAACGATCAGGGGCGCGTCCACTGCAAGGAGGCTGTGCGCCTCAATCCAAGCTCCGCCTTCGCCTGGGGCATCCTTGGAATGATCGACAGCATGGGTGGTGACTATGAGCATGCTGTCACATGCCTTCACCGGTCGATCGCCCTTAGCCCCTACGACAATATGCTCCATTTTTGGATGACGGGCCTGGCTGCATCATGCTTTGCGCTCGGGCGCCCCGAGGATGGTATCTTGTGGGCGCGCAACTCGATCCAGCAGAATCCGGCCAACGGTACGGGTCATCGCATGCTGGTAGCCAATCTTGTAGCCGCCAGGCGATTGGAAGAGGCGCGTGACGTGACGCGCCAGCGCGATGCCGTGCAAAAGACGACTATCACAGAGCTTCGTGCTATGCGCTTTTTCAAGCAGGACGCTGCTCTCGAACGTTACCTGTCGGCTCAGCACGAAGCCGGCGTTACGGATTGAGCCTCACGCGCTGACTGCAGATATCAACGTCCGGACGGTCATGAAGACCAGGATGAGCGAGCCCACAGTCCAAAAGGTCGCGCGGATCTCATGAATCTGTCCGGTGAGATAGGCGATAAAGTGAAGCAGACGTGAGGCGACGTAGCCGTATAGCAGCCATTGCGCGAGCAGCAGGGATGGTTGCGTGAGAATGTAGAGCAAACCCGCGACCAGGAAGTAGGGCAGGCTCTCAAGATCGTTCATTTGGATCCGGCGAATCCGCTCGACGCGCTCGTTGGGCAAGAGTTGCGCCGGGGAGGGCGCGGGGTTCATCGGCGTCTTCTTGATATCCTCCGGCGAACGGTAGCCGCCTTTGACGTCGACCATACGGACTACAGTCAGCCACGACATCGCCACAGCCTTGAGGATCGTCAGACTCGCAGCAATGACGTAGGTAGCGAATAGCGGATCGTTCAGAGTGAGCTTGTCCAATGCGCCGTCCCCCACAGGTCATAGATCGTATCTATGATCCAGCGCGTTTCCCAGTGAAATACAATGTCTGTTTGCACGATCGTCCGATTAACCGCCGTTGAAAAGGACGAATGTCGTGTCATGGAAATGCTCCACCCGAAGATTCTTGATCTTCTGGTGAGTCTCGGAGACATCGATACTCACGCTCCTGGTCGAGCGCAGGTCCGCCGCAACAATTGGATTATGATTTTGGGTTAGCGGCGCTTCAGTAGCCAAGGCTCCCAGAAAAACCGTGACGCTTCGGCATGCGCTTCGTACAGGCCGATGCCGATATCGCAGAGAAAATCGGGCCTGTCTCTGATATCCGCGCGCAACTCTGCCCTGAAGCGGGCTCGCTGCCGCCACGTGGCAGGCAGGCTGAAGATCGCACCAAGACGCAGATGATCGTCGCCTGATACAAACTGTGCGTAGGCGCGCATGGTGGTGCTCCGATTTTTGCGACCGGGATATCCCGGTACATCGCTGTGTGACAGCCATTGAAGCCTGTCGACGTCGTCGCCGACGTCAGTCAGGCGTCAGAGCAGCGTTATTTTCGCTTAAGGCGCCGCGAAAAGGCGGCCAGGCGTTTCGGAACGCGTTCAGGAAGGGCTTCGTCTTGCAAATTCCGCGCGCGTTAGCGCCGGATTCACGAGCCACGCGCTGCAGCCGCTCTGCGGGTACATATCGGTTACGGTAGTCCCTTTGGCGGTCCTCTGGCGTATCCAGCGGTACCTCTCATGCGACACTCTGTCGTCGATCTGTCATCCCGGCTTGATATCAGCCGAACAGCAAATGGGTTGTCCGATTCTTCCGGACACGCTGGACGGAACCTTCGATGACGACGCTGGATCTCGAAAAATCCATTGTTGAAACGGCCTATGCGCGCTGGGCTCCGATCTATGATGCGGTGTGCGGTCCGGTGATGCTGAAGGGCCGGCGCGCGGCTGCGGAAGCGGCGCGTGCTGTGGGCGGCAAGGTGCTTGAAGTCGGCGTCGGCACGGGCCTGTCATTCGATGACTATGATGCGACAACCGAGATCACCGGTATCGATCTGAGCGCGCCCATGCTTGCCAAGGCGCGCGCCAAGATGGCGACCGGCCGCTATCCATGGGTCAAGGACATCAGGGAGATGGATGCCCATGCGATGAGCTTTGCAGACGCGACCTTCGACTGTGTCGTCGCGCAGTTTGTGATTACGCTGGTCGAGAATCCCGAGCAGGTGTTGTCCGAGTGCCACCGGGTGGTGAAGCCGGGCGGACGCATCATTCTCGTCAATCATCTGTATTCGGAGACTGGTCTGGCAGCCGCCGTTGAGCGCTGGGCCGCCGTGAAGACCCGTTCCTTCGGTTTGCGCCCGGAATTCCCGTTCGCGCGGCTGCAGGCGTGGTCGCAAGCGAATGCTGAATCGATCCTCATCGAACGCCGCAAGGTGGCGCCGTTCGGCATCTACACATTGGTTACTTTTGAGCGAACCGCGGCGGCGCTGGCGGCGTAAATCGTCATCGCCGTGTCATGCAAATCAGTTAGCTGCTCGACATGGAAAGAGACGTGATGAGTGAAGGCAACGAAAAGCGCTTTCGCACCTTGTTTATCTCCGACGTCCACCTTGGCGCCCGCGGATCGCAGGCTGACCGGCTGCTGGACTTCCTCCGTACCCATGATGCCGATACCATCTATCTCGTTGGCGACATCGTCGATGGCTGGGCGCTGAAATCCGGCTGGCACTGGCCGCAGTCTCATAACGACTTCGTCCAGAAGATGCTGCGCAAGGTGCGCAAGGGCGCCAAGGTCGTTTACATTCCCGGCAATCACGACGAATTCCTGCGCAGCTATTACGGCACGCATTTCGGCGGTATCGAGGTTGTCGAGACCGCGACGCATGAAGGCGCGGACGGCAAGAAATATCTCGTCATCCATGGCGATATTTTCGACCTAGTGGTGCAGAACGCGCGCTGGCTCGCCCATCTCGGCGACAAGGCCTATGACTTCGCGATCCAGATGAATCGCCTGGTCAATGCGCTGCGCAAATTGTTCGGCTTCCCTTACTGGTCGCTGTCGAAATGGGCCAAGATGAAGGTGAAGAACGCCGTCAACTATATCGGCGCGTTCGAAGAGACGCTGGCCGGTGAGGCGCGGCGCCACGGCGCTGATGGCGTGATCTGCGGCCACATCCACTACGCGACGATCCGCGACGAGCATGGCATCCGCTACATGAATTGCGGTGATTGGGTCGAAAGCTGTACGGCGCTGGTCGAACACGAGGATGGCCGCTTCGAGATCATTACCTGGACCGATCCGGTCCGCCGCGGCATGCCCGTGCCGGCGCTTGCACCGGCCAAGGCGGCTTGAAGGATGGCGGATTGATGCGCATTCTCGTCGCTACCGATGCCTGGCATCCCCAAGTCAACGGTGTCGTGCGGACGCTGACGATGATGGCGGAGGCGGCGAAGGGCTTTGGCGTCGATGTGAGTTTTCTCACGCCGGAATCGTTTCGTACGGTCGGGCTACCGAGTTACGCTGATTTGCGCGTCGCGATTCCGAGCCGCCGCAAGATCGCGCAACTGATCGACGAGGCGAAGCCCGACAACATCCACATCGCCACTGAAGGCCCGATCGGATTTTCTGCGCGCGCTTATTGCCGCCGTCGCAACATTCCCTTCACCACCAGTTTTCACACGCGCTTTCCCGAATATATCTCGGCGCGTTTTCCGATTCCGGAATCCTGGGTCTGGGCCGGCCTGCGCCGCTTCCATGGCGCCAGCTCTGCCGTGATGGCGGCTACGCCGGCGCTGGCGAGCGAGCTACGTGACCGCGGCTTCCGTAGTGTCGTGCTGTGGCCGCGCGGCGTCGACGCCAATCTGTTTCATCCGCGCCAGGTCGATCTCGGCAAGCCGAAGCCGATTTTCCTCTCAGTCGGCCGCGTCGCCGTCGAGAAGAACCTCGAAGCTTTCCTCGATCTCGACCTGCCGGGTACGAAGGTCGTGGTCGGCGATGGTCCGGCGCGTGCCGCGCTCGAAGCGAAATATCCCGAGGCACTGTTCACGGGCGCGCTGCAGGGCGAGGCTCTGGCCGTTGCCTATGCTTCAGCCGATGTCTTCGTGTTTCCGAGCAAGACCGACACCTATGGTCTCGTGCTGCTCGAGGCGCTGGCGAGCGGCGTGCCCGTGGCTGCCTTCCCGGTAACGGGTCCGAAGGACGTGATCGGCGCGTCGCCAGTCGGTGTGTTGTCGGATGACTTGCGGCAGGCCTGTCTCAAGGCGCTCGAGATTTCGCCGCAGGATTGTCTCAGCTTTGCTGCCGGTCACACCTGGGAAGCGTCGGCACGCGCTTTCGTTAACAATATCAGCCATGTGCGGGCCGAAATCGCCGCCCGTGCACCGTCCGCAGCGAAGCATCCGCGTTTCGCTGCCTGATCTGCGATTGGTATAGCTTGCCCGCTGGTTGTGCCGCGCGATAAAATGCGCGCATGACAAACACCTCGATGCCGATCACATCCGCCGATATCGATGCCGCCGCGCGCGTCATCGCCCCCTATGCGGCGCGCACGCCATTGCTCCGCTCGCCTGCGCTCGATGCGCAGACCGGCGCGAAAGTGTTCCTGAAGCCTGAAGTGCTGCAGCGAACCGGGTCGTTCAAGTTTCGCGGTGCCTTCAACAAGATTTCCTCGATCCCCGAGGGTGAGCGCGGCAGGGGCGTCGTCGCATTCTCCTCCGGCAATCATGCGCAGGGCGTTGCCGCCGCGGCGCAGATCCTTGGCATGAAGGCGACCATCGTGATGCCGTCCGATGCGCCGGTGTCGAAGGTCGAGCGCACCAGAGGCTATGGCGCCGAAGTCGTGCTCTATGACCGCGACAAGGAAGACCGCGAAGCCATCGCGCGCGATATCGCCGGCAAGAGCGGCGCCACGGTCGTGCCGCCCTATGACGATCCGTTCGTGATGGCCGGGCAGGGCACCGTCGGCCGCGAGATCGCCGAGGATATGGCCGCTTTGGGCATCGCGCCGGACATCGTGTCTGCGCAAGCGTCCGGTGGCGGCCTGATCGGTGGCATCGCGACCGCTGTGAAGGCGCGTTTCCCGGAGACTTCGATCATCGTCGCTGAACCCGCGGGGTTTGACGATCACGGCCTCTCATTACGCGCTGGCAAGCGCGTCGCGCACAGCAATACGGGCCGAACGATCTGCGATGCGCTGATGGCCCTGACGCCCGGCGAAATCACCTTCGCCGTCAACCAGCATCTGCTGGCGGGTGCCGTCACCGCTACTGACGACGAAGTCGGCAAGGCGATGGCCTTTGCGTTTCGCGATTTGAAGCTGGTGGTCGAGCCTGGCGGCGCCGTGGCGCTGGCTGCGCTGATGCACGGGCGTTTCGACGCGCGCGGCAAGACGGTGGTGATCGTTTTGTCCGGCGGCAATGTCGATGCGGATCTCTACGCCAGGATCATCAACGCCTGATCCGGCCAGAGGCGCTTACGAGAAGAACGCGATCTTCTCGGCTTGCGTCATCTTGCGGATCGGCGCCAGCGGGTCCGATGCCGGCGCGTTCGGATCCGCGATCACGCCGCCAGCAATCAGCGCTGCCCCAAGCGACGGCGCGGCGGCTTCCACCTGAGGCACTAGGTCCGGTTGCGGCGGCTCGGGTGCCAGTGCAACCTCGGCGATCTGCGCCAGCGTCATCAGATCGGGATTGAGGGCTTCGGGCTCGGCTGGCTGAACAGCGACAGCTTCAACCTGCATCACCTCAGGCTCGACGTATTGAGGCTCGGCAAGTTGAGGCTCAATAACGTCCGGCTCGCTCAGATCGAGCGCGCCCATCTCTGCGGCGACCATATCGAGCACGGCGAGGTCATGTTCGTCCTCCGCAATCCCTGTCGTTTCAGGCGCCTGCAGGTCCGCAGCGATAGCCAGGGAGGTCTCCGCCATCGTGGCGGCAATCTCCGCGGTGGCTTCTGCGACAGGCGCGGCCGTTTCGGCGACGACCGTCTCTACAAGGGCCGGCTGTACAGCGGGGCGCGGCGGTTCGACGCTTGAGATCGTGACCGTTTCAGCAAGCACTTCGCTCGCCTGGGACTTGAACAGCGGTGTCACGGATGCTTCGCGCGCTTCTGCGACAACCTGCTCAGCCTTTTCGGCAACCGGAGTCGGTTCGGCCTGCGCAACCGTCGCCGCGCTGCCATCGACCATCTGCTCGATGCGCTGCATCAGCAAGTCGTAGCTCGCCAACACGTCCTCGCGGCCATTGCCGTTGGGCGCCTGCTGGCCGGCCTCGATGGCCTTCACCTGTGTGTCCAGGAGATCGCAGATGCGCGTGTCGGCGCCGCATTCGCGCAGCGTCCAGGCGATCTCGCGGATGATGCGGGTGCCGTTGCGGGCACCGGTCAAAACCTCGTCGGTGTCGACGCGCGGCAACGCCTCGATGGCGGTTGCCTTGGCCTGACGGACGGCAGAACGGATCGCGCCGAGGGCGGCGATCAGGCTGAGCGCTGGCGCCTGCTTCTGGGCGGCGAGATTGGCTTCCAGGCGCGTGACGGCTTCGAGAACCAGGCTGGTATCGGCGGTGCGGTTCCGCTTGGCATATTCGGCAAGAAACCAGCGGCCGCGCGCGGTCTCCATGAAGGCTTCGCGGATCGCGTCATAGTCTGCCTCGCCCGGCAGTGTGGGGCGGGCGGAGATCGGCGACAGGGCAAATGCTTCTTCGGCCATCATGATAACTCGTGGCGCGCACAGGGATGCGCGGTATGTAACCATCACCACGATCCCGTGGCGAATCGCAGTTCACCTCATGATAGCCGAATCTGCCACCCATAGCGCCCCGCAAATCCGCCGCAAATTCGCGCAGCGGCTGGCGATGTTCTACGGCACGGTGTTCGGCTCCAGCGGCTTCTATCTGCCGTTCTTCCCCGTCTGGCTGAAGGCGATCGGCATCGATCCGACCTGGATCGGCGCCATCCTGGCTGTGCCGTCGATGACGCGTTTCACCACGCTGCCCTTCATCACCGCTTTCGCGGAGCGCCGTCATGCCCTGCGCCAGACGATGATTGTCTGTGCCTTTCTCACCATGATCGGCTTTGCGACAGTGGGCACGCTCCGCGAACCGCTCGCCGTGCTCCTGGTCTTCGCGCTGACGGCAGTGGTCTGGACGCCGCTCACGGCGCTGACCGATGGTTATGCGCTGAAAGGCGTCGTGCGCTTCGGCTTCGATTACGGGCCACTGCGACTGTGGGGCTCGGCCGCTTTCGTGGTTGGTGCGCTTGCCTGCGGTCTGGTGGTCAATTGGCTCGACGGTGAGCATCTGATCTGGGTGATTGTCGCGGCGATGGTGCTGTCGGCTGTCGTCAGCCTTGGTCTGCAGCCATTGGGCGCGTCGACAGGCGACGGCACGGTGCTGTCGAAGGCGAGCGCTTTGCTGCGCGATCCCGGCTTTCTCGCCATCGCGATCTCCGCGGCGCTCATCCAGGGCAGCCATGCCGGCTACTACACCTTCGCGTCGATCACCTGGCAGGCGGCTGGGCTCGACGGCCTCACCATCGCGGGTCTGTGGACGCTGGGCGTGCTGGCCGAGATCGTCCTGTTCGCAGTGTCGCCGCGCCTGACATTGGCACCCGCGACCATGGTCATCCTTGGTGGCCTTGGCGCATTGCTGCGCTGGACGCTGACCGCGCAAACGCTTCCGCTCCCAATTCTCGTGGTCGTGCAATTGCTGCACGGCGCGACCTACGGTCTGACGCAACTCGGCACAATGGGCCTGCTGCTGCATCACGTGCCGCCGCACGTCATGGCGCGGGCGCAGGGCTATGTCACCGCCTGCACCGGCCTTGTGATGAGCAGCATGGCGGTTCTGTCAGGCGCGATCTATGCGCGTTACGGCGAGGGCGTTTACTACGTGATGGCTGTGCTTGGCTTTGCCGGTGCGACCGTCATATGGTTCGGCCGGTATCGCGCCGGGCAGCCGCCGGGCGTTGCGGGCGATCAGCCCCAGAGCGCCGCGTCGGGCGGATAGACCGTGCTTTCGTCATAGCGCAGACCGCCGTCGCGATCCCCTGCGAGCAATAGCGGGCCATCAAGATCGACGAAGCGTGCATATTGCGCAATCAGCATCGCGGGCGCCATCGCCAGCGACGTCGCCACCATGCAGCCGACCATAATGTCGAGATTCATGGCACGCGCGGCATCGGCCATCGCCAGCGCTTCGGTCAGGCCGCCGGCTTTGTCGAGCTTGATGTTGATCGCATCGTAACGCCCGCGTAACGCCTCGAGCGAAGCCAGGCCATGCACGCTCTCGTCGGCGCAAACCATGATCGGCCGATGCACATGCATCAGCGCATCATCCTTGCCTGCCGGCAGCGGCTGCTCGATCAGCGTGACGCCGGCATTATGGCAGGCATCGAGATTGGCTTTCAGGTTGTCCGGCGTCCACGCCTCATTGGCATCGACGATCAACTCGGATTCCGGTGCGGCCTGGCGCACGGCCGTGATGCGGCTGATGTCGTCGTCACTGCCGAGCTTGATCTTCAGCAGTGGCCGGTAGGCCGCCTTTGCGGTGGCGGAGGCCATCGCCTCGGGCGTACCTAGCGAGATCGTATAGGCGGTGGTGCAGGCGCGCGGTGCCGGCCGCTGCAGCATATCCCAGACGCGCTGGCCCCGGCTCTTGGCTTCGAGGTCGAGCAGGGCGCAATCCACGGCGTTACGGGCGGCACCGGCAGGCATGGCCGATTGCAGGGCGTTTCGGTCGAGGCCCGCGGCAAATCGGTCCTGCATCGCCAGGATGGCCGCCAGCGTGGCCTCCGGGGTCTCGCCATAGCGCGCATAGGGGACGCATTCGCCACGGCCGGTCAAACCGCCACGGTGAATCTCGGCGACCACGACGACGGCCTCAGTCTTGGCGCCACGGCTGATGGTGAAGGCGCCAGCGATCGGCCATTGCTCGATCCGGGCGGTCATTAGGGCAGGGGCAGCGTCGGAGGCGGACAATGCGGCGTCTTTCGGGCTGTGGCCGGCAACGGCGGGTAATGGCGTGTCTATAAGTTTACGTGATCGCCGTGAACTTGTTTGCGACGCAATGCCGGTGTCTGACAGTCCCGTCAGGGCGAATTAAGGCCATATTAACCATAGCAACGTGTTGGCTTCACTTGGCTTCTCAGAAACGTATTTGGGCGTGTTAATACTTTGTTCATGCACAGACTGAACGCCCGCGGGAGCCTGTTTTGAGCGGCCCGACCTTGGAACAGATCGCGAAAGGCGACGGCTTGGCGCTGTGCGCGGCTGGGTCGTGGACGGCGCGCTTTGCCCCCGCGCTCGAAAAACTCGTCGGCGAGGCCGAGAAGCTGACCGGTAGCCGCCCCAACATCTTCATCGACGTGTCGCAGGTGTCCAAGCTGGATACATTCGGCGCCTGGCTGATCGAGCGGTTGCGTCGGGCGCTGACCAATGGGGGCCACGAGGCGCAGATCGCGGGCCTTTCGGCGAATTACGCGACCCTGGTCGACGAGGTCCGCCGCGTGAAGCCTGCGGTCCCGTTACCGGCAAGCGGTAGCGCCCTGACTGCCGTGCTCGATGGCATCGGCCGCAATATCTATGGCATCGGGGAAACCCTCGTCGCGCTGGTTGATATGATTGGTGCCGTGATCGCGGCCTGGTTCCGCGTCTGGCGGCATCCGTCGAAATTCCGGCTCACCTCGGTGGTGCATCACCTGGAGCAGGTGTGCTGGAACGCAGTACCGATCGTAGTCCTGATCACCTTCCTGATCGGCTGTATCGTAGCCCAGCAGGGTCTGTTCCATTTTCGCCGCTTCGGCGCCGACGTCTTCGTGGTCGATATGCTCGGCGTGCTGGTGCTGCGTGAGCTCGGCGTGCTGCTGGTGGCGATCATGGTCGCCGGCCGGTCCGGCAGCGCCTACACCGCCGAACTCGGCTCCATGAAGATGCGCGAGGAGATCGATGCGCTCCGCACTATGGGTTTCGATGCCATCGAAGTTCTGATCCTGCCGCGCATGGTGGCGCTGGTGCTGGCGCTGCCCATTCTCGCATTTCTAGGCGCGATGGCTGCGCTCTATGGTGGCGGTCTGGTCGCCTGGCTCTATGGCGGAGTCGATCCATCGTCGTTCCTGTCGCGTCTGCGCGAGGCGATTTCGATCAACCACTTCATCGTCGGCATGGTGAAAGCGCCAGTGATGGCCATGGTGATCGGCATCGTGGCCTGCGTCGAAGGCCTTGCCGTGCAGGGCAGCGCGGAGTCGCTGGGGCAGCACACAACATCGTCCGTGGTGAAGGGAATATTCTTTGTGATCGTGATGGATGGCGTGTTCGCGATCTTCTTCGCAACGATCGGGATCTGACGGCCATGACCTCGACGACTGCGACGCCCATTACTGAGACGCCGACGGGTGCTGCCTCCATCTCTGCCGATGCGATCATCAGCGTGCGCGATCTTACCGTGGCATTCGGCAGCCGCCGTGTACTCGATGGTCTCAATCTCGATGTCACCCGCGGCGAAATCCTCGGCTTCGTCGGTGCGTCCGGCGCCGGCAAGTCCGTGCTGATGCGCACGATCATTGGCCTCGTGCCGAAAGTCTCCGGCACGATCGAGGTGTTCGGAACTGATCTCGATGGCGGCGACAAGGAACGCCGCGATGTCGAGCGGCGCTGGGGCATCCTGTTTCAGCACGGGGCGTTGTTCTCGTCACTCAACGTGCGGCAGAACATCCAGTTTCCGGTGCGCGAATATCTCAAGGTCTCGGAGCGTCTGCTCGATGAGATCACCATGGCCAAGCTTACCATGGTCGGGCTCAAGCCGGAGGTCGCGGATCGCTATCCGTCGGAACTTTCGGGCGGCATGATCAAGCGCGTTGCGCTGGCGCGGGCGCTCGCGCTCGATCCGGAGATTGTGTTCCTGGACGAGCCGACATCGGGTCTCGATCCGATCGGCGCCGGCGATTTCGACGAACTGGTGCGCACGCTGCAGCGAACTTTGGGGCTGACCGTTTTCATGGTAACTCATGATCTCGACAGCCTGCATACAGCCTGCGACCGGATCGCCGTTCTCGGCAATGGCAAGATCATCGCGCAGGGAACGATGGCCGACATGCTGGCCTCGCAACATCCCTGGCTACGGGAATATTTCCACGGCAAGCGCGCACGCGCTGTTATCGGCTAGTTGTACTGGAGTTGGTTTGATGGAAACGCGGGCGAACTTCGTCCTGATCGGAATTTTCACGCTGGCGGTGATTGCCGCAGCGTTCGGCTTCGTGTTGTGGTTCCAGAATCTGCATTCGACCACGCAGCGCACGCCGCTGCGCATCATCTTCGAAGGCGCGGCGTCGGGCCTGCGCAACGGCGGCAATGTCAACTTCAATGGTATCCGGGTCGGTGAGGTCGTCTCCGTGAAGCTCGACAATCCCAAGCGCGTCGTTGCGCTGGCGATGGTCGAGAATATCGCGCCTATTCGCAAGGACACGCAGGTCGGCCTGGAATTTCAGGGGCTCACGGGTGTAGCGGCGATCGCGCTGAAGGGCGGCGATGAAGCTGCGCCCGCGGTCCCGTTGGACACCGACGGCGTGCCGGTGCTGACGGCCGATCCGGAACTGCTGCGGGATATATCGGAATCGATCCGGGCGACGCTCAACAACGTCAATCGTCTGGTCGCCGACAATCAGGATACTCTCAAGGGCGCCATGAAGAATGTCGAAACCTTCACGGCGACGCTGGCGAAAAATTCGGAAGTGATCGACGGCATCATGCTGAAGATCGACAGCGTGATGGGCAAGGCCGATGGTGTCATGGGCAAGGCCGACAGCGTCGTCGCGCGGACCGACAATATTCTGCTCGGCCTTGATGCGCTCGCGGGCGGCAAGGACGGCGGCGAACTCACGGCGGCCGTGAAGTCGTTTCATGAGCTGACAGAGAATCTCGACAAGCGTTCCGGTGCATTGATGCTCGATGGCCGCCGTACCCTCGCCGATATCAGCCGTGCGGTGAACAATCTTGACCGCAACCCGACGCGTCTGTTGTTTGGCGCCAGCAGCGGCACACCCGCGGCTGCACCTGCTCCGGCCGCGCCGCCGGCACCCGCTGCTCCGCCGCGTCGTCGCCAGCAGGCTCAATAGACACCAGTCTCAATATACATGGAGAGCGCTGATGGAGACCCAAGATAGCTTCACCATCAGCAATGGCCGCGTCACGGCGACGATCAAGGCCGATGGCGCCGAACTCTGCTCATTGAAAGATGCGCATGGGCATGAGGTGCTCTGGCAGGCCGGCGAGGAATGGCCTCGCCACGCGCCGCTGCTGTTTCCGATTGTCGGGAAGCTGAAGGACGATGTGCTGCGCCATCGCGGCCAGGTCTATGCGATGACCCAACACGGTTTTGCGCGCGACCAGCGCTTCAGCTGGACCGGGCAGGAATCTGCATCCTGCGCGCTGTCGCTGGCGGACAATGACGCGAGCCGGGCGAAATATCCGTTCGCGTTTCGGCTTGACGTCACCTATGTGATCGAGGGCGATGAACTGGTGATCGGTTATGCCGTCACCAACACTGGCGACGAGATGCTGCCGGCCTCGATTGGTGCGCATCCGGCCTTTCACTGGCCGCTGACGGATAGCGCCGACAAGCGCGCACATACGATCATTTTCTCCGATGCTGAACCGGCGCCGATCAGACGGCTTGAGAGTGGGTTGCTGCTGAAGGAGCCGGAATCGTCGCCGGTGCAGGGCGGCGCACTGGCGCTGTCGGAATCGCTGTTCGCGAAGGATGCGATGATCTTCGATCATCTCGCCAGCAGGTCGCTGAGTTATAGCGCGCCTGGCGGACCGACGATCACCTTCGCCTGGGAAGGCTTCCGCGAACTTGGTATCTGGTCGAAACCATCCGGGGCTGCATTCCTCTGCATCGAGCCGTGGTACGGCTATGCCAGCCCGGTGGATTTTGACGGTGAGTTCGCCGACAAGCCGGGCGTGATGCACATCGCGGTGGGCGAGACGCGCAGCTTCACCCAACGCATCGGGTTCGCATAAGGTAACTGTCGCGGCCCGTGATCCAGCAGACCGCTGCATCGAGGAGGTCCGTCATGTCGAGAACTGCTTCCTGTTCGTGCGGTCAGCTGTCCATCGTGCTCGAAGGCGAGCCGAAGGGCGTCGGTATATGCCACTGTTTCGCCTGCCAGCGCCGGACCGGCAGCGTCTTCGCGGCGCTCGCGGGCTTCGGGCCAAGTTACAATGTGAGCGGTATCGCGACCGAGTATGTCCGCACAGGGGATCAGGGGGCGCGCTTCCGATTCCGGTTCTGCCCCGTCTGCGGCACCAATCTCTTCCACACCGAAGAAGGATATGAAGCGCGTTCCGTAGCCGTGGCGGTCGGCTGCTTTGCCGATCCGGATTTTCCGCCTCCGGAGATCTCCGTCTATCATTGCCGCCGGCATGCCTGGGTGTCCTTGCCGTTCGGCGTCAACATTCACGACAAGGATCCCGCATGATGACGGCACCGGCCTGGCCCCGCGTATAGCGCTCCGGCACAACAGCAGGCCCAATAAAAAAGCGGAGGCATCGCTGCCTCCGCTTTTCGTGTTTGGATGTGGTCTTGCTTAGCCCAGCCGACCTGCTGCATGCGCGAGCAGGATGTAGACCAGACCTGTTTCCGAGGTCAGATGGCTGCGCAGCTGCCGGGCCGCGTCTCGCCTGAAAGCGACGCCGTCGGCGGCGCCAATACGCGATCGGCGATCTGTCAGTGACCTCCAAAGATGCTGACCGAGTCCTTGGCGTCGATTTTGTTGAGCCCCTCGGCGCCAGCAGCAACTACTTCTTTGCCAAGGCGGCTTCCTGAGCCCGCTGATAGTTTTCGATGATCGCGGCATAATTGGGCGATACGAGCCCATAGAGTTTGGCAAGTTCGGCGGCCTCAGGGCGAGCCTAGGTGCGGTGCAGTTCCGACAGCAGCGCGTTGGTCGAGGTCGGCTTTACGTCGCCCTGAACGAAGCGGGCGAGCGATGTGCGCGATGCCAGTTCGCTTGGATCTCCCGACGCATCGATGACCGCATAGACATCGTAGCCGGCAACGCGTGCATCGAGCGCCGGAAACATCACGCAGACGCTGGTCCACACACCGGCCATCACCAGGGTCTTGCGGCCCGTGGATTCAACCTGAGCCACGAAATCCGCATTGTCCCAGGCGTTCCACCTCGCCCTTGCGGACGACGTAGACGGCATGCGGAGTATGTTGATGGATTTCCGGCATCAGCGGCCCATTGGAGCCGGCCGGTGGGAGGCGGTCGTAATCACCGGGATGTTCAGCAGAGCACATAGCCTGGCGATCATCTCGACATTCCGCCTGAGATCGGCGACCGGTATGTCCTTGACCGTCTGGAACAGCCCGGACTGATGATCGAGCAGCAGCACGAGTGTGTCGGACGGGTTTATCAGCGCTGCGCCGCCGCGCGTTGCAAGGACGCTTGATTTGGCGGACGACGATGTCATGCGTGTAATCCTGTAAAGCTGTTGTTGCGGATCGGGGCGTTTCGCTCAGCGCGTCAGCCTGTCGTTCAGGTCTGCAAGGCCCAGTCCGCCACCTGCCAGCGCAATTGTCCGCGATCCGAGACGATGCGACCGAGGCCGGGGAAGGGCATATGCGTCGCCGCGATCAGCGCGCCTTCGGAAGCTGCGCGCGCAAAGAACTTGTCGCGCATCGCCTGTGCCGCCGGGCGGTCCTGTTCAAACAGGAACCCCACATCGGTCGCGCTCGGATGGATCACGGGGAAGACCATGTCGGATACCATGATGAGGCTCTGACCGGCATCGGCGATCCGCACGCCGATATGGCCTGGCGTATGACCCGTCAGATCCACGATGGAAATGCCGCGCACGATCTCGCGCTCGCCATCGATCTTCTGCAGCTTGGGATACAGACGCACGACTTCGTTCGCCATTTTGAAGCTGGGCTGCAGATAGTCGGGCGCACCGGCTTGCTTTGCCGGATCGGTCCAATGCACGACGTCGCGACGGTCGACATAGAGCTCGGCCTTGGGAAAATTCTTCTTCCCGCCAACGATCAGGCCACCCATGTGGTCCTGATGCATATGCGTCACGATCACCGCATCGATTTGATCGCGGCTGATGCCGAATGCGGCGAGCGCCTTCGGGAGTGCACCTGTCTGGCCGATGGAGCCTGCCGGCCCGGTATCGATCAGAATCCGGCGCTGGTCGTCCTCGATCAGATACTGATTGAACACGAAACGCACGCCGCTCGGCCGCGCCGTGAACTGGGCCTTTGCAGCCTGTTCCACCTGTTCGGCCGTGCGACCGGGGAAATAGGTGTAAGGCATGTCGGCATAGCCGTCGGTCAGCGCGGTCACGGTGAAGCGGCCGATCTGGATCTGCGCCAAAGGCGTCACACCCTTTGCCGGAGCCGCTGCGTTTTTGGCTGCGGCAATCCCGGGGAGAAAGCCACTGCCCACGATGCCGACACCGAGTCCGCCTATGAGCGCGCGACGAGAGAAATTGGTCATGGTTGGCGCCTTCCTGATCCTTGACGCCGCCTTAGCGCGCGTCCGCTATCTGGGGCACGCATCCCGCGAGGCCCTCAGCGTCGCGAAAACTAGAGTCGCCAATGGTAAAACGGTATCCTAAGACTGCAGGAGGGTTCCTCCCAAAGTTCGGAAGGTATGATGGACCGGTTCGAGGCCATGTCGGTGCTGCTGGCAGTTGTCGAGGCTGGCAGCCTGTCCGCCGGTGCGCGCCAGATGCGCGCACCGCTCGCCACCGTCAGCCGCAAGGTCGCTGAACTCGAGCAGCATCTCGGCACCCGGTTGGTTATTCGCACTAGCCGCAAGCTCACGCTCACCGATGCCGGCCGCGCTTATGTCGCCGCCTCACGTCGGATACTCGAACAGTTGGAGGAGGCAGAGCGAGAGGCGGGCGGTGAATACAATGCGCCACGTGGCGTGCTCCATGTCACGGCCCCCGTCGCATTCGGGGAGCGCCATCTGTTGCCCATCGCACTGAGCTTTCTGGCGGAGCAGCCCGATATCTCGCTGCGGCTCACGCTGGCCGACAAGCAGATCGATCTCGTGAGCGAGCATGTCGATCTTGCTTTGCGTATCGGGCATCTGGAGGACAATGCACTGATAGCGACGCGCGTCGGCGTCGTTCACCGTGTCATCTGTGCCAGCCCTGCTTATCTGGCTCGGAATGGCATCCCGCGCGTGCCGGAAGATCTGGCACAGCATGACGGAATTGCTTTCAATGGCTTCGCGACATCGCCCGAATGGCGCTATCGGCGAGACACCGCTGCCTTCGCCGTGGAGCCGCGCTCGAAGCTGGCCGTGAATACAACGGACGCGGCCATACAGGCCGCCCTTGCCGGCATAGGGATCATCCGGGTGCTCTGCTATCAGGTGGCGGATGAGTTAAAATCTGGTCGGCTACAGATTCTCTTACCGGATTTCGCGCCGGAGCCACTACCGGTCAGCCTGGTCTATCCGGATGCCGGACTGCAGCCGTTGAAGGTCCGGTGTTTTTTGGACTGGGCCTTGCCGCGTCTGCGGGCCGATATGGCGCAGCTCCAGGCGGATTGGCTTCTCAGGCAAACGGCGTCAAGCGCCGGAGTTTCATGATCGTTCGATGCGCAGATCGATGATGATCGGAGATCTTGCCGCGGCTTTCACAGTTCGCACGGGCTGTCCGGTTTCGGGTAGGCGTCCAATGTCCGCAGATGGCGCGGATCGGCAGGAATCAAGCGTGTCGCCGAAGTTGCGTTCAATCTCCATCTCGGGCGTTTCCTCTTTATGGGGGCACGAACTAGTCTAACAAAAAAACGGAGGCATCGCTGCCTCCGCTTTTCGCGTTTGGATGTGGTCTTGCTTAGCCCAGCCGACCTGCTGCATGCGCGAGCAGGGTGTAGACCAGACCTGTTTCCGAGGTCAGATGGCTGCGCAGCGCTGCCGGGCCGCGTTCATCGCGGGCGACTTCGTCGAGCAGGCGTTCGAACTCGGTGATGTAGCGATCCACCGTGCCCTTGAAGTTGCGGTCCGACCGATACTTGCGGGCGACTTCATCGAAAGCCTTCTGGCCGGCGGGCGTATAGAGCCGCTTGCTGAAGGCCTTGCTCTCGCCGCGCTGATAGCGATCCCACATTTCTGCAGCCAGCGTCCGATCCATCAGGCGGCCGATGTCGAGCGACAGCGACTCCAGCGGATTGGCCGAGGCTGCAGGCTGCTGCGGAGCCGGTGCGCGGCGCGGCGGCGTGCGATCTTCCTCGACGTGATCGGCGCGGCCGAGCAGATCCGACAACCAGCCGTCACGGCCCTGGTCGGAATTGGCCGGAGCGACCGACGGCGCTTCGGTGCGACGCGGCGCAGGGCCACCGATATCGGGCATCGGCAAGTTCGTTGCGCTACGGGCAGGCGGCTCCTCGCGGCGCAGGGCCGGACGCGGAGCCTCGTGGCGCGCTTCACTACGGCTGCTGGCGATCGCCATCGCCGGCTCCTCGTCACGCTGCACGCTGGTGGTGCGGCTGGTCGAGACCACGTCGAGGCCGCGGCCGTGGCGTGCGACGATGCGGTTCAGCTCGGCGAGCGCCTCGATCTGGTCGACGATCACCTTGCGCATCTGCGCTGTGCTCTCGGCGGCTTCCTGCGGCATGTCGAGAACGCCGCGGCGCAGTTCGGTGCGGGTGCTCTCGAGCTCGTTGTGCATTTCGGCAGCCATCTGCTTCATGCTGGCGACCATCGATGAGAACTTGTCGGCCGACTGCTTGAACATGGCATCGGCTTCCTGCGTGCCCTGCTGGTAGATTTCGCTCATGGCTTGCGTTGTCGCGCGGCGTTCTTCTTCCGCTGCAGTGCGGACGGCTTCGAACTGCCGGCTGATCGCTGCCGAGCCCTGACCTGCTGTCTCCGCGACGACGCGAGCGATGTCGCGGGCACGTTCTTCGGCGGCTGCCAGCGATTCATCGAGCAGGCCGGTGAAGCGGGTGAGGCGCTGATCGAGATCGGTGGTGCGCAGATCGATGGTGGTGACCAGCGATTCCAGCGCCGCCTTGCGTTCGCCGACCGACGACATCGTGGTGCGGTTGCTCTGTTCGACCAGAGCCGCGGCATCCACGAGGGCATGGCCATGGGTTTCGAACTGGCCCGAGAGTGAGCCGAGATCCTCCAAGGCCTTCGAGGTCTTGGAGGTGAACACGGTGAGCTGTTCTTCCAGCGTCTGGGTGGCCAGGCCGTTGCGCGACGTTACGTCGTTCATGGTGGACACGAAATCCGCCACGCGGGTGACCAGGGCGCGCTCCAGCGAGTTGAGGTTGTCGTGGGCGCCGGTGAGGACTTCCTGCAGCAGGATGTTGCCTTCACGCAGGCGTTCGAACAGCGCCACGGTATCGGTGCGCAGGATCTTGCTGGTTTCCTGCATCTCCGTGACCGCAGTGATCGAGACCTGACGCGACTGCTCGATGGCGGTGCGCGAGCTCTGCTCGAGATCCTTCAGCGACTTGTTGACCGCACCGGTAGCGAGTTCGCCAGCCGTGGTGATGGCGCGAGCCACGTCCGTGCTGTTGGTGACCATGGTCTGCGAGAAGGTCTGGCCGCGGCTCTCGATCGCCTTGAGCGCGTCGGCGGTGACGCGATCGATGTCGACCGTGAGCTGATTGGCCTTGGCGCCCAGGGCATCGACCAGCGAACCGCGCTTGGCGTCGACCATCTGCGACAGACGGTCGGTCTGCTGCTGCACATAGGTGACAATTTCGTCGGTCTTGCCGGTCATCGTGGTGCCGAAGCTGCCCGATGCGGCGAACACCGATCGCTCGATCTCCGACGAGGTGGTCTTGATCTTGGTGGTGATTTCGTTCGAGGCGGCGACCAGTGAGTTGTGCGCATTCTGCGCACTGGTCTGGATGTTGTCGGTCGTGTTGGCGGTGACGTTCGAGAGCGAACGCTCGATGTCGGCGGAGATCACCTTGATCTGGTTCGCGGCATCGGCCGACGAGGTCGCCAGCGAGGTCTGCACTTCGCGGGCGCTCGAGAGTATCGCAGCGGCCGTATCGGCGCCGACGGCGGTGAGCGTGCGCTGCACGTCGATGGCGAGCGACTTCACATGGCTTGATGCCTCGGAAGACGCCGTGACCAGCGTGCTCTGGGCTTCGCGGGCGCCGGCGACGATCGACTCAGCAGTTGCGGTGCCGGCGGTGGTCAGGCTGCGCTCCATGTCAGCCGCGAGGTTGCGGACATGGTTCGACGCTTCGGTCGAGGCGTCGATCAGCGAGGACTGGACGCTGCGTGTGCTGGCCAGGATCGAGTCCGCGCTGGCAGTGCCGGCGGCGATCAGCGTGCGCTCCACATCGGCCGCAAGGGTGCGGACCTGCTGCGAGGCGTCGGTCGATGCGGCGACCAGCGTGCTCTGCGCGGCGCGGGCGCCGGACAGCACCGAGTCGGCCGTCGCCGTGCCGGCGGCAGTGAGCGTGCGTTCGATATCGGCCGAGAGCGATTGGATCTGGCTGGCGACTTCCGAAGAGGTGGCGACCAGGGTCGACTGGGCGTCGCGGGCACCCGACAGCATCGAGGCTGCGGTGGCGGAGCCGGCCGCAGTGAGGGTGCGTTCGACATCGGCCGACAGTGACTTCACCTGCAGCGAGGCTTCCGAAGACGCATTGACCAGCGTGGCCTGCGCATCGCGGGCACTGTTGACGATGGCCGTGGCGGCAGTGGTGCCGACAGCGGTCAGCGAGCTCTCGATATCGGACGCCGTCAGCTTCAGCTGCGCGCCGACATCGGTCGAGACCGACACGAGGGATTCCTGCGCTGCGCGAGCGCCGGCCTGAATGGTCTCGCTGGTATTGACCATGAGATGCGTGAGCGAACGTTCGGCGTCCTCGACATTGGTCTTGATGCCGATCGAGAGTTCTTCGGCGCGGGCCATGAGCGAGTCGCTGGCCGTGCGGCCGGAGGTTTCGATACGACCGGCAACGGCTTCGATGCGCGAGCCGAGCAGTTCCTCGAACTGTTCGACGCGGGTTTCGATCCCGCCGGCAACAATGCCGATACGACCTTCCATGCCTTCGTGGATCGTCTGGAAGCGTGCAGTGATGGTATCCGCGAACTGTGTGCTGCGGCTGTCGATGGCATCGGTAACGTTGTTGATGCGGCTGTCGATGGCCGTGATCGCCTGTGTCGTGCCTTCGGTGAGCGAGCTCGTGAAGTAGGAAAGGCGGTCGTCGATCGAGTGGATCGCCTGCACGGCGCCGTCCGTGAGTGCGGTGGTCAGGTGGGTCAAGCGGTCGTCGACCGAGCTGACTGCGAGGTTCGCGCCTTCGGTCAGGGCGGTGGTCAGATGCGTCAGGCGCGAATCGACTGACTGGACGGCTTGATTGGCACCTTCCGAGAGCGTCGATGCGAGGTTTTCAAGGCGCGTATCGATGGTCGCTGTGACCGACTGCGCCCGAGCGTCAAACGTTTCTTCAAGGCTCTTGAGACGTCCATCGACGGTCTCGTCGAACGACTTGATCCTGCTGTCGAGCGACGCATCGAGATTGACGACGCGGCCTTCGAATTTGGTCTCGAATTCTGCGAGGCGGGTGTCGAGCGACGACGTGATGCCGCCGACATTGGACGCGACGCGGGTGTCGAAATTATCGACATAAGTCTTCAGCGTTTCCGAGATGTCCTGCGTGCGCTGACCCAGGCGATCGACAACTTCGCCGCCGAAGGTCTTCACGGTGCGGTCGAATTCCGAGATGTGCTTGGTGATCAGTGCGCCCAGCGTGCCGCTGTCGCGCGAGAAGCGCTCGGCCAGCTCAGAGCCCTGTTCCTTCACCAGTTCGTCGAAGGCGTTCATCTGCAGGCTGAGGGTGTCGTGCGCGGTTTCGGTCTGGCTCGCGACCTTGGCCACCAGCGCGTTGACGGTGGCGTCGAGGGACTCGCCCGCCTTGTCGCCTGACGTGAGGATCTGGTTGGCCAGGCGGTTGCCGGCATCGTCGATCTTGCTGACGAGGTCGCCGCTGCGCAGCTCGAGTTCGAGCAGCAGGCTATCGCTGGAATTCTTAAGCGAGTCATGGACCTGCTCGGTGCGATCCGACACGCGATCGACAATCGTGGACGAGCGCTGTTCGAATTCGCTGGTGATGCGGTCGATACGCTCGTTGAGCATTTCGTGGACGCGGTCGGCGAGATCGACGAACTCGTCGTGCACGTGGCCGGTCTTGAAGTTGAGGCTGGTCGTCAGACGCTCGCTGGCGTCGAGCACCGCGCGGGTGGTCTCGGCACTGGCCTCTTCGAGGCGGTCGAGCAAGTCGCCGCCACGCTCACCGAGCGCGAGGATCATATTGTCGCCGGCATTGCCGAGCGCACGAGTGATGTGTTCGCCGCGCTCTTCGAGGGCGCCGGTGATGCTCTTGGCGACTTCGTCGACGCGCGATGCGATGGCGTCCGAAATCAGCGCGATGTCGTGGCGAAGATCGATCTGCACGCCCGAAATGGCGGAGCGAACCTGCTCGGCCTGACCGACCAGGTTGTCGCGTTGATGCGCGATGTCCTGCAGCAGCGCGCGGATGCGGACTTCGTTGTCAGAGTAAGCGCGTTCGAGCGCGGAAACTTCGTTGGCGACGAGGGTTTCGAGTTCGCCGGCACGCGCAATCGCGCGCTCGACGCCGTCGCCCATCGCAGCGACTTCGCGGCGGATCGCTTGGCCCACCGTGACCATCGAGTCGCTGGCCGTGCTTTCGGGCTCGGAGAAGCGGATCGCAACCTGTGCCATCGACTGGGCGATCAGGCGCATTTCCTGGCCGCGCCAGGCGAGGCTGGCGAGGAAGTAAAACAGCAGGATCGGGGCGAACAGCAGCGCGGCGAGACCAGCCAGCGCCAGCGTGCCGCCGGAGCCCTGACCGATCAGAGCCTGCAGAGACGGCAGGAACGCAACGGTCAACAGGCCTGCGCCGACGATCCACAAGCCGGCGAACAGGGTGGCGAGCGTATAGACGTTGCGGGCGGGGCGGTTCTTCTGCAGCGCCTGCAGGATCTGGCCGATGGTTTCGCGGTCATCGTTCGCAGGACGGCGCGCAAAGCGCTGATCGTCCTGCGGCTCGAAGCCCGGGCGATCATTGGCGATGCGTGCGTCGAAGGCGTTGTCGTCGAGGTCGACGGGGGAAGATGGATTGGTGGGAGTATTGTCGGCACGGATCGCGGGTTGATCGCGATCGACATGCGCGGGATCACTGATGTTGAGAGCTTCCTGGATGGCAGAGAGCGCGACTTCGGTCGGATCCTTGGCCTTTTTGGTGTTGTTTGCCATGCTCGTTCCACGCCCCCTGATTACGCAACTGACACAGAAGTCCCCACGATTCGTTCCCGCCTGCAGCATGGCGACTGGCCATGTGCACCCCGCGGGACGAATTTCGGACTGCCGGTCGCTCGGCTTGTCCGCTACTTCCGCAAACATCCTATTGGCTTGGTCGCGCGAATGAAATGGTTCTGGTTAAGACATTCTTAATGATAGTTAACGGCTTCCCCCGGTAACTTCTTGTGGCGCCTCAAATAAACGGAATGGCCCCTCAATCGTGGCGAGTTTGCGTCAAAACTGCGTCAACCCGGCGGATTGTACCTAGAACGTTCCGTTAACCAATTCCGTGTTTGGCTGCAAAAAATCGCAGCCGGATCGTTCGGTTGGCGGGAATTTGGGCCATCATCAATGCCGCTTCACCTCGAACGGGTTCAATGGATGCCGTCACCGCCGCTGGTTCCCGATGACGGACCGATCGATTTCCCCCACCTTCAACGTATGACTATGGGCGATAGCAGCCTGGAGCGTGAAGTTCTGGCGATGTTCGCGGCCCAGTCGAGCGAGTTGATCGAGAAGATCGTCAAAATGCCGGCGGATGCGGCTGCGCTCACGCACAAGCTGAAGGGCTCCGCGCAGGCAGTCGGCGCGTTCCGCATCACGGAAGCCGCCGAGTGGCTGGAAAGTGCGCTGCGCGACAACATCGATACCGCTGAGGCCCTGATGACGCTCACTGACGCCGTTCTCGAGGCGCGGGCGGAGATCGACGTCCTTCTGAAGCGGTCCTGATCCCCAAGGGATCGTTTTTGATCCCCCAAGGGGTCATGCTTGATCCTGCTTTTCCAGATGACGGTTTTGCTGCGGAGTGCTGGCGCGATCCGGATCGACCCGTTATAGGACAGCCCGTATCTTCCTTTCGGCAGCGCGAGCATCATGGCCAAGATAAACTTTGTCGATCACTCCGGTGAGACCCGCAGCATTGACGCCGAGATCGGCTCCACGGTGATGGAGGCGGCCATCCGCAATGCCATCCCGGGTATCGAAGCCGAATGTGGCGGCGCCTGCGCCTGTGCCACCTGCCACGTCTATGTCGACGAAGCCTGGCAGGAGCGCGTCGGTGCGCCGACGCCGATGGAAGAGGACATGCTGGACTTCGGTTACGACATCAAGCCGAACTCCCGGCTGTCGTGCCAGATCAAGATCACCGATGCGCTCGATGGGCTTGTTGTGATCACGCCGGAACGCCAGGCCTGAGCTTTCCGAGATCTCTTATTTACTGCGCGTTCAAGCCGCGCAGCATCCAGGGCTGGAAGCGCTCGACCACATCCGGTGGGATCGGTGTCGGCGCGCG